>NZ_CP045393.1:645402-968103 GCF_009363655.1 Roseovarius sp. THAF27
GGTGTCGAGGGCCTGGTGCACGTCAGCGAGATGTCGTGGACCAAGAAGAACGTCCATCCCGGCAAGATCGTGTCCACGTCCCAGGAGGTCGAGGTCATGGTGCTGGAGATCGACCAGGCCAAGCGCCGCGTATCTCTGGGCCTCAAGCAGACCATGCGCAACCCGTGGGAAGTGTTTGCGGAAACGCACCCCGAGGGCACCGAGGTCGAGGGCGAGGTCAAGAACATCACCGAGTTCGGCCTGTTCATCGGTCTCGATGGCGACATCGACGGCATGGTTCACCTGTCGGACCTCAGCTGGGACGAGCGCGGCGAAGACGCGATCCAGAGCTACAAGAAGGGCGATGTGGTCAAGGCCGTCGTCTCGGAAGTGGACGTGGAGAAAGAGCGCATTTCGCTGTCGATCAAGAACCTGGGCGGCGACAAGTTCGCCGAGGCCGTGGGCGGCGTGAAGCGCGGCTCGATCATCACCGTCGAGGTCACCTCGATCGAGGATGGCGGCATCGAGGTGGAATACGAGGGCATGAAATCCTTCATCCGCCGCTCCGACCTGTCGCGTGACCGTTCCGAGCAGCGCCCCGAGCGTTTCTCGGTCGGTGACAAGGTCGACGTGCGCGTGACCAACGTGGACAGCAAGACCCGCCGTCTGGGCCTGTCGATCAAGGCACGCGAAATCGCGGAAGAGAAAGAAGCCGTGCAACAGTATGGCAGCTCGGATTCGGGCGCCTCGCTGGGCGACATCCTTGGCGCCGCGCTGAAAGGCGACGACGACAAGTAAGCCGGATACGGTTTGCAGATTTGAAAGGCCCCGTGGAGACGTGGGGCCTTTTTCTTTTTTGGCACTGGCGGCGCGTTGCCGGGGCGGTGCAGCCTCTTGGGATCAATTTGACCCAAAATATGCTTTGCGCGACGCTGACTGTAGCAGAAGCGTGTCACGATAGGCGACCTGCAGGCGGATGGTGGCAATGAACTCTGATCTTGAGACTTGGTATTCCGGCCTTTCGGAAGGCCAGCGCGTCATCGCGCAGCAACTGAGAATTCTGATACACGATCAGGAGGCGCAAATGCGAGAACAGATAAAATGGGGGCGGCCCTGTTTCACGCTGAGATCGCTGGTTTGTTATATCCAGACGGCGAAAGGGCATGTCGCGCTTGGGTTTGGACGCGGGGCGGAACTATGCGATCCTCTGAAATTGTTGAAAGGACATGGTCGCCAGATGCGGCATGTGAAGATACCGATTGGCGGGCATGTGGATCGTGAAGGTCTTGTTGGGCTCATCCAAGCCGCGATCGAACTGGATAGAAACAAGCTGTAGCAGGACAGGCGTGTGTCGCCGCCAGGGACGATATCCAAGGGCCTATGACAAGCTACGAATCATGTGCTTGGTGTTTGTGAGCCCACGTTGATTGAGCCCAGAAATGTCTGCACTCTGAGTGGTCAAAGAGGATCAGCAAGCCGAAGTCCGCGCTTTTTCCCCGCGAATTTCCGAGTTCATCCGGTAGGTTGCAGTTTCTAATTGCGCTTTTTCTATCTATAGTCGTTAAAGTCGATACGCTGCGCGAACAAAGAACAACGCCGGGGGGAACCGATGATCAGGTCGGAACTAATACAGAAGATCGCCGACGAGAATCCACACCTGTACCAGCGCGATGTCGAGCGCATCGTGAACACCATCTTCAACGAGATCACCAATGCCATGGCCGAGGGCAACCGTGTCGAGTTGCGCGGCTTCGGGGCGTTTTCCGTCAAGAAGCGCGACGCGCGCACCGGCCGCAACCCGCGCACCGGAGAATCGGTGCAGGTCGAGGAAAAGCACGTGCCGTTCTTCAAGGCCGGCAAGCTGTTGCGTGAACGACTGAACGGGAAATCCTGATGCGCTATATCCGCTATGCTTCGATCGCCATTTTCGCGGTGGCGCTTATCCTGATCGCGCTGGCCAACCGGCAGGTGGTCGAGGTTCAGATCCTTCCCGGCGAACTGGCCGGCATGGCGGCCCTGAACCCGTCGTATCAGATTCCGCTCTTCATCGTGATGTTCGGCGGGATCTTGGCGGGGCTGGTGATCGGGTTCATCTGGGAGTGGATCCGCGAGGCCAAGGAGCGCGCGGCGGCCGCCCGGCAGGCGCGCGAGATGGCGGCATTGCGGGCCGAGGTGCGCCGGCTGAAAGGCGAGCGCAACAAGGACCAGGACGAGGTGCTTGCGCTTCTGGACGAGGCCAGCTAACCGGCGGCGTCATGGCGCAGGACATTCGGATCAAGATGTGCGGGCTGACCCGGCCCGAGGACATCCCTGCCGCGGTGGCGGCGGGGGCCGCCTATGTGGGGTTCGTGTTCTTTCCGAAATCACCGCGCTACGTGACGCCCCGGCTGGCGCGCGAGATGGCGCTGGCGGTGCCGCCCGGCGTGGCCAAGGTGGCGCTGGTGGTGGACGCGGACGATGCGCTGCTGGACGCGTTGACCGAGGTGGTGCCGCTGGACATGCTGCAGTTGCACGGGTCCGAAAGCCCCGAGCGGGTGGCCGAGATCAAGGCCCGCTACGGCCTGCCGGTGATGAAGGCGGTGGGCGTGCGCGAGGCCGGCGACCTTGCGGCCATCGACCGCTATGCCGGGGTGGCCGACCACATCCTGCTGGATGCCAAGCCGTCGAAGGACGCGACCCGCCCGGGCGGCAATGCCGAGAGCTTTGACTGGAGCCTGATTGCGGGACGCGAGTGGTCCGTGCCGTGGATGCTGGCCGGCGGGCTGACGGTGGAGAACGTGGCCGAGGCGATCCGGGTGACCGGGGCGCGCCAGCTTGACCTGTCGTCGGCGCTGGAAAGCGCGCCGGGGGTGAAGGACCACGGCAGGATGCGCGCCTTCGCCGACGCGGCACGGGCATGATCCGGTTCCGCGAGGCGGACGAGACCGATGTTGCAGCCGTTGTGGCGCTTCTGGCCGATGACGTGCTGGGGCAGGGGCGCGAAGGCGCCGATCCCGCGCTCTACGAGGCCGCCTTTGCCCGGATGCGCGACGAGGGCGCCAACCACCTGATCGTGGGCGAGGACGACGCGGGCCGGATCGTCGCCACCTACCAGATCACCTTTATCACCGGGCTGTCGCTGCGGGCCGCGCGGCGGGCGCAGGTGGAAAGCGTGCGCGTGGCCGGGCATGTGCGCGGGCAGGGCGTGGGCGAGGCGATGTTCGAGGACGCCAAGGCGCGGGCCAGCGCGGCGGGGTGCACGCTGGTGCAACTGACGATGAACGCGGGCCGGAAAGACGCCAGCCGGTTCTACGAGCGGATCGGTTTCGTCGCGTCGCATACCGGGTTCAAGATGGCACTTGATTGACGCATCGCGCCGCTTTGCCCAAGCTGGAGCAAAGGAGAGACGCATGACCCGCCAGGATCTGGATGACGTGTACGGAGCCAGGACGCCCGAGGAATCGCGGGCGATCTACGACAAGTGGTCGACCGGCTATGATGCCGATTGCCTGAGCCGGGGGTTCCGCCTGCCCGGGCTGGGCGCAGCGCTGCTGGGCCGGTACCTGGGGGACGCGGAGGGGCCTGTGCTAGACGCGTGCTGTGGCACCGGGCTGGTGGGCGAGACGCTGCGGCTGATGGGGTATGGCCGGATCGTGGGTTGCGACCTGTCGCCGGAGATGCTGGCCTGCGCCGCCAGGACGGGTGCCTACGAGCGGCTGGAGGTGGCGGACACCGGCGCCGGGTTGCCGTTCGGGGATGACAGCTTCGCCGGCTTTGTATGCGTCGGGGCGTTCGGGCCGGGCCACGCGCCGCCGGTCACGCTGGAACATCTGGCGCGGGTGACCAGGCCCGGTGGCATCGGGGTCTTCAACCTGCTGGATGCGACCTTCGAGGAGCAGGGGTTTCCGCCGGTTCTGGACAAGCTCGCGGCGTCGGGCACGTGGGAGGTGATCCATACCACGCCGCCCTTCCGGCCCTTCCTGCTGGCCGAGCCGGAATTGCTGAGCACGGGCTATGTCGTGCGGCTGAGGTGAGGCTCCAAGAATATTCGTACGAATATTCTCGGGGCGGCGTGTCGCACAGGAATGCGCTGGAAAACGGCGGGCCCGTGCCCTATTGAGACGCTAAAGCGTTTCGCGATAAACCTGACTCACAGCTTACCCGCGAAACGCAGCACAACAGCCAATCGTTGCACGCGTTTCGCCTTTCGCTGACGGCTCAGGTAAAAGGCGAAACGCTTGAGCAAACAGGGATGATGACCATGAACGATCTCTTCAACTCCTTCATGACCGGCCCCGACGAGAAGGGGCGTTTCGGAGAATTCGGCGGGCGTTTCGTGTCCGAGACGCTGATGCCGCTGATCCTGGAACTGGAAGAGCAGTACGAGAACGCCAAGACCGACCAGAGCTTCTGGGACGAGATGGATTTCCTGTGGAAGCATTATGTCGGCCGGCCGAGCCCGATGTACCATGCCGAGGGCCTGACCGAGCGGCTGGGCGGCGCCAAGATCTACATGAAGCGCGACGAGCTGAACCACACCGGCGCGCACAAGATCAACAACGTGCTGGGGCAGATCCTGCTGGCGCGGCGCATGGGCAAGACCCGCATCATCGCCGAGACCGGCGCGGGCCAGCATGGTGTGGCGACGGCGACGGTCTGTGCCAAATTCGGGTTGAAATGCGTGGTCTACATGGGCGCGCATGACGTCGAACGTCAGCGGCCCAACGTGTTCCGCATGAAGCTCTTGGGCGCCGAGGTGATCCCGGTGACCAGCGGTCGCGGCACGCTGAAGGACGCGATGAACGACGCGCTGCGCGACTGGGTGACCAACGTGCGCGACACGTTCTATTGCATCGGCACGGTGGCCGGGCCGCACCCCTATCCGGCGATGGTGCGCGATTTCCAGTCGATCATCGGCAAGGAAGCCCGCGAACAGTTGCAGGAGGCCGAGGGCCGTCTGCCCGACACGATCATCGCGGCCATCGGCGGCGGGTCGAACGCGATGGGGCTGTTCTATCCGTTCCTCGACGACAAGGAGGTGAACATCATCGGCGTCGAGGCCGGCGGCAAGGGCGTGAACGAGAAGATGGAGCATTGCGCGTCGCTGACCGGCGGGCGACCCGGGGTGTTGCATGGCAACCGGACCTACCTGTTGCAGGACGATGACGGGCAGATCCTGGAAGGCTACTCGATTTCGGCGGGGCTGGATTATCCGGGCATCGGACCCGAGCATTCGTGGCTGCACGAGATCGGGCGCGCGAAATACGTGTCGATCACCGACAAGGAAGCGCTGGAAGCGTTCAAGCTGTGCTGCGAGGCCGAAGGGATCATCCCGGCGCTGGAGCCGTGCCACGCGCTGGCGCACGTGATGAAGATCGCGCCCGACCTGCCCAAGGACCATATCCTGTGCATGAACATGTGCGGACGCGGCGACAAGGACATTTTCACCGTGGCACGGCACCTCGGGTTCGATATGGCCGAGGGCGACTGAATCGCCGCCCATCCGGTTCGGGCGTGAGCGCGATCAGTCGTCGGTCTTGTCGTCTTCGTCCTCTGCGTCGTGATCGCCGTCGTCCGGCGTAGGCCGACCCTTGCCGCTGTCGTCGTTCTTGCGGTCGTCTTCGGTTCGGTCATCGTCGTCATCGCCCCGATCGTCGCGGTCGTTGTCGTCGTTTCCGCTAAGCGAATCGTCGAAGAGAAAGCCGGCCGAGTTGATTTTCAGGTCGTCCGACGGGATATCGCGGTCGGGACCCGCGACAGCGGTGTCATCGGCCATGGCCGCACTGGAAAGAAGGAGAGCGGTGGCGGAGAAAGCAATTAATCGTCGCATGCGAACCTCCTTCGCTTACTGGTACTTGCGCGCCGACGGGCGCTTTACAATTGACTTGAGATAGCGCCGCACGGACGCACTGCAAGCAAACGACAGAAGGGGCGCGCGGTTCCGGCGAGAGAACGCCACATCTTGCGCCTGCTCATGACGCGGCTCAACGGAAAACGCGCCGGGCGATGAGGCCCGGCGCGCCAATCCGGTGTGGTGCGGATTGATAATCCGCCTCTCCCTACACCAGCGAGTAGTAGTAGATCACGACGGGCACGGTCGCCTCGTCGCTGGCGTTCTGCGTGTCGCTGGCGCTAGTGTCGTTGCTGTCCGAGGCATCGGCGCTGTCGTTGGTCATGTCCTTGCTTTCGGACGTGCCTGCGGTCATGTCGAGCGCCTTGGTTCCGGCACCGCGGTATTCCTGCGGCGACAGGGAGCCGGAGCCGTCGGCGTCCATCGCGTCAAAGCGCTTTTGCAGGGCCTTGTCGCTCCAGTCCTTGTCGATCTCGCTTTCATATTCGGCCTGGGTGATGATGCCGTTGCCGTCACCGTCATACATCTTGAAGCGGTCGACGGCGGTCTTGGCGAATTCCTCGGCATCGTCGGTGTCGGTGGACACGGCCGATTTCATGTCGCTGTCGTCGGTGCGCCACGCCTTGTTCGTCAGCTTCTGGTATTCCTCGACGCTGAGTTCGGTCTTGTCGCCGGTGCCCAGGTCGGACCAATCGGTCTTGTCGTTCCCGGCTTGTGCCTGGGTATAGGCGTCGCGGTTGCTCTGTTCGGCCTTGCCGATGCAGTTGACCATTTCCTCGCGGTCGACCGAGCCGTCCTTGTTGAGGTCGAGCGCCGCGAATTCGGCGTCGCGCGCGTCCTTGATCTCCTGCTCGCTCATGAAGCCGTCCTTGTTCTTGTCGGCGGGCATGAAGGCAGTTTCGCAGAAGGCGGGCATATCGGTCTCGCCCTCGCTCTGCTGGGCCAGCGCGGGAGCGGCTGTGACCAGCGCGGCGGATGTCAGGATCGTTGTCGTCAGGGTCTTCATGTTCGTGTCTCCTTTCGCGTTTACAAACGGTCGGGAGGACGGGTGTGGCGTCACTCCTCCGGGTTTGACGTCCCGGTGGAAGAACGTGCCGTTGCGGTGTGAGTTCCTGATTTTCCCTGCAACGCCGGGCCGGCTTTGGCGGACCCCGGCCAAACAAGGGGCCGCATACGGGGCCCTGAATGCGCATTTGGAGAAGGGTGAACGAGCCTCAGGATGTCGCGTCGGAGGCGTGTTGTTTCAGCACGTCGATCGGCACGATATCGAGTGCGCGGGCGTGGGTGGCCTCCAGCCGCACCTTGGGCGCGCAGCCCTCGTCATGCGCCTGAAGGAAGCGCCCGGCGCAGAGGCACCAGTGGTCGCCGGGTTTCAGCCCGTCGAAACCGAACTCCGGGCGCGGCGTGGACAGGTCGTTGCCGACATATTTGGAATAGGCGAGAAATTCGGCGGTCATCAGGGCGCAGACCGTGTGGCTGCCCTGGTCGGCGGCGCAGGTGTTGCAATGGCCGTCACGGAAAAAGCCGGTCATGGGCGTGGTCGAGCAGCTTTCGAGCTTGCCGCCCAGCACGTTGACGGAAGTGTCCATTTCGATTGCCATGCGATGCTCCTTGGGTCCCGGGTGGGCATATGGTGCACATCAGGCGACGTGGGTGCAAGGGCAGCGCCGTGCTAGAGCGCGTCCGCGATCTGCCGGAACATAGCGATATTGGCATCATTTACGCCGGGCTCGCGGAAGGCGCGATCGGCGGCGGTGGTGACGATGACCACATCGCGCCCCTGGTCGATATAGATGTACTGGCCGTAGATGCCGCGGGCCATGAACTGTCCGGGCTCTGCGCCTTGGGGGATCCACCACTGGTAGCCATAGCCGATCTGGCCCGGCTCGGTCGGGGCGCTGGGCGTCGTGGAGGCCGCGATCCAGTCGGCGGGGACGACCTGACGGCCGCCCAGTTGTCCGTTCTGTTCGATCATCAGGCCGAAACGGGCGTAGTCGCGGGTGGTCAGGTTGAGACCGCCGAGGACGAAGGCCACGCCCTCGCCGTCGGTGATGTAGTAGGGCGCGGTCTCGAGCCCCAGGGGCGCGATGATCTTTTCCGACAGCAGCGCGGGGATGTCGCGGCCCGTCGCGCCGCGGATGATCATGCCCAGGACATGGGTGTCGATGGAAACGTAGTGCCAACGCTTGCCGGGCTCCGCGTCCCGCTCGGTGAGGCCAGCGGCGAAGCCGTCCATCGTGCCGCCCAGGGCCAGCACGCGGCCCATGCGATTGATGTCGGAATCGTAGTCGAGGTAATCCTCGTCGAACCGCACACCGCTGGTCATTTGCAGGACGTTGCGGATGGTGGCCCCGTCATAGGCGCTGCCGCTCAGCCTCGGCGCGTATTGCGTCACAGGATCGTCGAGCGATGCGATATCGCCCTCGGCCACGACAATGCCCATCAGCGCGGAAAGAAAGGACTTGGCCACGGACCAGCTTATGCGGCGGTCGTCGGGTGTCGTGCCCAGGTGATAGCTTTCGTGGACGACCTCGCCATGGTGCAGGACCAGCAGCGAGGTGACGGCGCGCGTCTCGATCCAGTCCTCGGTGCCGTCGGGAAGGGTCATCTGGGCGCCGCCTGGCAACGGCATGACGGGGCGGTCGCCGCGCGGCACGGGCGTGTGCAGGAAGGCCGCGTCCATGTTGGAGAAATTCCCGACGATATGTTCGGGCTCGAAGAGGCTGTTGACCGCCATGAGGCGGGTGATCTCGTCGCGCTTCCAGATACCGATGCCGATGGCGACGATGGCCAGAACTGCAACGATCCGAAGCGTCCATTTCAGGATGCGGCACATGATGTGATCCTCCCCGTGGGGCAGCAAAGCACCGGGGGCGCGGTGCGGCAAGTGGAACGCGGCGTTAGCGGAACTTGTCCATGAGCTTTTGCAGCGGGCTGCGGTCTTCGGTGTCCGGGGATGCGGGCGGCGCGTCCGGCTTTGCGGCCGGTTTCGCGTCAGGTTGCTGTTCGGCCGCGGGTTTCGGCGCGGTTTTCGAGGAACGGGCGGGCGCGGTGCGCAGCGAGACGGCGTTGAGAAACTTGTCGCTATGGCCCGCGGCCAGTTCGGGCGCGCCATCGGACAGGCCGCGCAGCAGATCGTCCAGCCAGTCACCATCGGCCTTGGCGAAATCCTGAAGCACGTAATGCGACACCAGGTCCTTGCGGCCCGGATGGCCGACGCCGAGGCGGACGCGGCCATAATCCTCACCGATATGGGCGTGGATGGAGCGCAACCCATTGTGGCCGGCGTGGCCGCCGCCCTGTTTCACGCGGCATTTGCCGGGGGCGAGGTCGAGCTCGTCGTGGAAAACGATGACGTCCGACGGCTCCAGCTTGTAAAAGCGCATGGCCTCGCCGACCGATTGCCCGGACTTGTTCATGAAGGTTTCGGGCTTGAGCAGCAGAACCTTTTCGGAGCCGAGCTTGCCTTCGGTCAGCTGGCCCTGGAACTTGGACCGCCAGGGCGCGAAGCCGTGATCGGAGGCGATGCGGTCCAGCGCCATGAAGCCGATGTTGTGGCGGTTCTTCTCATATTTTCCGCCCGGATTGCCGAGGCCCACGAAAAGCAGCATTGCCGATCACCTGTTCTTTGGTGAGGATGGTCTACGCGGCGCGCTGCGCTGAATCAACACACGACCGGCAGGGACAGGCGGGGCAGGATGGGTGAATATGCGGTCAACGGGGTCACGCTGGTGGTGCCCGACGACATGCTGAACGAACGGGTGGCGGGCAAGCTGGAGACCGGCACCTACGAGGCGCACGAGGCGCACGCGGCACAAATGCGGCTGCGCGAAGGGATGCGCGTGCTGGAGCTGGGCGCGGGCGTGGGGTACATCGCGTCGATCTGCGCGGGCGTCGCGGGCGCCGCGAACGTGGTGACGGTGGAGGCCAACCCGGCGATGCTGCCGGTCATTCGCGCCAACCTTGATCGCAATGGGTATCAGGCGGCGCGGCTGATCCACGGGGCGGTGACCGGGGAGGGCGATGCGGAGGAGATCGCGTTCGATCCCAAGAAGGTGTTCTGGGCCGGGCGGATCGCGGACGACGAGGCGGACGCCGACAAGCTGGTGACGGTGCCTATGCTGCCGCTTTCGGGCCTGTTGCAGGAGCACCGGCCGCACTTGGTGATCATGGACGTGGAAGGGGCCGAGCGGCATCTGTTCGACGCGCCCTGGCCTGCGCATGTGCGGGCGGTGATGATGGAACTTCACCCCAACCAGTATCCCGACCGGGTGATCAAGCAGATCGTGGATTGCATGTCGGCCTCCGGCCTGACCTACGATCCGGGGCCATCGCGGGGGCGCATCCTGTGTTTCCGGCGTTTGCGGCACACATGAAAAACGCGAGGGCCGGGACCCTCGCGTTGATGTTTTCGCAAACCGGGGGAAGAGCTTAGTCTTCGCCGCCTTCCGCTTCTTCGACGCTGTCCGGGCCGGCCTCTTGCTCGGTTGCCGGAACCTCGTCGGCTGCGACGTCTTCGTCTTCGTCCTCGGCATCGGATTTCAGCGCCGACGGGGCCGCGATGTTGCAGATCACGAAGTCACGGTCGATCGTGGGTTTCGCGCCCTCGGGCAGCTGAACCTGGCTGATGGTGATCGTGTCGCCGATGTTTTCCATCAGGCTGAGGTCGACGGTGATGCTTTCGGGGATGTCGCCGGCGGTCACCACCAGCTCGATCTCGTTGCGGATCACGGTCAGAACGCCGGTTTTCAGCGCCTCGCACTCTTCCTCGTTGATGAACTCGACGGGGATGAAGAGGTTGATCTTGGTCGTGCGGCGCAGGCGCATCAGGTCGAAGTGAGTCGGCAGGTCCTTTACCACGTCGCGCTGGACGTCGCGGCAGATCACGCGGACATCGTCGTGGCCGTCAACCTTGAGGTTGAACAGGGTGGACTTGAACCGGCCCTGTTTCAGCCGCTTCAACAGGACGTTGAACGGAATGTTGACGGGCAGCGGTTCGACGTCGCCCCCGAATACGATCCCCGGAACCATGCCATCGCGGCGTGCAGCACGAGCGGCGCCCTTGCCCGTCCCCGTGCGTTCCTGGGCGTGAAGATCAGGAATTTCTCCAGCCATTTGTAATTCTCCATATGCAAAGGCGGGGCTCCTCCAAGGCTGTAGCCCCGCGTGAAGCCGTCGCTTTAGAGGATTAAGGGCGGCTTGAAAAGCCCAAATATGCAAGGTTTTGCGGGATTCCGGGGATCAGGTGCGCGCGGTCTCGGCGGGTGGCGTCACGCGGCCCCAGGAGACGCCTTCGAGCAGCGACGGGTCGAGCCGGTCGCCATGCAGGACGCTGACATCGCCGGTGGCTTCCATGACCACTGCGCGGACCTGGTCGGGCTGAAGCGCGTTGGCCTCGCGCAGCTTGGCGCGGATATCCGCGCGGGTGACGCGGGCGAGGCGCAGGTTGTCGTCGAGGATGCGGCCCTCGTGCATCAGGATGATGGGGCGCGTATCCACCAGATGTTCGACGGCGCGAAAATGCACGCGCAGCGCCGAGATGGCGAAGCGCAGGGCGAAGAGTGCGGCGAGCGCGAGGATGCCGGGCAGGAAGCGGCTGGAGGTGGTCATCAGCGTGGCGACGACCGAGCCGCTGGCCAGCGTCAGGGCGAAGTCGAAGCTGGACATCTTGGAGAAGGAGCGCAGGCCGTTGACGCGGGCGAGCAGGATGATGACGGCGACCGCCACGACGGTCTGAAAGACGGTATCGGGCATGTCACGGCTCCTGCGCTTGCATGACAGGCGAACGCAGGGGGTGGGGCGATGTTCCCCGCCTATTGCCAGTCGCCGGAAAAATCCTTTGGAACCATCAGGATATCTCGGTCGACCTTGGTGATGTCGGTGTGGCCGCAAAACGCCATGGAAACATCAAGCTCCTTGTGGATGCACTGGAGCGCCTTGGTCACACCCTCTTGCCCCATGGCACCGAGGCCATAGACATAGGCGCGGCCTATGTAAGTGCCCTTGGCGCCGAGGGCGACGGCCTTGAGCACGTCCTGGCCCGAGCGGATGCCGCTGTCGAAATGGACCTCGATCCTGTCGCCCACGGCGTCCATGATTTGGGGCAGGGCGCGGATGGCGGAAAGCGCGCCGTCGAGTTGTCGGCCGCCGTGGTTGGACACGACGATGGCGTCGGCGCCGACGTTCAGCGCCTCGCGGGCATCGCGGGGGTCGATGATGCCCTTGATGATGAGCGGGCCGTCCCACATCTTGCGAAACTCGCGGATACGGTCCCAGTTGAGCGCCTCGTCGAACGCCTCGGCGGTCCAGGAGCTGAGCGACGAGGGGTCCGAAACGCCCTTGGCGTGGCCGACGATGTTGCCGAAGAACCGCCGCTTGGTGCCCAGCATCCCGAGGCCCCACTGCACCTTGGTCATCATGTCGGCAATGGACTTAACGGTCAGTTTAGGCGGCGCGCTGAGACCGTTCTTGAGGTCCTTGTGGCGCTGGCCCAGCACTTGCAGGTCGACGGTGATGACCGCCGCCGAGCAGTTGGCGGCCTTGGCGCGGTCAAACAGCCGCTGCATAAAATCGTTATCTTTCAAGGTGTAAACCTGAAACCAGAACGGCTTTTCCGTGTGGGCCGCCACGTCCTCGATCGAGCAGATCGACATGGTCGAGAGCGTGTAGGGCACGCCGAATGCCTCGGCGGCGCGGGCGGCCTTGATCTCGCCGTCGGCGTGCTGCATTCCGGTCAGGCCCACGGGGGCGAGGGCCACGGGCATCGAGACATCCTGGCCGATCATCCGGCTGGCGGTGGAGCGGTTCGACATGTCCACGGCGATGCGCTGGCGCAGATATATGTCGCTGAAATCGCTGGTGTTCTCGCGGAAGGTCTGTTCCGTCCAGCTGCCCGATTCCGCGTAGTCGTAGAACATCTTGGGCACGCGGCGGCGGTAGATCTTTTTCAGGTCGTCGATGTTGGTGATGACGGGCATGGCGGACGTCTCGGGCTTTGGTCAGGTTTGTTGACCAGTAGCCGGGATCGGCGCCCGAGTCCATGCGACCGGGTGACGGCATAGCGGATGGCCGGAAAACGACAGGGGATGTCGGGGATCGGCATTTGTCGCGGCGAGAACGCTTTCAGCATGGAACGAACCCTGTTGACCCCGGAGGCCCGATGACCCTGACCGTCGCTGCGACCCAGATGCGCTGTAGCTGGGATATGGAAGACAACCTTAACAAGGCCGAGCGTCTGATCCGCGAAGCCGCCGCGCAGGGGGCGCAGGTGATCCTGCCGCAGGAAAGCGTGGGGCTGCACTTCTTCGGCTTCATGGACTGGAAGCCCGAGCATTTCAGGCTGGCGCAGGGATTGGACGGCCCCATCGTGCGCCACATGCAGACACTGGCGCGTGATCTGGGCGTGGTGATCCCCGTCAACTTCTTCGAGAAGGCGAACAACGCCTATTTCAACACCAACGCGATGATCGACGCCGACGGCGCGGTTCTGGGGGTCTACCGCAAGACGCACATCCCCGGCGGGCCGCCGGGGTGCTTCGAGAAGATATACACGAGCTATGGCGATACCGGGTTCCAGGTGTTCCAGACCGCCCATGGCAAGGTGGGCGCGGCGATCTGCTGGGACCAGTGGTTCCCGGAATCGGCCCGGATCATGGCGTTGAAGGGCGCTGATATCCTGCTCTATCCCACCGCGATCGGGTCGGATTGCCATGACCACTGGGAAACCGTGATGCGCGGCCATGCGGGCGCCAACCTGACGCCGCTGGTGGCGGCGAACCGGGTCGGACGCGAGGCGGGCGACCTGGGTGAGACCGAATTCTGGGGCCGGTCGTTCATTGCCGGGCCGAAAGGCGAGGTCCGGAAGAAGGCCGACGACCGCTCGGAAATGGTTATCGTGGAAAACTTCGACCTGGAGGAAATCGCGCAAATGCGCGCCGGGTGGGGCGTGTTCCGCGACCGGAGGCCCGATGCCTATGGTCCACTTCTGACGATGGACGGGGCGCGGCCGGCGCTTTAGGCCGAGTGCGCGCCGTCGGCGAGGCCCTTGACGAAGTCGAGCACTTGCGCGGGACTGTCGCCGTCGGCCAGCTTGCCGACGATGGCGGAACCGACGACGCAGCCATCGGCCACGGATGCGATCTCGCGGCTGCTTTCGGGCGTGCGGATGCCGAAGCCCACGACGATGGGCAGGTCGGTCTGCGACTTGATGCGTTTCACCTCGGGGCCGACATCGGCCGCCTCGGCCGCCGCCGCGCCGGTGATGCCGGTGATCGAGACGTAGTAGACGAAGCCCGAGGTGTTGGTCAGCACCTTGGGCAGGCGCTTGTCATCGGTGGTGGGGGTGGCGAGGCGGATGAAGTTCAGCCCGGCCTTCTGCGCGGGAATGCACAGTTCGTCGTCTTCCTCGGGCGGCAGGTCCACCACGATCAGCCCGTCGATGCCGGCCTCTTTGGCGTCTTTCAGAAAGGTCTCGACCCCGCGATTGTAGATCGGGTTGTAGTAGCCCATGAGCACGATGGGCGTGGTGTCGTCGCCCTTGCGGAATTCGGCGGCCATGTCGAGCGTGCGTTGCAGGGTCATCCCGCCTTCGAGCGCGCGCTGGCCGGCGAGCTGGATCGTGGGGCCGTCGGCCATGGGGTCGGTGAAGGGCAGGCCCAGTTCGATGATGTCGACACCGGCGGCGGGCAGGCCCTTGACCACCTCGAGCGAGGTGTCGAAATCGGGGTCGCCGGCCATGACGTAGGCCACGAAGGCCTTCTTGTTCGCGTTGCGCAGGTCTTCGAATTTGGCGTCGATGCGTGTCATGTTGCGGTCCCGTCGTGATGTTCCGGCATGGTTTGGCGAATGCGGCGCGGAAATGCAATGGGATGTGCGTGCGGCAGACGCCGGAAATGAGTATTTGAGGCAAGAAAAAGCGGGGGCGTTGCGCTGGGCGCGGCTTGGGCATAGAAGGCGCCGGAACGAGAGCAAAGAGGTGCATCATGGGCTTCAAGATGGGAATCGTGGGGCTGCCCAACGTGGGCAAGTCGACGCTGTTCAACGCGCTGACCCGTACGGCGGCGGCGCAGGCGGCGAATTTTCCGTTCTGCACGATCGAGCCCAATGTGGGCGAGGTGGCGGTGCCCGACGCGCGGCTGGACAAGCTGGCGGCGATTGCGCAGTCCAAGCAAATCATTCCGACGCGCATGACGTTCGTGGATATCGCGGGCCTGGTGAAGGGGGCCAGCAAGGGCGAGGGCTTGGGCAACCAGTTTCTGGCCAACATCCGCGAGACGGATGCGATTGCCCATGTGCTGCGCTGTTTCGAGGATGGCGACGTGACCCATGTCGAGGGCCGCGTGAACCCGGTGGAGGACGCCGAGGTGATCGAGACAGAGCTGATGCTGGCCGACCTGGAAAGCATCGAGAAGCGGCGCGCGGGGCTGGTGCGCAAGCTGAAGGGCAATGACAAGGAAGCGGTGCAGGCCGACCGTCTGCTGGCCGCGGCGCAGGCCATGCTGGACGAGGGCAAGCCCGCGCGGCTGGTCGAGGTGGATGCCGAGGATATGAAGGCGTGGAAGAACCTGCAACTGCTGACCTCGAAGCCGATCCTGTACGTGTGCAACGTGGACGAGGCGAACGCGGCGAATGGCAACGATCATTCCGCCGCCGTGGCGAAGATGGCCGAGGAACAGGGCGCGGCGCATGTGATCATCTCGGCCCAGATCGAAGAGGAGATCAGCCAGCTGGATGCCGAGGAAGCCGAGATGTTCCTTGAGGAAATGGGGCTGGAAGAGGCGGGCCTCGACCGGCTGATCCGGGCAGGCTATGACCTGTTGCACCTCGAAACCTATTTCACCGTCGGCCCCAAGGAAGCGCGGGCGTGGACGATCCGCACCGGCACCGCGGCGCCGCAGGCGGCGGGGGTCATCCATGGCGATTTCGAGAAAGGCTTCATCCGGGCCGAAACGATCGCCTACGAGGATTTCGTCGGGCTGGGCGGCGAGCAGGCGGCGAAGGAAGCCGGCAAGATGCGCGCCGAGGGCAAGGGGTATATCGTCAAGGACGGCGACGTGCTGCACTTTCTGTTCAACACGTAAGAGGCCGCGTTCGCCCCCCCCCCCCGTCAAGGATCCTGAGGGCGTAGCCGGACTAGCCGGCTTTGCGCGTCGCGTCACTGTCCGCCGTTTCGCCGAACCCCGTGGGCACGGTCATGTCGGGCAATCCGGCCGCGCGCTTTTGCAATGCCCGCCCGATGACAACACGGCTGATTTCCGTGGTGCCGTCGACGATCCGCAACATCTGTGCAAGACGCGACAGACGGTCCAGGCCGTAAGGTTGCAGCAACCCCGCCCCCCCGAGAACCTGGGTGCAGGTGTTCGCTGCTTTCAACGCGGCATCGGGCACAAAGCGTTTCGCATGAGCGGCCATCAACGGGCCTTCCGATGTGCCAAGCGCCGCTGCAGCCTTGCGATAGAGCAGCCTGGACACCTCGAGATCGGTTGCGACCTCGCCCAGCATCCACTGGATGCCGTCCAGATCAAGGTTCTTTCCGCCAAACATCCTGCGGTTCTTCGAATAGGACAGGGCGGTATCGAGCGCCGCCTGCATCAAGCCACAGCAGCCGGATGCAATCGAGACCCTGGCGATGTCGATGGCCATCAGGGACCCCTGAAAGCCCTGACCGATGGGCAGGATGATGTTGTCCTCGCTGACCACGACCTTGTCGAGATACATCTCGGACATGGGCAGGAAGTTGTAGGATGGCGTGTCGTAGATCGAGCCAAAGCTGATCCCCGGTGCGTCGGCGGGAATGGCGATCATCGCCATGTCCTTGTGGCCGGGTGCATCGCTGGTTTTGACAACGGTGAAGTAGATGTCGGCCTCACCCGCCAAGCTGACCCATGCCTTCGATCCACTGATCGTCCACGTGCCGTCATCGTTGATCGTGGCGCGGGTGTACATCTGCATCGGGTCCGACCCCGACTGCGGCTCGGTCAAAGCGAAGTTCGCCAGCTTGCGCCCCGATGTCAGGTCGCGCGCCCACTGGTCTTTGAACGCCTGCGTGCCGTAGCCGCATCCCGCATAGGTGCAGATGTTGTGCATGGAGAGCGCAAAAGCATAGGCCCCGTCGCCCAGGCCAAGCTGTTCGTAGACCTGGATGCCCTCGGACAGGGGCAAGCCCTGGCCGCCCCATTCCTCGGGGGCGTAGAGGCCCGTCAGGCCGGCGGCCCCCGCCTTGTCGGAGGCGTCGCGCGGCCATTTCCGGGCGGTGTTCCAACCGTCGACATTGGGCGCGATGACCCCGGTGGCGTGATCGTGGGCGGCGGCAAGGATGGCATCCAGTTTCTCGGACATCAGAGCGGTCCCTTCAAGGCGGCGCACTGTCGGATTTCGCCAACCGTAAGAAGGCGAGTGTCAGGCGACCCGGACGTGCTTTGCAGGTTTAAATTCTATTTCCAAATGCAAAGTAGCGATCTCAGCGGCGACACGCCATATCGTGAGGTGACAGCCTGTTGTCCGAAAGTGACAAAACTATGGATTGAACATTTGTGCGCGTCGATACGCGCTGGGGGATTTGCCAGTCCACCGTCGAAAGGCCTTGTGGAAACTCGCCGCCGATGAATACCCGACGTCCTGAGCAATGGCCTCGACACTGCGATTGCCGGCCTGAAGGTGCCGGATCGCAATATCACGGCGCAGCGCGTCCTTGATCGACTGAAACGACGTGCCGTCCGCCCGAAGCCTGCGGATCAGGGTGCGCGGCGTCACGTGCAGGGCGCGCGCGGCGCCAGAGAGGCTCGCGGTCTCCCACCCTGTATTGCCGAGATAGGCGCGCACGCGCAGCGACTGGGTATGTTCGCTGGAGCGCGTGAAGATCCAGTCGCGGGGCGCGTTGCGCAGGAAGACCTCGAGATCGGTGGCGGTGCGTATCCGGACCGGCCCCAGCGCCTCTTGATCGAAGACCAGGGATGTCGCCGGCCTGCCGAAGCCTGCCTGCGCGGGGAATATGACGGCATAGTCCTCTTCGAACGGGGGGCGCTGAAACGCGAACTCCACCGCTTTGACCGGGACTTCGTATCGGGCAAGCCAGGATATCAGGCCGTGGGCCAGTTTGAGGATCAGCATGTGGCCGAACCGCTGTGGTGGCGTGTCGCCTTGCGCCACAAGCCGCAGCGTGAGCGTGGCATCCGTTTCCACGAGGTCGAGCCGGTAGTCGTCCAGCAGCAGGTTCCAGAAGGTCGAGAACCGATAGAGCGCAGAGGCCAGGGACGTCGCCTCGCGCACGGATGTCAGCAGGTGTTGCAAGGCCCGCGGCCGGATGGGGCGCGACCACAGCCCCATCATCTCGTCCCCGGTTTCCACCGCGGCCAGTTGATACAGGCGGACGATCTGGTCCAGCGTGACCCGGCCCTTTCGCTCGTGGTGTCGTGCCGGCAGGTCGGACCGCTCAAGAAGGGACGCGAAGTGATCCTCGGAGCACAGAGGCCGCAATGCGCCCAGCCAGTCAGAGATGAACTGATTGGACACCGTGAAGAAGAGGGGCGAGGCAGCACTGGACATTACACGCCCTTCGTTATCCTTAAATCCTGCGGCGCAGAAGACCTGAAGGCCTGTGCCGGCACGGGAAGAGTGCCGACGGTCATGCACCTGGCCTGAAGCCCGCAGGTGCAGGCGTTGGGGGCCAACTCGCGTTGGAACCCCTTGCTGGCATGCGCCACGCCGCACCGGGCGTCGGGGGCGCTTTCGCTGCAAGGGAAATCGACCCGGCTCTGCCCGGATCCGGTGTTTTTCAGTGTTTCCCCGTGGCTCCCGGGCCAGTTTTCGCCTGTGGCAAGGTTTTTCGGAAGACGGGCAGAATGGCCTTGTATTCCCTATGTTTCCTTGGCTATACGCGTCGGCGGAGACGTGGCCGAGTGGTCGAAGGCGCTCCCCTGCTAAGGGAGTAAACGGGAGACCGTTTCGAGGGTTCGAATCCCTTCGTCTCCGCCACCCACCATTTTCATTGAACCCCATGGGACCGCTTGATAGCGTATAAGTTACTGAACTTATGCGCTCATCTGCGTTCGTTGATTTCATTGGCTTCGTTTCGATTGCGCTCTGTTCTGTTCATTTGGTGGTACGAACTGTGGTATTTTATATGGCCTATACCTCGGGAAAGCTGACGAAGAATCTGGTCCGAACGCTCGGCCCTGGGCGACATGGAGACGGCCACGGGCTGTATCTGGTGGTCGATCCATCCGGCGCGCGGCGCTGGATCGTCCGCGTCACGGTGAAGGGACAGCGGAATCGGCAGGGAAAGCCGCTTCGCACCGATTTCGGCCTCGGCGGTGCTGACGTCGTGACACTCAACGTGGCTCGTGAACGCGCCCTGGAGTACCGCCGCCTCGCCAAGCAAGGCCTCAACCCGAAATACCACAAGGATCAGGACGTGCCCTGTTTCGAAGAGGTCGCCCGGCAGGTCCACATCGAGCGCTTGCCGACCTGGAAGAATCCGAAGCACGGCCAACAGTGGATCAACACGCTTGCGGACTATGCCTTTCCCAAGATCGGCCGGATGCCGGTCTCGGATATCGACCAGCCGGAAATCTTGCAGGTGTTGTCGCCGATCTGGACCGAGAAACACGAAACCGCGCGCAGGGTGGCGCAGCGGATGAAGGCGGTCCTCGATGTGGCCCGGTCTCGTGGCTACCGCGAGGGTGAAAACCCCGTGGCGGTCGTGATGGACGCCCGTGTGCTGCCGCGCGTGAAGGCGAAGGTGAAGCACCATAACGCAATGCGCTGGCAGGATGTGCCCGCATTCTACGCGCAGCTCTCGCAACAAAGCGGCATGGCGGCCAAAGCGTTGATGTTCACCTGCCTGACCGGGTGCCGAACCAGCGAGGTTCTGCAAGCTGTCTGGGAGGAGTTTGACTTTGACGACTTGATTTGGACGATCCCAGAAGAACGCACCAAGACGGGTGCTGAACACCGCGTCCCGCTTACAGATCAGATGTTGGCAATTATCGAGCCATTGAAGGCACTGCGCTCTGAATGCGTTTTTGAAGGCCAGCGCCGGCACAAGCCGCTGTCGAACATGTCGATGCTGATGTTGCTCCGGCGTATGAATATCGACGGCGTGACCGTGCACGGTTTCAGATCAGCATTTCGGGATTGGGCTGCCGAGGAGGGTCATCACCCACGCGAGGTGGCGGAAATGAGCTTGGGGCACAAGGTCGGGTCGGAGGTGGAGCGAGCCTATGCGCGATCTGATCTTCTTTCCAGAAGGCGCGAACTGATGCGCGATTGGAACCATTTCGCTTGTTCGCAACGTGGGGGCTGATCTGTGGCAACTGAAATCGAACATGTCGCGGCAAGAATTTCCCACCTGTCTTTCATTTCGGAGTTTGACGCCGCGTGGCTCGCCATACGAGCGCTGCTAATAGCAACTAAGACGAAGGCCAACTTTTTGAAGCTGCATACCGGGCTGCTGGAGATTCGAGCTCGGGATCAGTACCTGAAGACCGGTAGGCGGGACGCACTGTGGCCAACCCCTGGCTCTGATCCATTGTTGCTTGAAGGCGCTGTTCGATATGCAGTGAAACAATGCGCCTTGGGTCAGGATGAAATGTGCCAGGACGTCATGCGCCTAGGAGATGTGCTGCGCCGGATCGTCATTCATGGGTCATCCAAGGGAACGGCATATGCTGACGCACAGGGGTTTGCCCAGCAAGAATATAAGAGCGTGCTCGATACGGAAGGGATCGAAGTCGCACGGAACTACCTAGGACGAAGTCCTCGATCACTACAGAAGCTATGGGCGCTCTACGAGCCGGTGCTGGCATATGTGTATTTGGACTACGCTCAAGCGCAACGACTCGCGGCGCGTGTTCCTGGTTTCGACCATTCGCACATTGTTCAGTTCCCGTATCTGTTCCGAGATCTCCTGAACATGGCAACGCATACCAAACCAATCAAACAGAAAAGAATGCAAGTCATTGTTTTCAAGTAGAAAGATGTTGCTTTTTCGATTGCGCTAGGACGTTTGCGGCAGGCTGGTCAATATGGATGTAGTCGAACGCAACCGAAGAAAGGCGATGTCGGAACAATGGAGATTTTTGAGAACGAACGTGTCTACGATGATGGTGACAAAGAGCTTGATCTTATCGCCCCTCGCGCGAAACGGGCGCAGTGGCGTCACCGGCGGGTGGGCCCGGCATGGGTCAAGTTCGGTCGGCGGGTGAAATACCTCGGGCGCGATCTGAACGCTTACATCGAAGAGAACCGCGTCTCTCCTGGTGATGCGGCATAGGCTCCAAAGTACAAAGCCCCGCACGGGGCGGGGCCTTGTCGTATTCGCGTAATCACCGGAATCCTAGGACAAACGCGCCCCAGATTTCAACCCCATGACAGATGCCGAACACCGGCAATCGCCAGCCCAACCGCAATTGGGTTGACGGGAAAGGTTTGCCCTATGGCGCGCAAGAAATTTGCCATGCTCAATGTCTCGCTGCTTAACTCAGCTGCTTTTCGCGGCCTTCGAAGTTGCACAGACAGAAACGTCTACTTCACCGCACATCTGAGTTCTCAGGCCGATTATTCCGGCTTGTTCAGATATCCACGTTCTCTCTTTGCATCCGAGGCAGGGATTACAGAGGAGCAGCTGCAAGTCTCGGTTCAGCGACTGAACGATGCGCAGTTGCTTGAATATGATTCAGAGGTCGAACTGCTCAGAATCTCTGGTTGGTTTCGGTCCATAAATTGTCCTGACAATCTCTCGCGCGTCCAGAACCTGGCGCAGGGTTATCTGTCCGGCGAACTGCCGACCACTGACATTTGTCGCCGCTCTATCGCTGAGTTCGTCCTGGGGTGCCTCGCTCGGGCGCAGCGTTTCAAAGCGGGCAGCGAGCACGGGCCGAAGATCGTCGATGAAATTCGCGTATTCCTGGCGACCGCGGGGGTCGTGTTTCGGAACCTGCGACCGTTTCTAGAGGAAGAGTTTCGGGAATACGGCGCGTCGGTTGCTCGCGAGTTCGAAGATGTGATGCTTGGTCTCGTAGAAGCGGAAGCCAAGATGCAGCGAGCAGCTGACAGAGTTCAGATGCAGGAGGCCATCAGGGTGGCGGCAGGGTGCGATCAGGGTGGGGACACCCTGCCGCCACAAGAGAAAAGAGAAGATTCAAAAAATACAAAAAAAGAAAAAATGGCCTTTCCGGATGACTTCACAGCCACTGGCGAGATTGACGGCAATCAGGCCGGGAAGAGTGCTCGCCCTTTAGCCGCGACCCTGAATAGTCCGTTAGTTCGCGCACTTCGCGCCTCGGCTTGATGTCGGGTGGGGTCATGAGTTCTGGTGAAGTGCAAAGAGCAAGGCGACCCGGTTCTAGGTCTTCGACCGTCAAACCGGGGCCTTGCGAGGGGCGGCAAGCCTCCCCTTCGAACCCCAACCGGACCGCGCGGGGCGCGATCCCCTCGGAGAAGCAGGAAGCCGTGTTCTTCTACTGCTCCTCCGAGGAAAAGGCGCTGATCCGGCAGGCGGCTGCGGATCGCGGACTGTCCATGTCCGCCATGCTTCGGCAGCTCGCCACGGGTGCGGCTCCGAAGCGGCGCAAGCCTGCGCCCCGTGTCGATCCCGCACTCGTGCTGGCTGTGTCCCGCTATGGCGGGAACCTCAACCAGATCGCGCGGTGGCTCAACACGGCGACCCGCGCGGGCCGGGCCAGCGAGATCGAGGCCCTGCGCGTGGCGGCGGCGCTGGTCGGCATCGAGCGGCGGTTGGCGGAGATCATCGCCCAGCACCGGAGGCCGCCCGGATGCTGATCAAGTTTTTCCCCAACGGCAAGGGCGGCGGCGCGGGGCCTGTCGAATACCTGACCGCCCGCACCGTGCTGGCCTATGACGACAACCGCGACTTGATCCGCGATGCATCCGGCCAGCCCATGACCGTGATCCGCGAACCGCTGCCGGAGGTCCTGCGCGGCGATCCTCAGGGCATGATCGACCTGATCGACGCTTGCCCGCACAAATGGACCTATCGCGCCGGTGTCGTCAGCTTCGCCCGCGAGGACGCCCCGACCGAAGACCAGCAGCAGGAGGTGATCGACCGTTTCGAGGAGATCGCCTTCGCCGGCCTCGACGCCGACCGCTACGCCTGCCTCTGGGTGCGCCACACCCACGAGGATCGCGTCGAGCTGCATTTCTGCACGCCGCGCATGGAGCTGCACAGCGGACGCAGCCTCAACATCGCGCCCCCCGGCTACGAACGCGCCTTCGACAGCCTGCGCGACCTGATGAACAAGACCCACGACTGGGCCGATCCCATGGATGTGGAACGCGCGGCCGAGGTCAAGCCGGTGTCCGAAGCGCCCGACCGCGCCGCCGGGCGCGACGGGCTCCATGCCTGGATCGGCGACCAGATTTCCATGGGGCTGATCGAGGACCGTGCCGGAATGATCGCTGCGCTGACCGATGCGGGTTTCGAAGTGCCCCGCGCGGGCAAGAATTACCTGACCGTCAAAGACCCCGAGACCGAAGAACGGTTTCGCCTGAGAGGAGAGATTTTCCATGAAGACTGGAGAGCCGAAGCAACGGCTGAGCGAAAAGCTGAACGCAGACATGGAGCGGATCAGGGCAGAGAACGCCGCCTCGATCGACGCACAGTTGCAGAGCTTCAGGACCGATTTGAAGACCATTGCCGAAAACGCGCTGGCTACAATCAAGACCGATACGGAAGGCTACCTGCTGCGCGTGAGGAAGCACCTCATGAGGCAGAGCGCGAACGCAGCGCGGCCGGAATGGAAGGCCCTGATGTGGCCGATGCTGGTGGCCTGCTGCCTGATGATCAGCGCCGGGGTCTCGACCTGGACGGTGATGACCTGGCTGATGCCCAACCTGAACACGATGGGGCTCCGGGTGATCGAGCGGCCGGAGGCGACCTATCTGATCCCGCGCAGCGGCCGGGCGGTGCTGGCCCGCTGTTCGCTGGCGGGGGAACCCGTGGACTGCCTCATGATCCCGAAGGAGTGAGCGATGGATGGTCTGACGCCGCTCGAACGCGAATTGCTGGGCTACGTCGAGCAGTTGACGGAAGCCTCGAAGGCATCCGCGCGGGAATTGGCCGCCTCCGGACAGGACAGGCGGACGGAACTGGATGGGTTGCGCGGCTCCATGATCGCGTTGCTCAGGTCGCAGCTCTCATTGGTCGAAGCCTTGAACGGCTGGATGCAGGATGGCCCCGACACCACGCAGGCCCCGTCGAAGCTGAAGGACAGCCTGTCGCTCGCGCTGGAGGCGCAGAAGCGCCTCGGGACGCGGTGAACGACGAGATGGGGGAGGACGTGCATGGGCTACGCCATTGATGGGCAAATCCGGCTCTCCGCCGGACACGCAACACTGAACAAGCAACACGCGACACTGAACAGGGGACAGGCAACACCGGACACTGAACACGCGACACGCGACACGCGACACGCGACACGCGACACGCGACACGCGACCGTGGCCACTCAACACCGGACAGTCAACACGCAACAGGCGACACCGGACAAGCGACAAGCAACACGCAACACCGAACATGCAACACTGAACACTGAACAAACGACGGGAGCAACCGCATGATTTATCGAGCTATCCTATTTCTGGCTTTGATTGCCGCTCCGGCGATGGCGGACCAGATCGAGTTGAGCAATTCTATCCAACCCGCAGAGACCGACCGCTACGGTTGCGCGATCCGCCCGCGCCCGGACCGCCTGACCTTCCGCTCTTTTCGCGATGCGTGGCGCTCCGTCGCAGCGGACGATCTCTATAGTCTTCGGCGTCATCAGATGGCGCTGGAGGCCGGTTCTTGCGATTGCGAGACTCTGTGGCCCGACTGGTCCATCATCGAGGGCGAGTTCGAGGAGCTGGGCTTTGCCGCCCCGACCGGCACCGACAGTCTGCATATCGCATGGTCTGCGGAAGAGTATTTCCCTGTCATTTCCGATCTTCGTGATCGGTTGCGCATTCAGTGCCAGGAGGCGGAGTGATGGGTATCGTTTCCTTTATCGTTGAGGCGGCCGATCAGGGCCTCGAAACCGTGGCGACCTCTCAGTTTGCGGCGGTCGCGGAGGTTTCCGGCACGGTGGTCGTCGGAGCTGCGACGCTGGCGATGATTGCCTTGTTCATCAACATGGCCTGGCAAATCCGTCCGATGGATGGAAGGGAGCTGTTGGTCTTGTCGCTCAAGATCGGCCTGATCAACACATTCGCGTTCAACTGGGCAAACTTCAACTTCGTCAGCGGGCACATCATCGACGGCCTCGATGAACTCGCGGGAAGGCTGATCGGCTCCGCTACCGGAGACGACGGTGCGGGGCCAGAGTATTTCGCTGCGCGCTTCGACCTTCAACTCGACAGGCTGGCCGAATACGGCAACTCGGCCACATCGCATATGGGGGCGGTCAGCAAGGCCGTGATGGGGGTGTTCTTCATGGCTCTTCTGGCTGTGGTCGGTGGCGCGGCGGGTGCCGTTCTCGTCCTCGCAAAGATGATGATGACGTTCCTGATCGGCATCGCCCCCATCATGGTCCTCTGCTCGATGTTCCCGGTAACGAAGGACTATTTCCACCGCTGGCTGTCCTCGCTGGCGAGCTTTGCCCTTTACCCGGTCGTGATGGCTGGCATTTTCTCGATGGTCTTCGGCCTGGTGGGGCTATTGGTCAGCCAGATTGGATCGGCGGATTCTGTCGAACAAGTCGGTGGGACCATCCCGTTTCTGGCGGTGGTCATCCTCTCGCTTGCGATGGTCATCGCAATCCCCTTCATCGTGCCGATGATCTCGGGCAATTTGCAGGCGGGCTGGGCCGCGGCGGCCGTCGGCGGCAGCATGCGGAGAATGATGCCGCAATCCCGCCCGCAGCAATCGAACCGCGCATCCTCGAACGCAACGAGCGATACGAGCCGGAGGTTGAATGCCGGAGCAGACACAACCCGCTCCTCAAACTCCGCAGCAGATCACCGCCCTTCGACTGGCACAGGGGCCAAGATGCAACGCATGATGGACCGCGCGGAACGCCTGAGTGAAGACGCAAAGAAGAAGCGGTGATGCTTCATTGGCTGACAACTGGGCTGCGGCAAAGGATGCAATCCTTTGCCGCAGGGCGGTGAGCATTTCAGCGGCGTTCAATCCCGCTAGTCGCCTGCTTTAATATCCTTAGCGAAAGTTACAAATTTTTCAGCGCGCTTACGTAGGTAGTCGGCCTCGCTTTGGTCCAGCCGTGTTGCGGTTATCAGTGTCCCCGGCTGGATGTTCAGAATGCCGACTCCTGCCGAATCCGGTTTAGCCAACCGTAGTATAGTTAGCAGGCCCCGCTCCTTCTTCCGTGGCAGTTGTTCTTTTCCAAAATGTAGGAAAATGATGCGTCTCTGATTGTTTGCTTCAGTACGTAAGTACCAAGCCGTTGCGATGTGTAGGCCAACAATCTCTGCTTCGATAGGGCTGCGGCCCTGCCAAATGAGCGCGTGATCCTCTTTCAAATCCAGATAGTTTTGGCACAAAACCTTGTATCCAGCAGACTTATTTGCGGAAACGCTGGAATACAGTGATAGAAACTCTTTGGTCGAAATTTTTTGATCTTCGAAAGATATCAATGCTTCCCGAAACTGCTTGTAGCGATCCCTGACCGGATCATATGGCAAATCGAGCGCGTCAATTATGCTTCTGACTTTCGCCTTATCTTTGCGCTTGTCGCCGTACGCGAAATCGACGAACTGGCTAACCCTGATCTTCATCGTGCTTTCCTGTTTGGCCCTGTCCGAAACTCTAAGGTTCGGATGGGAACAAATAAAGAACTATTTGATGTGAGATGCTTTCAAGAAAGGGTGGCTTCGTCCTGAAACTTTACGACTCACGCTATGCGCAGCGAATGGGTGCGACGCCTCATGTGCTCTCAATGCGCTGCATCCGGGCCATGGTTTCATCTTCCTCCAAGTATCTACCGTGTGGTGTTGGTCAACGTCCTAGCCGAACGTTAGCAAGGGCATCGAGCGTGGAGACACCAAATATCGGAACGCTCGATGCCCTTGCGGATAATACCGAGCTGCCGTTCATGCTTGGCGCGGCGAAGGTCGGTAGCGAGCCCAACTCGGACATAGCAAAGTCATGCTGCGTGCGCTCGCAGCGCAAATTTTGTCGTAATTGCAAAGGCATCCATGCTGCATGACAGAGCGAATAGCAGCCGTTAAACCCAGTGGTGACCGGCATCCAGCACCGCCTCACTCCTGACACCCGAGATCAGCTTGTATCAAATATCTACCAAGCCGCTGAAATATATTGAGTTTCCATGAACTCGAGCATGCCGTCTTTGCCACCTTCGCGGCCAAGTCCCGATTGCTTGACACCTCCGAATGGAGCTGCGGGATCGGAAACGATACCTCTGTTTAAGCCAACCATCCCAAATTCAAGCTGCTCGCAGACGTTCAAAGCCCGTTTCATATTCTTCGAGAAAACGTAGGCTACCAAGCCGTATTCTGTGTCGTTTGCTCGGCAAATGACCTGGTCTTGATCTGTAAATGATTGGATGACCGCGACCGGTCCAAAAATCTCATCGTGAATACAATCAGCATCATCGGGCACATTCGATAGTACTGTAGGGGTATAAAAATAGCCGGGTCCTTCAGGAGCGTATCCGCCTAACTCCACTATTGCTCCCTTTGCGACAGCATCTTCAACTAGTCTAGCGACCTTTGTTCTCGTTTCCTCATTTACCAATGGACCAACATCGCTACGCTGATCCGTGCCATCACCTAGTTTCAGCTTACTCATCCTTGCCACGAACTCAGAAATAAACTCAGCAGCGATGTTTTCGTGCAGATAGATTCTGTTTGCGGCAGTGCACGCCTCACCCAAATTGCGCATTTTGGCCTGGAAAGCACCTTCAACCGCAGTATCGAGATCGGCATCTTCAAAAACGATCAGCGGCGCATTCCCTCCAAGCTCCATGGCTGGTTTGAGGACTTGACCCGCTGCGTTGCGCAACAATTCTTTCCCAACACTCGTTGAGCCAGTAAAGCTCACAACGCGAATACGCGGGTCGTCCATTATGTGATCAACGAGTGCTCCGGGGTGCGTTGTTGGCAGCACATTCACGAGCCCGTTTGGGACACCGGCCTCCTCCAACACGGGCATCAATGCGAGCATGGTAAGCGGTGTCTCGGCCGCTGGCTTTATGATGACCGCACAGCCTGCTGCGAGTGCGGGGGCGATTTTTCGCGTCCCCATCGCGGCAGGGTAGTTCCACGGCGTGATCAAAAGCCCAATTCCGGCAGGCTTTTGTTGGACGAGGATCCGAGCCCCGGAAGAGGGGGCATGGCTGATGGTTCCTTCAGCACGTACCGCTTCTTCAGAAAACCAGCGAAAGAACTCCGCCGCATAACTAGCTTCGCCAACAGCGTCAGCGGAAGCCTTTCCGTTTTCCAGACTAATTAGATGTGCGAAATGTTCGATCCTTTCACTCATAAGATTGAAAGCCCGACGTAAGACTTCTGAGCGATACCGCGGAGTTTCAGAACGCCAAAGCGCCATCGCTCTCTCTGCTGCATCCAGTGCCCTGTCGGCATCGGATAAATCAGCTGAGGCCACTGAGGCGATGACACGTTCATTGGATGGGTTGACGACGTCGAAGCGCGCGCGAGAGGCGCTTTCGACCCATTTTCCGTCAATGTAAAGGTTTGTGAGTTTCACTGGTCCCACTTTCGTATCTTGCCGCGGTCAGCAGGCTTTGAGGGCGGCATCTGAATCGCCGGAGAAACCAACATCACACGCTCCCCCTCCCTGAGTGATACCCCCGAGTGGTCCCAATTGCTTGCCCGTGGCTCTTACCTCGTCGAGATAGTCTTCGGCATCGGATGAAGGGCGATACCCGAGCCAGGCGACATGTGAATTGTCGACGCGACTGCGCGTATTGTTTGAAACACCAAACACCCGATAATAGTGGTGATCCGGGGCGTCGATCGCGCAGTTGAACAGATGAATTCCATCGTCAAAGCTCAACCAAGTGGACAGCATCCTTTCGTCAGTCGGTCTTTCTTCAAAGGATGCAATGCGCAAGCAGCCGACGCTTAGCCCATATTTGTCTGCATAGAGGCTTCCCAAAGCCTCACCGAACGCCTTTGAGACGCCATAAAAGCCACTCGGCTTTATGCGCACATCATCGGTAATCGTTGTGGCGAGAGGGTGGAACCCGACCGCCTGCACCGAACTTGCATATACAAAGCGTGTCACCCTGGCTTGGCGGGCCGCTTCGAATGCTGTCCGTGTGAGATCATAGTTCAGCGGGAAAATCGTTTCCCAGTCGGCTTCTTCCGGAAAAGCGGCAAGATTGACGACGACATCGACGTCCTTCATGGCCAGGATCAACGCATCGAGATCGGTCGCATCAATATTGCATATCTCCTCGCGCTCAGCAGCGCCTCCAAGCGGCGCAATATCAACAAGGCGCAATATTCTGTCCGGGCCCGCAAGGCCTGCCCGCAAGACTTTCCCGATACGCCCGGCCGCGCCGACAAGCAAAATTCGTTTCATATTCTTTCCCATAGCATTCGAGTTGGTGTCTGTTGGTTCGGTTGCGCTACCCTGCAAACCGGTGCATTGGCAGCCCACGCACCCCGGGGCAGTACGCAAACAATCCACCCGCGAGCGGTTGCTCGATGAGCTGCTGTTCGGTCAGGTCTTCCGTAGCTGTCGTGATGAAGAGGGTCGACATATCCTCACCGCCAAAAGCACAGGAGGTCACATTCTCAACGGGTAACAGCACTGTGTCGAGCACCTCCCCTTCAGGAGAATACCTCGTGACTCTCGAACCGGCAAAATGCGCACTCCAAAGGCATCCTGTTTCATCGACAGCGGCGCCATCAGGTCGACCCTGGTTCGGAGGGACCGTCGCGAAAATTCGCCCGTTGGAGATCGTTCCGTTCTTCAGATCGTAATCATAGGCCATGATGTTGAGCGTTGGCGTATCGGTAAAGTACATCGTTTGCCCATCCGGACTCCAGGCGAACCCATTGCTGGTCTTGATGCCAGAGAGTTCCTTAACTACGGAATGATCACCGTCTACTCTGTAAACCGATGCAATCGGCTGGCGAAGCGCTGGATCTGAGACCTCGTGAATACTGCCACACCAAAACCGCCCCAGGGGATCACAAGCGCCGTCATTCATACGGTTCTGCGGGTGCGGGCGTTCAGGGTCGGCGAATAGGTCGAACGCGCCGGATTCGAGGTTAAAAAATGCAAATCCGTCCCGAGTCCCGGCGATTAACTTGCCGTCTTGTTCACACAAGGCAATTGCACTGAATTCATCCGGTGCCGCGAACTTTTCCAATTGCTGTGTTTTCGGATCGTATCGATGGATAATTTTCTCAGTGACATCCACCCAGTAAAGAGCTTTCTGTTCTTCGTCCCAGAGGGGACCTTCGCCCAGCGTGTTGCGCTCATTCACAACGCATGTCGGTTTGTCGATGTTCATTCTTCAGCTCCTTCCTTCAACCAACCTGCCAATTACCTTCAGGGCCGCCTCAATGTCATCGGAGTTCAATCCCATATGGGTGACAAAGCGCAGACGATTTCCTTTTGGAGGCAACACGCGGACACCAGACTGATACAGTCTCTTATGGAGCGACGCGGGCTCGCCGAGTTCTTTCGGCAAAAAGGCCATAACGATGTTTGTTTCCACTGTTTCGACGGCAATTTCGAAACCCAACGCGTCCAAGCCCAAAGCGAGCGCCTTCGCATTGCTATGGTCTTCGTGTAGCCTTTTCAGGTTTTCCTTCAGGGCAAAGTGTCCCGCAGCGGCCATAATTCCCGACTGCCGCATGCCGCCACCCACCATCTGCCTCCAGTGCCGCGCTTCCTCGATGAAGTCCCTGGAACCTGCGATCATCGCGCCGCCTGGGGCGCCCAACCCCTTCGAGAGGCAGAAACTCACACTATCAACAGGAGCGACCAAGTCAGAAGGATCTACTGAAAGCGCAACCGCAGCGTTAAACAATCGAGCCCCGTCCATATGGAAGATCAGATCGCGTTCATCCGCGAACCTTTTGAGCTGATTGAGATAGGGCTTGTCGAGGCAACGGCCTCCTTCTCCATTGTGCGTATTTTCCACACAAATCAGCTTCAAGGGTGGCGTAAGAACCGACCGAGGCGCATTCGGTGAGGGGATCTTTGCGAAGTTCATGAGTTCGCCTAGATCGAACTTTCCACCGGGCGTTGAAAACGCTTGTGATGTAATCCCGCAAATCGAAGCCAGATGACCAGTTTCGTTGACATGCAAATGGGATGTAGCGCTCACAATTGCTGAATGACCCGATGGAACCTGCGACCTGATGGAAACCAAATTGCCCATCGTGCCACTGAGGACAAACAGGGCGTCCTCCTTGCCGAGTATCGTCGCCGTCAAATCCTCCAGCGCGCGAATTGACGGGTCTTCTCGATAAAAATCATCGCCGACCTCCGCTGATGCCATGCGCTTGCGCATCGCGTCGCTCGGCGACGTGAGCGTGTCACTGCGAAAATCGAATATCTGTTCGTTTGAAGCATCCAGCACTTGCGCCACCATCCCCTCATGATCCTGCGCTTGAAGTTAGCATAACCCCTATTGCCGAGTAGGACTTTGAGACCGCCTTCTTGAAACATTCGATCATTCATGCTCAGCTTATCGATCAAAGATTTCATAACAGTCATCAGAGGAGGCGTTTGAGAATGTCAAGGAGACCGGCTGGCTTGGACCAGATTGACCGCAAGATTCTGAACCGATTGCAGCGCGATTGTCGGATCACGAATGCTGATCTGGCCGCCGAGGTTGGCACGTCGGCACCCTCGTGCATGCGCCGCACAAGGCGCCTCAGGACGGAAGGCTACATCGAAAGAGAGGTTGCCTTGGTGAATCCGGAGAAAGTAGGCAGCACCCTCATCTCCATCTCCGAAGTTAAGCTCAACAATCACGAGCGCCAAGCCAGGGATAACGCGATCAGGCACATCAGGAGCATTCCAGAAGTTATATTCTGCCTGAATGTTACTGGCGACCGCGACCTGATGTTCGTGGCCATGTTGTCGGACATGGACGAGTTCGCAGAGAAGATAACGGAACCGTTGGCGGTCATTCCCGAAATAGCATCGATCAACAGTTACTTTGCGATCAAGACCATCAAGTTTGAACCCTTCTTGCATTTCGACGAGACAAGGTAGCCGAATGAAAAGGGGCTACCCTTGGGTTGATCAAGGCGTGTTTCGAAGAGCGACACACAATTCGGTCTTAATGAAATATTTTTACATTAACGATGAATATTATATGAAAATATTTCATTTTCTAATTAATTTTGAACAATACATACGCCCCATAACTGCGACACTCTTCCTCGAAACTGGAAGGGTACGATGGCGTGAAAGAGCTTTGGAGAGCATCCGCTAGGAATTCATTTTCGGCGAATGTCCTTAATGCCGACTTGGACTGCGACGTCGCGGTGATCGGGGGCGGCTACACGGGCTGTTCAACGGCCCTTCATGGCGCGGAGTTGGGTCTCGATGTGACGCTGCTGGAGGCAAGCACGCTTGGGGCAGGGTGCTCCGGCAGAAACTCCGGAAATCTGAATCCAGGTCTTTGGCTCACCAAAGAGGAAATATGCGCGCGTTTGGGGGAGAATTCTGGCAACAAACTCAACTCTCTACTGTGCAACGGGCCGACCGAAGTCAGAAAGCTCGTCGAGAAGCACAATATCGACTGTGAGTTCAACGCTAGCGGCACGTTCCATTGCGCGCGAGATGGCCGGGGGCTGTCGGAACTTCGGGCCCGGGCTGAAAGTCAACGCCTTCAGGGCATGGACGTGCAGGTCCTGGGGGCGGATGAGACAAAGAGACATCTCGGCACAGAGTATTTCCAAAGTTGCCTGTGGAACAGAGATGCCGCGTCAATTCAACCATTGGCGTACCTGCGTGGCTTGGCCCAGGCCGCAACGCGTCACGGCGCCCGTATTTTCGAGAACAGCCCTGCCACGAAAATCGAACGTTCCGGCACTCAATGGTTGGTCCACACGCCGCGCGGCACTCTGACTGCACAGGCCCTGGTTGTTGCAACGGATGCGTACCATAGAGATACGAGGTTTGGATCAATCAACCCGATGTGGCGGCTCTGGTATTTCAATTGTGCAACCGACCCACTCAGTAAGGATTATGACCACATACTGCCTTCAAGGCAGGGGTGCTGGGATACCGGCCGTGTAATGACGTCGTTTACCAGAGACGTCGACGGCCGCTTCATAATCGGGAGCGTCGGCAAGCTGGATTCGATATTGTCAGGAATACACCTGCGTTGGTTGAAGCGGAGATCAATTGAACTCTTTCCGGAATTAGGGCCAGTCCCGCTAGAATTTTCATGGCATGGAAGCATGGGGATGACGCCCGACCAGCTTCCCCGTCTTGTCGATTTGGGACCCAGGGCTATTGGTTCCTACGGGTACAGTGGCAGGGGTATCGCGCCCGGAACGATGTTTGGACAGGCGATTGCCAACTATCTCCATACGGATGATCCAGACATGCTCCCGCTCAAGCTATCTCAAACCAGATATTCTGTTCTCAAGAAGTTCCGCGAACCCTTTTACGAGATGGGTGCATTGGCCTTGCACCTCATTGGTGCCCGCAGTACCGGAGCAGCGCTGTGATCTCGGTGCGAAATATTGTGAAGAGTTTCGGTGGCGTTCGGGCGATCGATCACGCGTCATTCGATGTAGAGGCCGGCTCAATAACCGGTCTCATCGGCCCCAATGGTGCGGGCAAGACGACCATGTTCAACACTATCGCAGGTCATCATCGCGCAGATAGCGGGCAGATCGTTTTCCAAGGTGAAGACATCAGCGGTCTGCCGCCGCACGAGCTTTTTGCAAGGGGCATCCTGCGGACATTCCAGCTTGCCCACGAATTCCCGACATTGAGCGTTCTGGAAAATCTGATGATGGTTCCGGCAGAACAATCTGGCGAGAGGATTTTAAACACTTGGTTGAATCGAAAGAAGATAAAGCAGGAAGAGGCCGCGCTGCGACAGACAGCGGAAAGTGTCGTTGATTTCCTGAACTTGGACCATCTCGCCCATACACCGGCGGGAAACCTATCCGGCGGGCAAAAGAAGCTCTTGGAACTCGGCCGAACAATGATGGTCGATGCGAAAATCGTGTTTCTCGATGAGGTAGGTGCCGGCGTCAATCGGTCCCTCCTCCGGGAAATCGGAACCGCTATCAAAAGGCTGAACGATGAGCGGGGTTATACGTTTTGCATGATCGAACACGACATGCAGTTTATTTCCCGCCTCTGCGATCCCGTGATTGTCATGGTCGAAGGCCGTGTTTTGACCACGGGGCGAGCAGATGAGATCCTGCAAGACCCGGAGGTGATCGAATCCTACCTCGGTGCCACCGCAACAGAGGTGGTCACATGAGTTTCTTCGGTGGATCCAATATGTATGGCGGCTACGGCCCCATCAAAATTCTCAACGGGTGTTCCATATCTGTCGAACCTGGAGAAGTTTCGGTCATTGTGGGGCCGAATGGCGCCGGAAAATCAACAGCAATGAAGGCCTTGCTTGGCTTGGTGGAGCTGACATCCGGCGACGTCTTCTTGGATGGGAAGTCCATTGATGCCCTGAATACGCGCCAACGGGTCATGGCCGGCATCGGCTTTGTGCCGCAGACCGAGAACATCTTCCCGGGGCTTACCGTTGATGAAAACCTGTCGATGGGCGGCTACCTTAGAGCGGATAGCGTCGCCGATACGAAACAGGAGGTTTTCAAACTCTTCCCAGTTCTCGGTGATCGACGCAAGCAGCTTGCGGGAACGCTTTCAGGGGGACAGCGCCAACAGCTTGCAGTCGGCAGAGCTCTGATGACGAATCCACAGGTTCTCCTTCTCGATGAGCCCACCGCGGGCGTATCGCCCAACGTTTCCGCGCAGCTCCTGTATGAAATCTCAAATCTGAAGACGCGGGACATGGCCATTATCATGGTCGAACAAAACGCGCGGCAAGCACTTGAGATCGCTGATACCGGCTACGTGCTCGTCATGGGCGAGAACAAGTTCACGGGAAGCGGCCCTGACCTTCTCAAAGACCGCGAAGTCAAAAAGACATTCTTGGGAGGATAACTCGGTTTGGAACTCGCAAACGCATTCCTGATTTTCGCCAACTACGTGCTGGTGCCATCAATAACCTACGGCGCGCAGTTGGCCTTGGGTGCACTAGGCGTAACTCTCATTTTTGGCGTCCTTCGTTTCTCTAACTTCTCCCATGGCGAAATGATGTCTTTTGGAACGATGGTCACAATCCTGGTGACTTGGGTCTTTCAGAAGTCCTCCATATCGATCTACCCGCTTCCAACGGCCCTTTTGGCGCTGCCAATTGGCATACTTGCCACTGTCTGTTTCTCCTTGGCGGCGGACAAGATTGTCTATTCCTACTACCGAGAGGCCAAGGCCAAGCCCGTTATCCTGATGATGGCGTCATTGGGCATCATGTTTGTTCTGAATGGGGCCGTACGGCTGTTTGTCGGCCCTGGGGACCGGCAATTCTTCGACGGTGAACGCTTCATCGTTACCGCCTCGGAGGTGAAGGCATACACCGGCTTGGCTGAGGGCGTCTCCATTCGCAGCACACAGGCAATCACGGTCTTTATATCGATCCTCCTGTTCGTACTGCTGTACTTATTCCTTCAGAAGACACGGGCAGGCACAGCCATGCGAGCCTATTCTGACAACAGGACGCTTGCAACATTATCCGGAATCAACTCACAAGCCGTTGTCAGGATAACGTGGATTTTGGCGGCCTCGCTCGCTGTTGTTGCCGGGGTTCTCTATGGCCTCGACAAGAGTTTCAAGCCATTCACCTACTTCCAGATTCTACTTCCCATTTTCGCGGCAACCATTGTTGGCGGTGTCGGCAACCCGCTCGGGGCGGTGGTCGGCGGGTTCATCATCTCGTTTTCCGAAATTGCGCTGACCTATCCCTATAGGAAAGTCGTTCTATACATCTACCCGGATATCGACCTGAACGGGTATATCCTCCAACTGGTTCCGACGGACTACAAGTTCTCGATCTCGTTCACCATTCTCGTTCTGGTTCTGCTGCTCCGCCCGAGCGGCCTCTTTCGGGGGGTGAGCCTGTGACCCGGAATATCGCCTTGTTCGGAACCTTGTTTTTCCTCTTTATTGCGACTGGGTATCTACAGTCGTGGTCTGTCACTCTATCCATCCTGAACCTGTGCCTCATCTCTGCGGTCATGGCCCTCGGAGTCAACATCCAGTGGGGTTATGCCGGTCTCTTCAATGCCGGGATCATGGGCTTTGCCGCGGTTGGTGGAACCGCTGCCTTGCTCATATCGCACCCGCCCATTCAAGGTGCGGTCGCAGCGGGGGGCAGTGGAATACTTGCTGCTCTGGCGATTTTGCTTGCCGCATTTGCCATCGTTGTTGGAGTTAGGCGCTTTGCGGCCCGCAAACTCCGAAGGCCCCTCGTTCTCATTGTTCTTCTCGCAAGCGTTCCGATCGCAGTTCGCGCGTTCTCTGGCGCGAAAGAGGCTATCGAGGCCTTTGAACCTGCGTCTTCTGGGTTCCTAGGCGGGCTGGGCCTTCCGATAATATTGTCTTGGCCGATCGGCGGGGCCGCCGCCGCGGCCGTTGCCTATATCATCGGAAAAGTTTCGCTTGGACTTCGTGCGGACTACCTCGCGATCGCGACGCTAGGCATCTCTGAAATCCTCGTTTCCTTCTTTAAGAATGAAGATTGGCTGACGCGCGGGGTGAAGAACGCGACAGGACTGCCAAGCCCCTTTCCCCCAATCCAGAACTTACAGAACAATGGGTGGGTGCAAGACATCACTGCATGGTTGAACGGCGACAAACTTGCGCAGATGTCGGATGCCCAGATGAATGCAGCTCTGAAATTGCATTCTGCCGAAGTCGCGTCCCTTATTGTGAAACTCGGTTTTGCAGGCCTGTTCGCTGTAGTTCTCCTTTTCTTGGTTCTTCTGAGCGAGCTGTCCCTGAAGTCACCTTGGGGGCGCATGGTCCGCGCAATTCGCGACAATGAAACGGCTGCGGCTGCAATGGGCAAGAATGTCGGTGCCCGCCACATGCAGATTCTTGTTCTCGGTTCTTCAGTTGTGGGCATCGCAGGCGCAATGCTGGTCACTTACGAAGGCCAGTTCACTCCGAACTCCTACCTCCCTCTCCGCTACACATTTCTGATCTGGGTCATGGTGATCGTAGGCGGTTCAGGAAACAACGCTGGGTCAATCTTCGGGGCATTCCTGATCTGGCTTGTCTGGATCCAGGCCGAGCCACTCGGGTTCTGGATTGTCGACATGGCGACAAGCCGGATGACTCAGGACTCTGACATACGTGCTCAACTCTTGGCCCAATCCCAGCATCTCCGATTACTCATCATGGGATCAATCCTTCTCTTGGTCCTGCGATTCAATCCCAGTGGATTGATACCAGAGCGCCCGCACAACCGGGCCAAGTAATAACTTTCAACATGGAGAGACCAATGTACAGAAATTTCATTTTGGCATCCGCGGCGGTCCCGATGCTATTGTCCAGCCCGGCCTTTGGCGAAGAAATCAAGATGGGCATCCTGCTCGGATTTACAGGGCCAGCCGAGTCCTTGGCCACGAATATGGCCCTATCCGCAGAACTGGCCTGGCAGGAAGCGTCCAAGTCCGGCCTTTTGTTGGGCGGAGCGACAATTGTCCCGGTCCGTGGAGACAGTACCTGCCAGGACTCAAGCACAGCGGTTACAGCTGCCGAACGTCTTGTAAATTCGGAAGGTGTTGTCGGGATTATGGGACCCACGTGTTCCGGAATCACCGTGGCTGTCACCAAGAATGTCACCGGCAACATCGGCGTGACGATGATTTCGCCGGCCGCAACGTCTCCGGCAATCACCGAATTGGATGACGGGGATTACACATTTCGCACGGTTCCATCGGACGCTAGGCAGGGTGTCGTCCTGGCCGAATATGCTCTGGAAAGTGGTGTCGATACCGTCGCAGTTTCATATGTCAACGATGACTATGGAAAGGGCCTAAGCACATCTTTCGAGACTGCTTTTGTCGAACGCGGCGGCCAAGTGCTCATGAACGCCGCCCACGAGGATGGGAGAGGTGATTACTCCGCGGAAGCTGGCGCTTTGTCCGCCTCTGGCGCTGAGGTGTTGGTCGTATTTGGCCGATTTGACCAAGGCGGCCGAGGAATCATTCAGTCTTCACTGGATGTAGGCGCTTTCGAGAGTTTTGTCTTGGCAGACGGTATGATCAGCCAAGTTCTCCTTGATAACGTAGGGCCTGGGCTTGAGGGCGCATTTGGGACTCAGCCCGGAAGTTCATCTGAGGCAGCAGATAGGTTCATTCAACTTGCATCTGAAGCTGGCTTCGACGGCGATGGCGGCTTCAGAGCAGAGTCTTACGACGCAGCTGCCGTATTGGCGCTCGCTCTTCAGGCAGCAGGTTCTGCAGACCGAGAAGCGATCCGCAATAACATCCGCAATGTATCAAACGCGCCGGGCGAAAAAATTTATCCCGGCGAACTGGCGAAAGGTCTCGAAATACTGGGCTCGGGTGGAGAAATCGACTACGAGGGCGCGACCAGTGTTGTCTTCGACGAATTTGGGGAAGCTCCCGGGACCTATCGCATCTTCGAAGTGGTGGATGGAAAGTTCGAAGTGGTTGCAGTCAGATAGAGGCTTCCGATCAAACCGAACGTTTGCCACCGATGCGCGGCACCTTATCCTCCCGGGTGCCGCGCTAAGTCATACACTACATAGCTCAAATTGGCCCTTTCCGTCTAAATTGGTCTAAACGACCGCTTCGACGACATGCGTGGCATCGCTACGACCAGCATGCTGCCAGAGCGAAAGATTTCTGCGTTAACAATGGCCGAGCCTGCAAAAGGTGGCTTTGTCCGCATCTTTCCAGTTCGCATCCGTCGCGGCGAAGGTCTGCAAACGCTAGGCTGGCAAACCACGCCGTGCTGGTTCACCTGTCTTGAGCACTGCGTTAAGGATCACGATCAGCTTGCGCATCACAGCAGTGATCGCGACCTTCGCGGGCTTACCGCGTTCTCGCAGGCGACGTGCGAAGGTTTGCATAGCTGAATCAAGGCGAAGGGCGGTCATCGCCGCCATGTAGAGGCTTGCTCTGACCTCTCGCCTGCCGCCTGAAATGCGGCGGTGGCCCTTCAACGTCCCTGAATCCTGTGCATGGGGTGCGAGGCCGACGATGGCGGCGGCTTCCCCCTTGGTCAGCGATCCGAGTTCCGGCACGTAGGCGAGGCAAGCTGCCGCTGTCTTGGGTCCGACACCGATCACCGACGTCAGCAGATCGGACTTCCGCCGAAACTCTGGCGTCGCTGCGATCAACTTGGCAATCTGCCCATCCAGTTCCTTGATCTCCTTGGTCATGGCACGAACATGGCGCTTGAGAGATCGTTCCACACTTTTGACTTGTGGGTGTTCGAGCCGGTTCTGTTCGGTGCGGATGATCTGAGAAAGGTCATCTCGCCGCCGACGCAACCCGCGCAGTTCCACCGTTTCCGGTGTCGGAGGCTGCCACAGCCGTAGGTCTTCTGATTTTGCCGCAAACAGAGCCAGCATCCGTGCGTCAACTGCATCCGTCTTGGCAGCAAGGCCGAGATATTTCGCAAAGTTCCGGGTCCGGGTTCCGTGGGCGCGGTGAACAGGTAAGTCCAGTTCGACGCAGCTATGCAGAACATGCCGTTCATACCCGCCGGAAGCTTCGCAGATGACAAGCGGCGGACAGTTCCTGGACCTCGCCTTCAGCAACTTCGTGATCGCGGTGTCAGTGTTCGGGATCGTGACCTGTCGATCATCAGGCAGGCTGTGAACCGTCAGGCTGGCTTTGGAAACTTCGAAGGCAATGATGTTAGTGCGATCTACCTCGCTTGAAATACTGCTCATATCTTTGTCGTTATCCTCGATTATGCTCGGCCGCGAAGGCCCTTCTACCGTTCGGATGGCCGGACAGACGTGACGGGTGGCAAGATACTTTGCGACCGCAGATCGGGTCATTCCTCGGGGAGGCCCGCCCGCCACCAGCTTCCCAGATGGCCATCAAGGAAACCGACCGCCCCTATCTTCGCAGACGCGAAAATGGGGGCAATGTCTTACGCATAATCCTCGGGGGAGTGCCGCCAGGCACGGGGGCAGACAGCCCCCTAGCTGGGCGTCACCCCTCGGAAGATGCGGGTGACAGAAGCCTCGGGTCGTAATCACTTGAAACCAAGACGAACTTCCGATCTTCCGAATCTTTGAGATAAACGGGCTCTCTATCTGCAATCGCCAGAACATCGTCGGCATGCCGCCTCAGAAAGCCGGTGGAGATCGGGTTCTCCCCCGAAGACGGGTTGCAGCCGACCTTCAAGGTGATGGTCTGGCGGGCCAGCGTTTCAGCGGAAACCCCATCGTCCCGCGCCAGTTCACAAAGCCGCCCAAAGAGGTCGTGTGACAGGTTAAGGATCAAATCGGGCATCTTGCCATCCGCTTGGCTTCAATGGGCTATTACACTGTGGCCAGCAGATGCCACTCGTGCAAGCAGCAACCCCGTGCATCCGCACTGAAAGACAGAAGGGGCGCGGCCAGCCGCGCCACATCCATCCGTAAAAGGGGGAAGGAGTTTCGGCTTCCTTCCCCCTGAAGCGAAATAGACAGGGCCGTGTCCTCGGCTATGCCTGCGGGCCGCACCACCCCTGTCGATTTCGCTTCACCCCCATCCTCTCACGCTCGCCACTCGGCAGGGGTAAGCGGGCGCTTACCCTCCCTTTGATGATGACGAAGGTGCGGGAACGGGGCGCTCCGTGGATCAATGAAAACGGAGAGAAACCATGCCGAGACAGGAAAGACTGGAAGCAAAGGCAATCAAGCGCATCCTCGATGCCAGGACGCGCGAGGTCGTCGGGTGGCTCTATGAATGGAACACCGGCGAGATACTGCCGCGCTGGAAGGACGGGCGCAGGGAGAATGTCATTTACGAGTAAGGCCCCGAGGCGCGCGTGGTTGCGTCTTTCGACGTATGGCAGGACAAGTGGTCGGAAACCCTTGGTCATGCACGAACAGCTTGCGCCACTATATCCGGGTGGCGCTCGATCACCTTCAGGAGCAACACCGCAGCCCGATCCGGGCTGCGCCGGTTTTGCTCCCAATCCCTGATGGTGCTTTCTGCCAGCCCATATCGTTCAGCAAAAGCGGACCGAGTAAGCCCTTGCTGCCTGCGGATCGCTGCTACGTCAACGGTCTCGGGCACATAGACAGCGGCAGGTTCCGCATTGCCCCGTGCGATTTCCAGCGCCTCATTGGCGCTCTGGATCAGCTCTTTGCCGAAACTCATGCTAGTGCTCCTTTCTTTGTCGATAGGCACCTGCCAGCGTGGGAAGGATTCTAGGCGATAGCCTATTCGTTCGACTGTTGGCTACTCCCAACGGCAAGGCGGAGATCGAGCACTTTGCGGTTGTCGTTGGCAACCCGCACCCAACCCTTTCGTGTCCGAGCAGCGGCCGTTGAGTGGGCCATGTCGACCGTAGTTCCAGCAGGTGACAACAGATAGAAGAAGACTGGAAGGTAACGAATTATTGCTTTTTTGCTGCGGCAAGAGTTAGTTTCCGTTTTAAAAAGGAAAGTGCTGAGCAGTGCCCGATTTCGATGACCTGATCTCCCGCTTCGGGATCGAAGCGCAACGCCGCCTCTCGTCTGTAGTTTCTGGTCGCCCCGAGGAACAGCTAAGAGGCCCGCTTGAAACCCTCTTTCCTGGGCTCGCCCAGATCTGCGGCCTTGCTGTCTCCGATATCTTCCTCGTGCCCGAGACGCCGATGCCGGAATTGGCCATCCGTCCAGACTTCGCCATTATGCGGCGGCGGGGGGCAGCGTCGGACCTCATAGGCTTCGTGGAGATTAAAGCTCCCGGCAAGGGCGCGGACCCTCGAAGGTTCACAGACGCGCACGACAAGAAGCAGTGGGAGAAGCTGAAAGCCCTCCCCAACCTAATCTACACCGACGGCAATGAGTTCTCCGTCTGGCACGACGGCGAACTTCAGGAGGCGTCGAGTGGGTCCGGCATAGTACGCCTCAGCGGGGACATTCGGACTGCTGGAGGTGGTCTGACGGGGTCTGCGGACCTTGTGTCCATCTTCAACAACTTTCTCACGTGGACACCTACCAGCCCACGCAACGCCCGCGAGCTGGCCCGTATATCCGCCCGCCTGTGCCGCCTGCTCAGGGATGAGACCATCGAAAAACTGGAAGCCGACGACTCCGAGGTCGCCGCGCTGCGGTCCGATTGGCGACAAATCCTGTTCCCGGAGGCTGACGACAAGCAGTTCGCGGACGGTTACGCTCAAGCGGTCGTTTTCGGTCTCTTGATGGCTCGTGCTCGTGGCGTCTCGCTGGCCGATGGTATCGACCATGCGGCGCGCGACCTTCGAACGACGGATTCTCTCATCGGGACCGCGCTTGGATTCCTGACCTCCAATCCCGACACGCTGGCGACCTCTCTCAAATCGCTCACCCGCGTTCTGGACGCTGTGGACTGGCCCACCGTGTCACGGGGCGATGATGATGCATGGCTCTATTTCTACGAGTTCTTCCTCGAAACCTACGACAACAAACTCCGCAAGCAGACAGGCTCCTATTACACCCCGCCCGAAGTGGTGCGGGCGATGGTGCGCCTGACCGACGATATCTTGCGCCACCCCGCCCGCTTTGCCCTGACCGGCGGCTATCGGGCCGACGAAGTGACAGTCGTGGACCCCGCCGTTGGCACTGGCACCTTTCTCTTGGGCATCCTGCGCCATATCGCCGAGCAAGTGGAGGCCGACCTTGGGGCGGGAGCGGTCCCCGGCGTGATGGAAGCAATCGCCCGCCGTCTCATCGGGTTCGAGTTACAGTTTGGCCCCTTCGTGGTGGCTCAACTCCGCCTCCTGAGTGAGCTGTTGGAACTGACCGGCTCCGGGTCTATTCACCCCCGCCTGTTCGTCACCGATACGCTCAGCGACCCCGAAGAATCCCGCGCCCGTCTGCCGTCCCTCTTTGCGCCTCTCACGGCCAGTTACGAGGAGGCGAACCGCATCAAGGGCGAGGAACCTATAACAGTGGTAATCGGCAACCCGCCCTACAAGGAAAAGGCCAAGGGCCGGGGGGCTTGGATAGAGAAAGGACGGGACGGGGAAGCCGCGCCGCTGGACCAATGGAAAACCCCACCGGAATGGGGCGCCGGGGCGCACCTCAAACACCTCAAAAATCTCTATGTCTATTTCTGGCGATGGGCGACTTGGAAAGTCTTTGGCGACCCGCCCGCCGAAGGCGAGGCCCCAAGGCCCGACCGTAAAGGAGTTGTGTGCTTCATCACCGTGGCCGGGTTCCTGAATGGGCCAGGCTTCCAGAAGATGCGGGCGGACCTGCGCCGGGACGCCGATGAAATCTGGGTCATCGACGCCACGCCCGAGGGGCTTCAACCCCCAGTCAATAGCCGGATCTTTCAGGGCGTTCAGCGACCCGTCTGTATCGTCATCGCTGCCCGGAATAGCGACGAAGGAACGCCCGAACATGCCACAGTGCGTTTTCGCCGATTGCCTGCAGAACGTCGAGAGGTCAAGTTTGAGGCACTTGCTGCCATCGGAATCGATGATCCGGATTGGGAAGTTTGCCCGAACCAATCGCGAGCGCCTTTCCTGCCAGCCGCACAGGGAGTTTGGGGAACCGCCGCGCCGATAGACGATATCTTCTTGACTGACAGTTCTGGAGTCCTGCCGGGACGCACCTGGGTCATCGCACCCGACGCCGAGAGCTTACGAGAGCGCTGGCGGCGTATGCGGGATGAGGCCAATCCTGAGCGCAAAGAAGTCTTGTTCCATCCAACCCTCAGAGGAGGTGAGTTGGCAGATCGCCACACCAACAAGGTGGTGCGCGATGGTTTGCCGGGTCACGAGTTCCGCAACTATACCGTAGCCTCCGATACGGACGAGGCCGTGACCCCTGTGCGCTACTCGTTCCGAACGCTGGACCGGCAGTGGATTATTCCCGACAATCGACTACTGCTGTCAGCGCGTCCAGAGTTATGGTCCCAGTTCTCAATATCGCAGGTCTATTTGACTGGCTTGTCGCAGACATCTCCGAACGGAGGGCCGGGCTTGTCTTTCAGCGGTGCTATACCTGACCAAGACCACTACCACGGTCGCGGAGGCCGTGTGTTCCCACTCTGGGCCGATCGAGCCGCCAGCCAATCCAACATTCGGCCCGCGTTTCTTGCCGCGCTCACGCGCAGCCTGAGCAACCCGGTAGCGGCCCCCGATCTGTTGGCCTACATCGCGGCTGTGGCAGCCAACCCAGCCTATACCGCACGCTTTCAATCCGACCTTGTCCAGCCCGGTCTACGCATACCGCTGACCGCCCGCTACGATCTGTTCCAAGAGGGTGTGGAAATCGGCAAGCGTGTGGTCTGGCTCCACACCTACGGCGAACGCTTCACTGACCCCGCGAGTAACCGTCCTGCAGGCCCACCAAGGGCTACAGGAGGGCCCACCATCCCACGGGGCGGTGCCATCCCGGCGGAGCCCGACAAGTTCCCCAATGAATTGAGCTATGACGAGGCCGCGCAACGCCTCTATGTCGGCGAAGGTTTCATTGACAATGTATCACCAGAGGTCCGGGCCTACGAGGTCTCAGGTAAGAACATCATTGACCAATGGTTCAGTTACCGCCGCCTTGACCGCAGCCGTCCGATTATCGGCGACCGCCGCCCGCCGTCGCCGCTAGAACAGATCCAGCCCGACCGCTGGCCCGCGTCCTATACCGAAGATCTCATCAACCTGCTTCACGTTTTGACGCTGTTGACCGCCTTGGAGCTCGACCAGGCCGACCTCTTGGAGCGTATCTGTTCTGGCCCGCTTATTGACGCCGAGTTGCTACGTGCCGAGGGCGTTTTTGACGACGACAGCTCCGCCACGACCCGCGCAGGAGATGACCGACAGGACGAATTCGCGTTTTGATTGTCATGCGTCTGCTGGACGTGCGAAGTTCTCAAGTTTTCACGCACTGCCCTGGATATTCGACCTGTTCAGGTTTCGTCGAAATCCAAGGACTGCTGCGGGTCTTCGGGGGGAAGGTCGAGTTCGGCCGTCCGGTATGCGTCCAACCCAGCGTGCTTTGCGTAGCTGTGCACATCAGCGTCGTCCGAATAGATTGCGTGCGCGCCTTCTGCCTTCGCAATCGCAACGATCTGACGGTCAAACTTAATCTTGGTTTTGGTCGCGTCGGGATTTGCCGCGTCGATACGATGGCCACCGCGCTTGATCGCATCACTCATGGCAATGGCCGCTTCGATTGCTGCCTTCTGGTCGAACGGTGCGATCCTGAAGGCTGCTTGTCCGTTGAGGGTGTCGAGGTATGCCTGCATGGCACCTCCGGCATGGACCAGCACCTCACTCAGGACAGGGGTCGGGATAACGATCTTCTCCTTGTCGACTGAGAGGTTTGCGATCAGATACTCGATCCGCTCGGCCGCCTTCTCTACGGAAATGCCGGTAGCAGGATCAACTGGTGCTTTGGCGTTGGGGTCGAGGACAAGCAGCAAGATCGAACTATCGAAAACAACCATTAGTGCAGACCGTTGCCCTTCTCGCGCAGAGCTTTCAGCGCACCAATCGGATCGTCCATATTGGCCCATTCACTGCCTTTGATCTCACGCATCTGGTCGATAGCGTCTTTAAGATCGTCGGGGGCGAGCACGGTGAAATTATCCACACGAAACTTTTTCAGAATCCAATTGCCATCTTGATCACGAAGCCATCGGCCTGTGCCGAAAATACGCACAGGCTCGTACATATGCTTGGCAAGACGGCGAGCAGTATCGCGATTGGTGTCGATGCCGGTATACTTAATCTCACCGTTCTGTAGCTGAAGGTGTACGGTCTGATCCGCGCCGCTGACGCTGATCAGTATTCCATCGAGCGTGCCTTCCTGATTGAACGGCCCATACGTTGTGGGTTTGGGGCGGTTCACGCCTGGAAAGGCAATGATTTCGGCGCTGTCGTCATCATCTTCATAGACGAAGCCAGTGGCGTTGTCTTCTGCAAGTAAGCGGTCGATCTCTGTCTTTGCTCTTGTTGCCTCCGGGCTCCCATCACCCCTCTTAACCTGGGCGATATGAGCCGCAACCTTCGGCACGTCCTCATGGTCGATTTTCGTTACAAGTTGCGTGCTGCCGGGCTTCAGCGTATCGAAGTGAACGGCAGTATCATGACCTAGCATAGCGGCAAGGTTTTGCATGTACTGAGCCAACCGAGCCATCGGAATGGTCTCGGGCGTGTAGGCTTTGATATACAGCGTGTAGTTCTTGCTCATGGTCTCACTCATCGCGGCCGCTGGGGTTGGACCGCAGTCTTCATCGTAGCATCTAGAGTTGGCGAATGACAATAAAATCCAATGAAGACATGGATTTAGGAAAGGTTGTTGAAATTCAGAATCTTAGCGGGCCCCATGTGCATAGGAGTGCTTCGCTAGGACGGCGCTCCCCCGTTTAGCCTAAGCGTGATTTGGAGGAAAGTTGATGGAACGGCGATTGCACCCTGACAGCCATGAGCTACACGACTGGCCCATATACGGTCCCAAGGACCCGGAGATCGCCAATCTGGTTGACGCGCTCGCATACGACCATGGCCTGCGCGTTGGAGAGATCGAGGAAGTTATTTTGCGAGCGCTACGAGATCGTGTGTCAGCTGAAGAAGCGCGAAGTGGACACAGCTCTACCTGATGGGCTTTCGCGCTTCCGGGTGTGGTGCAAAATGTGGTATGTGTTATTTGTTATAAATATTTATGTAGTGTTATCATATTGATAAATGAAATGTATCGCACCCTTCGTCTCCGCCATCACACATAATAATATCCTTTTTCACCAGGGGTTTGGCGGTGTTATTGGCGAACCTGTTGCGTAGGTTCGCCAATGTTTTGTTCGCCGGGCGTTCCACTTCAGACGCGTCATGGCTTCGTCAGCCATTTCAGGGCGATTTACCTCCTTTGTGTAGGGGGTTAGCTCGGCGAGCGTCGTGTGGCCGGTGACGGTCATGATTTCTCACGGCGGACAGCGAATGAACCAACGACGTCCCACCGAGCGTGTCATTCGGGGACGAGCACGCCGGGCAGAGAGTTGACCGTCATTGTCGCGTCGGGGTCGAAATGGATGACCGACCGGATCGATTCACCGGCTTTCAGAAGGTCGAACGCCGTATTTATCTGGTTGTGGGTCATGTGATGCGTGATGTAGGGATCGACGCTGAAATCGCCGCGCAGCCATTCGTCCACCATGCCCGGCAATTCGCTGCGGCCCTTGACGCCGCCGAACGCCGTGCCGCGCCAGACCCGGCCCGTGACCAGCTGGAACGGACGGGTCGAAATCTCATGCCCCGCTCCGGCCACGCCGATCACGGTGCATTCGCCCCAGCCCTTGTGGCACGACTCGAGCGCGGCGCGCATCAGGCCGACATGGCCGACCGCCTCGAACGTGTAGTCGAGCCCGCCATCGGTCATCTCGACCAGAACCTCCTGGATCGGAGCGTCGTAATCCTTCGGGTTGATGCACTCGGTCGCGCCGAGCGCCTTTGCCAGCAGGAACTTCGACGGGTTGATGTCGATGCCTATGATCTTCGAGGCGCCCGACATGACGGCCCCCTGGATCACGGCCATGCCGACCGCGCCAAGCCCGAAGACAGCAACCGTCGCGCCGGCCTCGACCTTGGCGGTGTTGCGTACCGCGCCCATGCCCGTGGGAACCGCGCAGCCCATCACCGACGCCTTAGACAGTGGCGCCTCTTTCGAGATCTTCGCCACCGAGATTTCGGGCAGTACGGTGTATTCGCTGAACGTGCTGGTGCCCATGTAATGCAGGATCTGCTTGCCCTTGTAGGAAAAGCGCGAGGTACCATCCGGCATCACGCCTGCGCCTTGGGTCTTGCGGATGGTCTGGCACAGGTTGGTCTTGCCGGACTTGATGTAGGGGCAATTCGGGTCCTCGGGCACATAGAGCGGGATCACGTGGTCACCCGGTTTGACAGAGGTCACGCCTTTGCCGACCTCCTCGACGACGCCACAGCCTTCATGGCCGAGGACGCAAGGAAAAAGGCCCTCCGGGTCTTCGCCCGACAGCGTGAAGACGTCGGTATGGCAAAGGCTTGTCGTTACGATCCGGACCAGAACCTCACCCTCCTTCGGGCCTTCGAGGTCGATCTCCTCGATTTCAAGCGGGCGGTTCGGTTCCCATGCGATGGCGGCACGTGTCTTCATGTTTTTGTCTCCCGGAATGGTATTTCAGTGAAGGATGTTGCTCTCAGGTTCGTCCGCTGGGTCGTCGATCGGGTCGAGGACGAGAACGAGGCGCGTTTCCCCCGTGCCTTCGATCGGGGGCGAGCGATGCAGCAAGCCTGAATCGGGTGTCACGGGCCAGAGCGTGCCACGCATGACGAAGGGCGAGCCGGTCGGGACGGTGTGGATCGTCTGCGGGTCTGCGTTTCCATCTGCGGTCACGCCGTACTGCGTGCCGGTGCCGCGATACGTGCAGATGAGCCGCGCGGTGATCCGGTCGACGTGAAAGCGGCGGCAGGCATTGCCGTCGACCACATCGAGGCGCAGGCGCAGCCAGCGGGCGTCCATGACATCCGAGAACATGTCGGAGAGCGCCGAAATGTCGTCGATCAGGCGGCGCCGCTCCGGGCCGTCCGGCAGGCGCGCGTTGTCGCAGGCCGCGGTGACCGCATTGTGAACCGCGGCGGGGCGCAGAATGACCCGTGCCCACGGAAGCCGGGCGGGTTTGAGCCCGTCGATCCAGGTCTGGAACGAGTCGAGCGGCTTGCGGTCCCAAATGACACCGCCGACGCCAGCGTCCCGGACCTCCCGCACACCCTGAAGCGACGTGGTGGTGACCACGCCGTGGTTGCCGGCGGGTTCGATAACCTTGTGGACCGTCATGCCGCGGCCCTCCGCCAGGCGGGGAACGGGTCGGGCAGGTCGGGCAGGTGGTCCGGTCCCGGTGCCACGCTTTCGGGCACCAGCGCCGCGTCCAGCCGCGCCTTCAGCGCCGGCCAGTCGATACCGGCCCCGATGAACACGATCTCCTGCCGGCGGTCGCCCCACGGCTCTTGCCAGTGCGCCCTCAAGTACTCCTGCGCGGCGGCGTGGTCGGGGTGTCGCTCCTTGGGCACCGTGGCCCACCATTGGCCCAGCGGGGTGACCGATGACAGCGCCCCGGCCAGCGAATATTCCGCCACCCAGTCGGGCCGGGTGGCGATCCAGAAATGCCCCTTGGCCCGGATCACGCCGGGCAGGTTGCCATTGAGGATTTCAAGGACTTTTTCGGGGTGGAACGGCTGCCGCGCGCGATAGACGAAGGACGCGACGCCGTATTCCTCGGTTTCGGGCACATGATCGGCAAAGCCGTAGAGTTCCTTGGCCCACATCGGGTGCTCGTGCGCTTTCTCGAAATCGAATAGCCCGGTGTCGAGGATGGCGTCCGCGGCGACGTCGGAATGATCGGTCTCGATGATCCGGGCGTCGGCGTTCAGGCTGCGGATGATCTTGCGCGCCGCATCGGTGCGCTCGGGCCCCGCGTCGGAGACCTTGTTGAGCACCACGACATCGGCAAACTCGATCTGGTCTGTCAACAGGTGAACCAGCGTGCGCTCGTCCTCCTCGCCCATGGTCTCGCCCCGGTCGCTGAGGAAATCGTGGCTGGAGTAGTCCTTGAGCAGGTTCACAGCGTCGACCACCGTGACCATGGTATCGAGGCGCGAGACATCCGACAGGCTGTCGCCGTCCTCGTCGCGGAAATCGAAGGTCGCGGCCACCGGCAGCGGTTCGGAAATGCCGGTCGATTCGATCAGCAGATAGTCGAAGCGTCCCTCGCCGGCGAGCCTGCGGACCTCGTCCAGCAGGTCGTCGCGGAGGGTGCAGCAGATGCAGCCATTGCTCATCTCCACGAGCGTTTCGTCGGTGTGGCTGAGGTTGGCGCCGCCTTCGCGCACGAGGTCGGCGTCGATGTTCACCTCGGACATGTCGTTGACGATCACGGCAACACGTCGGCCCTCGCGGTTGTTGAGGACGCGGTTCAGGAGCGTCGTCTTCCCGGCGCCGAGAAAGCCGGAAAGCACGGTGACGGGGAGGCGGGAGTCTGTCTGTGTCATGCGATGCCTTTGCTTAATGTTATATCATAACGTTTAACCTGCCACTTGGCGGTCGCCAACCCCTCCAATTGGCGCAATCGGAAGAAATCATGCACATGAGGCGGCGCTGATGCGGCTCCGTCCCGCGCCGCGCGCCACCAATGCGGTTGTCATCAGCGCCCTGTTCGGGAGCGCGACGGGATGCTCCGGTGCCGCTTTGACGCCGATCACGCCATCGGCGAGATGACCGACCGTCTCAGAGACTTTCCTAAGCCGCGTCGGACCTACGATGTCCACTATGCACCGTGCCGTCGCCTACACGCCTCTGACAGATCAGGGCGGACCATCGCTTGGTGCCCGGGAAGTTTTGCGGGGCAACCTTTCAGGGCAAGAGGCCTCGCAGCGGCCCCCCGCCGCCGATGGTACTTCACGCGCGTGTCAGGAGGACGATCTGCAGTTGGCGATGCTCTCGCCAAGAGAACGAATGAGCGCCGGATGAAAGCCCGGCCCGGTGTCAAACTCGAGGCCGAGGGGGTCGATCACCGTGGTCCGTGCCTCGGTCCCCTCGTCGAGCCCGGTGAGATCGTGACATTCGTCGGCCCGAACGGCTCGGGAAAGTCGACGCTGATCCTGCGTTGTGAGCCAAGGCTTACAGGATTGCGGCGATGTCGCCCTCGGTGACGTCTGCGATCGGTTTGTGGACCGTCGTGTGTATCTCTCGCAAACCGAGGTGAACGATTCGGATTTCGGTGGTGAAGCCCTCGCATCCGGGGTCTGTGCAGTAAGCCTCGCGCACGGAAACGAGGCATTGCATCCCGGCCCCCAGGTGCCACCGGATCATGCTTTTGACACGCTGAACGTGCCAGAAGGTTCGCGACGCGTCACGAAAGGATCTGCTGATCACCTTTGCCCACCTTGCCTCCCACGACTCATCAATTCCTTCCGGTCGCGGCCTCTCCGACAGAGTGGCCGTCTTTGGCGATCACGCATCCCACGGGCGGGTTGGGCCAGACATGACCCCGCATCTGTTCAGCCAGGTGCAAGGCGCGCCGCATCAAATGCAGGTCAGAGCTGGGTCGGATTTGGAGCATCGCCGTACACCTCGTCAGGATCGAACGTCTTTGCGTCTTCCAGATATTTCAGGGACTGACCGGCTTCCTGACCTACTGGCACCGCTCGATAAAAACAGGATCGGTATCCAACGTGGCAAGATGCGCCCGACCCCGAGACTTCGACCCGCAACCAGATCGCGTCCTGATCATCGTCGATCCGTGCTTCGACGACGTTCTGCACAAGACCGGACGTCGCGCCCTTGTGCCAGAGAACCTGCCGGGCGCGGCTGAAATAGTGGGCTTCGCCCGACTCGAGCGTCCGGCGCAGCGCCTCGGCGTTCATCCACCCGAGCATGAGCACCTCTCCGGACCTTGCATCGGACGTGATGCAGGGCATCAGGCCATCCGATCCGAATTTCGGCGCCAATTCATATCCCTCTTCGATCTGCTCGACGGTTTCACGTGACCCGAACTTCACTTTGTTCATCTCCGCTCCTTGCGATATGTCAGGTTATAACGTACCGTTCGTTGCGCGGCAGGCCAGAATTGTAAAGAGGCACGCATGGCGACCGAAACCTCTGACGACCGGATACCCGTGACCTTGCTCACGGGCTTCCTTGGATCAGGAAAGACAACTCTGCTGAATAACCTCATCCGTGACCCCGACGCCGGTAGGATCGCTGTGGTCATGAACGAGTTCGGCGATGTCGGGCTGGACCACGATCTGATCGAAGAAGCGACCGAAGAAACTGTCCTGATGCAATCGGGCTGCATTTGTTGCTCTATCCGCAGCGACCTTGTCGAGACCATGCGGGCGCTCTTGGACAGAAGGAAAGGGGGCGACCTCGCGTTCGACCGAGTGGTCATCGAAACGACAGGCATCGCCGATCCGGGGCCTATCCTTCATACCCTGGTCGTAGACCAGCAGATCGCTCCGTCCTTCCGAATGGATGGAGTGGTGACTCTTGCCGATGCTGCCGTAGGGCCTCGCACGCTCGATGCCCAGTTCGAGGCGGTGCACCAGATCGCGACGGCCGACCTGGTTGTCGTGACCAAGACCGATCTTGTCACGCCGGACGAGGTTGAGCGGTTCGAAGCTCGTATCGAGGGCCTCAACGCCACGGCCCGCCGCATACACGCCGAGCATGGACGGGTCCCGCCGGGCGCGCTGTTCGGCCTGTCGGCCCTGCGTCCGAGCGTGACATCGGGCGATATCTCGGATTGGCTCGGCACCGAGCCGTCAAAGCCGGACCCGCTTGCGGGGCTTTCGGGCTTTGCCCGGCAAAGCAGCAAGCCGGCCTCACTCCCGTTTGGACAGGCCGGACATCACGCGCATCATGATCATCGGATCTCATCAGCGGCGATTGAAGTCGAAGACCCAATCCCGGCCGGCATCTTTGATTTCTGGCTCGACACCCTGATCGCGATAAAGGGGCCGGATATCCTGCGGATCAAGGGGATCCTGCATGTGGAAGGCCTGGAGCTGCCCTTCGTGTTCCACGGCGTGCAGCACATCTTTGACACGCCGGTACATGTCCGATCCTGGTCCGGGACCGACACGACCAGCCGGGTCGTGGTCATCGCGCGGGACACGGATGCAAAGGGCCTGCAAAAAAGCCTCGAAATCCTGCGTACGCGCCCGAAGGAGGATGGGTCGGATGCGGATGGCATGATGGTGCATACGACAGGGATGTCATTCTGAAAGATGATGCGGCTGCAAAATTCGTCTACCCTTGAAGGAGGGCCGTGCACTCCGCGTGAGACGGGCCATGCGTCTGGCGTCGAGCGCCTTGCTCCCATCGGGAGAGTATATTGACTATAACCGAAGACGACCTTGCCAAGGCACGCGGCTCCTGGGGCGACGGGCTTGTTGCAATCGCGACAGCCTACGAGGCCGGCGGGTTCGACCGGGCGAAGCGGATCGCCGAGCAGATCATAGACTCGGCTTATGCGTTCGACTTCGGGCCCGTCCTGTTCAAGCCGACGCTGAGCGGTGGCGAGAAGACCTTTCGCACGACCAGAAAAGGCGCACTGTCCTATTTCGTCGGAAATGACCCCGAGTATCCCCTCGACGCCGGGTTTGCCCTTCGGGGATGGCGGCAGACCCGCTCGGAAACCGCCGCAAGCGTCATTGACGGGGCCTGCGCCATGTGGATGGGATGGTTCTTCTTCACGGACAAGGATGGCGATGTCGTGAAGACCGACAAGAGCTTTGGATACCGTAAGGATCCAGAGGGCGGTCTGCGCATCGTGCTGCACCACTCGTCCTTGCCGTTCGAAGTCCAGACCCAAGGGTCGTGAAGCGGCACGCCACTACGCGTTTTCGGCACGTCGTCAAACCGGCCAGGCCAATAGCCACCGCGCGCGGCGGTGGCTATCGTTCGTATTGGATCGGGGTCTCTGCCTCGCGTAACCGTCTGTTCCGCAACACGGAACGTCAGGTCCTTGCAGGGCGCATCAGAACTTGAGATTTGCCGTCAGGCTGACCGAGCGGCCCGGTTCCGTCAACGCGATCACGTTACCCAGCCCGACCCCGTCCGACGAGCGGCTGGTGTAGGTCGTGTCAAAGATGTTGCGAACGTCCAGCCGCATCTGCAAACGGTCGAAGCTGCTTGGCGTGTAGGTCGCGTAGAGGTTGGCGACCTCGTAGCCCGACAGCGGCACCGGCGTGTCGCGGTTCTTGAATGCAATTTCCGCCGTGCCGCCGAGGGTCCACTCGTTGGTGATATCGACAGCGCCTTCCAGTGCGATCGCCTTGCCGACCGGGCGGCCAAGGTAATAGGCGGTCGAGCCGATTGTCGTGCTGTTCAGGTCGACATCGGCATCGGTATAGTTCGCCCGGATGAAGCCGTTGGCCCACGTGTACCCGACCGATGCTTCCCAGCCCTTGGAGGACAGGTCGGCAATCTCACCCCGGTCGCCGCCCGAGGGCAGCACGGCGTTGATGTCGTTCACGTAGGTCTCGAAATAGGCACCGCTCAGCTGCCACGGTCCCTGCTCATACCGAAGACCGATCCGGCCCGCATCCGACCGCGACGTGGTGAACCCGGCATAGGTCCACGGCGCGCCGAAATTGATCAGCGCCGCCTCGCCCAGCTCGTACCCGCCCCAGCTATGGGCATAGCCCGCGTTCAGGGTCAGCGCATCGGTAATCTTGTAATCGACCGACCCGTTGGCGCTGAACCCGTCATCCTTGAAGGTCTGGCCGTTGGCGGCCTCGAACTCCTGCCAGTCGTAACGCGCGCCATATGACACCGACACGCGCTCGCCGACATCCTGCCGCGCCTGCGCGAATATCCCGATGTTCCAGTGATCCTCGCGCCCGGAACTGCCGAACGGGCCCGGACCACGGCCAAAGCCCGAGGCGGACTCGTCGAAGAAATCGACACCCACCGACAGGTCCCCACCGGCAATGGCAAAGCGGTTCTTGAACGTCCCGCTGAAGCTTTCGTTTGTGCCGAAGACACCCGACGCGTCGACCTCCTGTTCGTTGTAGCTCAGTTGGAAGAACGGATCGAACCAGTCCGAGGCACTGTCCTTGGTATAGGTCAGCGTATAGGACGTGCGCTTCGAAAGGGCCGGCACAAGCACGCTGGGCCGTCCGGTGACGCCTGCGAAGTCGGGCCGGATGAAGATGATGCCGCCCGGCCCCGCCTGTCCGGCCCGTAGGCCTGTGTCCTCGGTCTGGGACGCCGCGAATTCCAGGCGGTGCCCCGTGGGCGAGGTATAGGCGAACTTGCCCAGGTAGCTGGTCAGATCCGCCTCCGAGCCGGGAACGGTCACGCCGCTGCCATCCTCGTAGCTGCCACTGTCCGACCGCGTGCCGCTCAGCAGGTATTCAAACCCGCCGCTGCGCCCGAACAGCGTCAGCCCGGCGCGCACCTGGTCCTCGTTCGTGCCGAAGGTCAACGTCGTCATGCCGCCGAAATTGTCGCCCTCCTCCAGCAGGTCGGCGGCGTCCTTGGTCTCGTAGGCCAGCGACCCGGCCAGCGCGTTCGGTCCCGCATCCGCCGGCGCCAGGCCCTTGCTGACCTCGACCGATTTCAGCAGCGCGGGGTCGATCAGTACGTTTCCGGTGTGGTGAAACGCCGACTTGTTCTGCCGCGCGCCGTCGATGGTGACCGACAGCAGGCTTTCCTCGACGCCGTTGACGAAGACCTTGTTGGCAATCGCCGCCCCGCCGCTGGTGGTGACAGAGGTTTCCCCGTCGAACACATCGCGGATGGATTGCGGATTGCGCTGTTCGATCTCTTCTTCCGAGATCTCGTCATTGCCCAGAAGCGCTTGCGCTTCCGGCGAGCCGATGCGGATCGTCCCGAGGAAAGTGGCGTCGTCGCCGTCCTGCGCATAGGCGGCAGGCACGGGCAGAAAAGCGGTCGTGATCAGCAGGAGGCTGAGGCGAGAGAGGTTCATGACTGTGTCCCATTTCAATCGTGTCGAAGCTGGGTACGTGCGGTCATGCTTCCCTGGCGGTTCTGCCGTGACGTTTAAGGCGCTGCGAAGAAAGCGCAAGGTCCCTGCGGTGCCAAGCACGGGCCGGTCTGGCATTTTTGCATCAATGTCGCCTGGGAGCGCGAGACGAAAAGATCTCGGCGTGGCGTGCCACGCCGCATCTGTCGCATTTCAGTCGGATCGGTTGCCGGTCACAGCCAGAAAGCCCAGAAGTTCGCGGGCGGGAACAGGCTTGGGAATGAACGTCCAGCCTTCGGTCGCGCATTCGCTTCTCAACCAGGGCGCGCGGTTGGCGGAGATCACGCAGGTCGGGCAGGGGCCGTAGCGCGCATGGAGGGCGCGCGCCGTGTCGAGCCCGTTTTCCATGTTCCCCAGCTGATAGTCCATGATGATGGCGTCAGGAATGATGTCCACTTCGTCGAGAAGCGCGCTCGCCTGGGCCAGATTTGCGGCGTCCAGGGCGCTGACACCCCAGCGTTCGAGCAGCGCGACCAGAGCGTTGCGTATTCCGTCATCGTCGTCGACGATCAGAACCAGCAGGCTTGGCGGCAGGCTTGCCACGGGAAGTTCCGGAAGCCCCTGCGCGGCGGCGTGTGCCTGGGTCTGCTGCGCCGCGCCGCGCAGCGTCACGATGAACCCGCTGCCCCGGTCCGGTTGCGAGCGCAGGCTGATCCTGTGTCCCAGGCGCGCGCACGCCCTTTCCACGATCGCGAGACCGAGCCCCATGCCCTCGGCGGCGGACGCGCGGCGGTTCAATCTTCTGAATTCCTCGAAGATCACGCCGCGATCCTCTTCGCGGATGCCGATGCCGGTGTCCCAGATATCGATCCTGACGGAGTCACCCCTGCGACGCGCCCCGACGAGCACCCCGCCCTCGGTCGTGTACCGGATGGCGTTGGAGATCAGGTTTTGAAGGATGCGGTGCAGGTAGGAGGGATCGCTCATGACACGCAGGCGGCTTGGCCGGATGCGCAGGTCCAGCCCCTTGGCGGCGGCAACCGGGGCAAAGGCGTGGGACAGCGGCGTCAGGATCTCGTCAAGGGCCACCTCGACCGGGGTGAAACGGACTTCCTCGGTGTCGAGGCGGGAGATGTCGAGCAGGGCCTCGATGATTGCCTCGACGCTGGTGAGGGCCTCGGCGGCCTTTCGGATCGACTCGGGGTGCGTGCCGTCTTCGGCCGCGGACAGGTAGAGCTTGGAGGCGGAGAGCGGTTGCAAGAGGTCATGGCTGGCAGCCGCAACGAAGCGCGACTTTGCAGCGTTCGAGCGTTCTGCCTGCAGCAAGGCCGCTTGCAATTCTTCGGTTCTGGCGGCGACCCGGGCTTCGAGCTCTTCATTTACGCGCGCCAGGTCGCGGGCGTTGCGCCGTTCGGCGGTCACGTCGGTGAACGAGACGATGAAGCCGTCGTCGGGAAGCCGTTGGGAAAACGTGTCGAGGATTCGGCCGGTCGCGGTTTGGGTGAGTTCGAACGAGATCGGCGAACGGGGTGTCGAGCCACGGACCCATAGCGCCAGCCGCCGTTCCTCTTCGCGGTTGGCCATGTGGAAGTTCTGCGAGAGATGCTCGGCCATGTGAGCGAAGGGCATTCCGAGGACAAAGGCGTGCGGCGACAAGGCTGTCAGGGTCTTGAGGCGGCTGTTCCATCCCGCGAGTTGCGCCTTGGCGTCGAAAATCGCCACCCCCTGGTCGAGATGGTCCAGCGTTGCCCGGATCATGCGGCTTTGACTGTCCAGAAGGCGCTCGCGCTGTTCGCGCTCGGTGCGCATCAGGTCGGTCACATCGGTCTGGACGATCGCCGTCCCCGAGTTGGCGGTGCGATGCTCCGAGATCTGCAGCCAGCGATCATCCTTGAGGCCGAGGTTGAAGATCATGTGGTCCTGACGGTGCCGGTCGAGCCGGCCGTTCGCCCAATCTCCGCTGTCTGTATCGGGCGGCAAATGCAAAGCGCGGCTCTGGCTGACGATTTCGACATATTCGTCAAAGCGGAGGCCGGGCTTCAGCCTTGCGCGCACATCCGGCATCTGCCAGCAGAAGCGCCGATTGAACAGCAAGAGCACGTCTTCTTCGTTGAAGAGTGCAAAGCCTTCCTGCACCGCTTCGATGGCATCCGAGAGGTCGCGGCGGGCGGCCTCGACCTCGTTGTTCGCAGCGGACAGCCGTTCATTGGATTCATTCAGAAGATCAAGAGCACGCTCCAGTTCCTGAGTGCGGGAGCGGACCTGATCCTCGAGCACCACGGCACGTTCGAACTGGGCATATGCCGCACCGTCCCGATCGGCGTGGCTCTCGACGCGGCGCATGAGCACGGCGCTGATGGCGCGCAGGCGTTCGAACTGAACTTCGAGCGGTTCGCGCGGATCGACGAGATTGTCGTACATCGTCAGTCGTCCTCGGGCGCGTAGATCGCAACGCCGGTCATGGTGAGGTTGACATGCATGGCGCCGAACTGTTCGCCGTAGGTGGAAAAGCCGACGACGCGGTTGCGCCGGAGAACCTTCGAAACGGCAAGGCTGCGCTGTTTCTGGTGGGCTTCGATCCGGCGCAGGATGCAATCGCAGGCCAGAATGCTGTCCAGCCGGCCCCCGTGGTTCAGGGTTTCGAAGTCTTCGGCGAGGGTCTGCGCGATCTCGCGCGGTTCGGCCAGGGTCAGGACAACGCCTTCGTCTATTGCGGAAAAGAAGATCAGGTCGTCGCCGTCGACCCGCTGGATGGACCGCACGTGATACCGGCCGCCGATGCGCACGACGAGCGGATGGGCTGCAAAGGTGAACGGGTCGAGCTGGGTCTGATCCTTGCCGAGGATGCGCGCGTATTCCCGCGCGGCGGGGGCGGCGTTGATCTCTTGCACGCGGCGCGCGGCGGCGTTGGCACGGGTGACGACCATGCGTTGATCGGCGGGGTCGAGGTGATTGAAGCTGAACACCTTGATGGGGCAGCGGGTCCGCAAGAAGGTCAGCAGTGCGGCGTTCTTCTGCACCTTTCCATCGCAGTAGAGCAGGCTTTGCCTGAACCGCGTGCCATCCCCGGCGGAGCCTCCGAACAGCGGTACAGGTCCGAGCCCACGGGCCAGCACGTTCATCAGCGCGTCCTCGCGCAGGGATGTGCCGTCGACCAGAAGAAATGCGAATTCGTTCTCGAAATCGGAACTGTCTTTTTCCAGGTCCCGGCGGGTCCGAATCATGTGCTCGATCAGGGCTGTGGGTGCGATCTCGTCGAGGTTCTCGATGGTAACGACACTGGCCTCGAAATGGCTTTGCGGCAGGCCGATTCCGACGATGCCGTCCTCGACATAGCCGCCGGCGATTTCGCCGGCGGTGGTGCACCCCAGGACCTGCGTGCCCGCAAACAGAAGGTTTGCTTCATCCATCACGGCGGAAAAATCCGCGCGGGGCGAGACGAACAGGATGGCAAGCGCGAGATCGTCACCAAGGTTATGCAAAAGCTGCGTGACCGCGTCGGGCGCATCGGATGCGACATGGGCGGACCGCATCAGCGAATCGCCCTGCCGGGCTGCCCGAGACAGCGCCTGCGATGCCGCTTCAGATGAGCCAGGCCGCGCCCGAACCGCTTCGAGCGCACCTTCCTCCCCATGAGCGGACGACCTCCCGTTCTTTTCGTCCATCTCTTGCCTAGTCTTGCTTGTGGCCCCCGCGTCAGGGCTGGTCAATTACGTCACGAGGCAGACAGGTTGTCAAACTTCGCGGTCTGCGCGATCAGAACGGCCTGCGTGCGGTTTTGAACCCCCAGCTTGCGCATCATCACGGTGACATGGGCCTTGACCGTCGCTTCGCTGATCGAAAGATCGAAGGCGATCTGCTTGTTCAGCTTGCCCTGGCAGATAAGCCTCAGGATACGGGCTTGCTGCTCGGTCAGGTTTTGCAATCGTTCCAACGGCGTAGGCTCGTCGCCGGGACATTTGGAGACATTGACGATGAAGCCCTCGGGCAGGAATGTCCGGCCTTCCGAGATCGTCCGCAGGGCCGCCTGGAACACCGCGCGTTGACTGTGCTTGGGCACATAGCCGGCCGCGCCGACCTCGATGGCCGCGCCGATGATCTTGCTGTCGGTGATGGACGACACGATCAGGATATCGGCCTCACCTGCCGCGTTTCTGACCCGCAAGAGGCTGTCCAGCCCGTCGGAATCGGGCAGGTTGAGATCCAGCAGGATGACATCGGGCCGTGCGCCGGACTCCAGGGCGGCAAGGCAGTCGGCGATGCTGTGGGCGGTCCGAACGCTGTGGATGTCGGCCACAAGCTGAAGTGTCAGCATGAGTGCATCGCAGAACAGAGGGTGATCCTCGACGATTAGGGCCGAGGAAATGGTCCTGGGGTCTTTGACAGGGCGATCCGCGCCGGTGGCGGCCTGGTTTTCGAGTTGTGTCATGCCAAGGCACCCCCGCAGCGTCCAAAAGCCTGATCGCGACACCTGTCCGCGCCGCCGGAGAGCGCGCGGGTCACGAGCATGTCGAGGCCGAAACCGCCAGCGGGCGGGCTTCTGTCGTGGGGTGGGCCATGTCTTGCCATTCATCGACCCCGCCGGGATACCAATAGATCCGAGTGTACCCCATTCCCGCGGCGTGCTGAACCGCATTCCAGCTCATCCAGCAGTCGTTTCGGCAGAAGATCACGATGGGATGATCCGTGTTCCCGCCGGTGCAGCGGGCAAGGGAGCGGCGCAGGTAGGCGGCCATTGCGGGCGACAGCCGTCCATGGCCGGTTTCCGGCAGCCAGACCGCATCGGCGAGCGTTTCGTGCCGTTCGGCAACGATCCAGCGCCCGTCATCGTCGATCCTGTGCCCGGGCGCCGCTCGCACGTCGACCAGCAGCGCGCCTTTCTTCGCCAACGCAACGACCTCGGAGGTGCCGACGGTTTCGCCGCCCGGCACCTTTTCAGGCACAGGCGCGCGATAGGCGGCGATGCGGAGGCCGGTGACCGGGTCGAACAGGGGCTCGGCCGTGGCCGGGCCGGCCATGAGGATCGGGATCAGCAATGTACCGATGGTTTTCGAAATTCGCATCCGACGATGGTCCTCGTTTTCGTCTACCCGGGCCATTCGACCAAGGTCTAGGGGTGGGCCCTTTCCATCGACGTTTCGCCAATTTCGCGGGGCCGGCACTTCGCCACAATGCAGGCTGAAGGATTTGACCTGGGAGGATACGTTATGAAGCGCAAGCTTTCGACCGCCGCCATGTTCGCCGGCCTGGGGGCCATGGCCCTTGCGCATGGCGACGCCGCGCCGCAAGCCGTCGACACCACCGGACTGCCCGAACTGCCCGAAGAAATGGCGTCGGAAAACCCGTGGCGCGAGGCCGAGCCCGACGTGCTGTTCAAAGCCGTCGAGATCGGCGCGAAAGGGTTCAACAGCAATTGCGCGCGCTGCCATGGGCTGGAGGCGATCTCGGGCGGGCTGGCGCCGGATCTGCGATTTCTCGAAGCCAATGATTGGGGCGACGAATGGTACCTGGACCGTGTGCTGAACGGGTACGAGCAGAACGGCGCGGTCAAGATGCCGCCCTTCGCCGACATTCTGAGCCAGGAAGCGATCTGGGCCATCCGCACATATGTCGAGACCCGGCCCGACGACCAGGAAATGGTTGACCGGCAGGACGAGCTGAAGGCGATGCACGGCAAGCTGGTGGAAGTGAAGGACGATGCCGAGGCTGCGGCGTCGCTTGCCGACGAGCTTGAGCAGGCAGGGGCCAGTTTCGAGCCCTTGTCCGGTGCGCCGCGCTCGGTCACGGCACTGGACGAGGCGGCGCAAATGCTCAAGCGCGACACGCCGAACCCGGATGCGGCGATCGAGGCGCTGCAATCCGTCCTGCGGAACTGAAGCACGTCGATGTCCTCGCTGCTGTCTCACCTTCTTCCCGGGGGGCCGATTTCAGGCGCCGTGCCGACGGCCCGGGCCGGGGGCAGATCCGATCCGTTCGACAGCGGTATGTGGCCTTTGCACCGGGAAGAATACCTTGGGGGGCCGCGAGATTGGCAGCAGGACGCGGCTGTCCTGACGTTGGCACCGAGTGCGGCCGAAGACGCCGCGCATGTTCCGCTGATCGTGGATGCGACCGGCATCGAGGGCCAGGTACGGCGGATCGTGGTGACGATCGACTACAGCCCGATCCCGCTGGTGCTGACCTTTCACCCGGGCAGGGCGTTGCCGCTGCTCGGCTTTGGCGTGAAATACGAGACCGGCAGCGCCTTGCGCGCATCGGTGGAGCGCGAAGACGGCAGTTGGGCGATGGGTGCCACCTATGTCGCCGCGATGGGCGGGGGCTGCACGGCGCCGGCTGCGGCCCATGCACGTCCCGACTGGCAGGAGCGCCTGGGCGAGATCCGGGCGCGGCTTTGGCCGGACACGGGACGCCTGCGGGTGTCGCTGCGGCACCCGATGGATACCGGCCTTGCACCGGGCATCGCCGCGCATCATCTGACCGAACTTGAACTGGCCTCGGGCGACGGTGAAACGATTGCACGGCTGGAGCTGCACGAGCCGGTGGAGGAAAACCCGGCACTGACGTTTCTGCTGCCTGCCGCTCTTGCACGGCGGCCGGTGACGATAACGGCCCGCGACAATCTCGGCTACCGCTTTGAGGGTCGGGTGGAGGCACAGTCGTGACCCGGCGCGCCCCAAGTCGCCGCCAGGTCCTGCTGGGCGGTGTCGCGATTGCTGCGGCGTCTTCCCTTGTCCGGCCCGCGCGGGCGGCCTCAACCTATGCGCTGAACCCCTTCGAGGTTGCCGGGGGTGTCTGGATGATCGAAGGCGCGCAAGAGAGCCTGGACGCCGCCAATGGCGGGGCGATCTGCAACATCGTGCTTCTGGAGACGGACGCCGGTGCGGTGATCGTCGACACCGGATCGACCGCCCGGTTCGGCGCCGCGCTGCGGGCATTCGCGGATCAGAGGCTGGGGGGCGTCGCGGCGGTCTTCAACACACACCATCATCCCGATCACTGGCTGGGCAACCAGGCCTTCACCGACCGTCCCATAAAGGCGCTGGCGGACAGCAAGGCTGCCGCCGAGGCGAACGGGGCGGATTATGCGACGGCGCTCTATGCCATTCTTGGAAACTGGATGACGGGCACCGCGCCGCATCCGCCGGCGCAAGCCGTTGCGCCGGGCCCCGTCGTTATCGGCGGCCGCGCGCTGCGGTTGATCGGAGAGGCCGGTCATACGGGGGCCGATCTTGCGATTCTCGATGAAGAGACCGGCACGCTTGTCGCGGGCGATCTTCTTTTCCTCGACCGTGCGCCGAGCCTTCCGGACGCTGACATTGCTGCGTGGAAACGGGCGCTGGAGCGCCTAGCCGACCTGAACCCCGCAGGGGTGGTGCCTGGTCATGGGCCGCTTGACCGTACCGGCGCCGCGTTGGCGCAGACCCGCGCCTATCTTGAAGGTTTTGACGACCGCATGAAGCGGGCCGTCACACGGGGGCTGTCGCCGATGGAGGCGATCCTGGCAGGGCCGATGCCGGAATTCGCGGCAATGGGCGCCAACCCCGAGGAATACCACCGCAGCGTCGTGCAGCGGTGGACAGAGTACGAAAGCGAGGCCCTGCCGGTGGTCGGCGGGGCCTGAGCCAACCCGGACGGATGTGGACACACCGTTCGACAACTTCGACGGAGGAGGAAAAGAAGTGAAGAATCTCTTGAAAATGACGGGGGCCAGCGTCCTGGCCTTGGCTGCCGCCGCCAACCTTGCGGCAGCGGAGACCAGCAAGGTGACCTGGGAGGATATCCTCAACGACCACGAAACCACCGATGACGTGCTGATGTACGGCATGGGCAGCAATGCCCAGCGGTGGTCCACGCTGGATCAGATCAACGCCGATACGGTCAAGCACCTGCGCCCTGCATGGGCGTTCTCGTTCGGCGATGAAAAGCAGCGCGGGCAGGAAAGCCAGGCGGTTGTGCATGACGGCGTGATCTACATCACCGGGTCGTATTCCCGCGTCTGGGCGCTGGATGCGAAAACGGGCGAACGCCTGTGGAAATTCGAGGCGCGTCTGCCCGACGATATCCGTCCCTGTTGCGACGTGATCAACCGCGGCGTCGCGATCTACGGTGACAAGGTCTATTTCGGGGCGCTCGACGCCAGCATCTACGCGCTGAACAAGGACACCGGCAAAGTGGTCTGGCGCGAAAAGTTCGGCGACCACAAGATCGGCTACACGATGACAGGTGCTCCGACGATCATCAAGGACAAGGAGACCGACCGCGTCATGCTGATCCACGGCTCGTCCGGAGACGAATTCGGCGTGGTCGGCAAACTGTTCGCCAGAGATCCCGAAACCGGCGAGGAAATCTGGATGCGGCCCTTTGTCGAGGGTCACAAGGGCCGTCTGGCCGGGGCCGAAAGCACCACGACCGGCGACGCGGACGCGCCGTCCTGGCCGATGAACGAGGATGGAAGCGACAAGAAGGAAGCCTGGTATCACGGTGGCGGCGCCCCGTGGCAATCCGCGAGCTTCGACCCGGTGACAAACACGATCATCGTGGGCACCGGAAACCCCGCGCCGTGGAACACGTGGGAGCGTTCGGAAGGCGACAACTACCAGGACTTCGACTCTCTCTATACCTCGGGGCAGGCCTATGTGAACCCGACGGATGGTGAAGTCGTCGGCTTCTACCAGCATACGCCCAACGATGCCTGGGACTTCTCCGGCAATAACGAGATCATCCTGTTCGACTACACCGATGCCGAGGGCAACACCCACCGGGCCGGTGCCCATGCCGACCGCAACGGGTTCTTCTACGTGACCGACATCGATGCGCTGTCGGATCGCGAAGGCGAAAAGATCAACCGGCCGACCGCGCTTCTGAATGCGTTCCCGTTTGTCGACGACATCACCTGGGCCACGGGCATCGACCTGGAGACCGGGCGACCGATCGAAGTGGAGGGGCAACGCCCGCCGCTACCCGCGGAGGGTGAAACCAAGGGCGCCACGATCCAGGTGACGCCGCCCTTCCTCGGGGGCAAGAACTGGAACCCCATGGCCTACAGCCAGGAAACCGGCCTCTTCTACGTGCCGGCGAACAACTGGACCGAGGATTACTGGACCGAGAACATCACCTACCAGGCTGGCGCGGCTTACCTGGGGCAGGGGTTCCGTATCAAGCGGCTTTACGATGATCACATCGGCACGCTGCGGGCCTATGATCCGGCGACCGGCAAGAAGGTCTGGGAGCATAACGAGGAGTTCCCGCTCTGGGCCGGCGTGCTGGCGACGGCAGGCGATGTGGTCTTCACCGGCACTTCTGACGGCTACGTCAAAGGCTTCCATTCCGAGACCGGCGAGCAACTGTGGGAGTTCAACACAGGGTCCGGCGTGATTTCGCAGCCCATCACATGGGAGATGGACGGAAAGCAGTATCTCGGTATCGCGTCGGGATATGGCGGTGCGGTTCCTCTCTGGGGTGGTGACATGGCCACTCTGACCACGCAGGTCAGCCAGGGGGGATCGTTCTGGGTCTTCGAGGTGCCCGACGAACTTCTTGCGAGCGCACAGTAAGGCAAACAAGGAAGGGCGGCATGATGCCGCCCTTCACTTTGTTCAAGGAGAGAGTGAATGCTGAAGGCCAGCTTTTGTGCGGTTTGGGTCCTGCCCCTGGCGATCGCCGCCGCCGCCTCCGCCGAGACCTGCTTTGACACGCCATTGGAACCGGGCGCGCGGGACTATCCCGTGATCGTGGACACGGACGAGCCGCGCGAAGGTCCGCTGGTGATCGGCAACTGTACGCTAGAGCCCGGTGCGGACTGTCCGGGGGTCGACCTGTCCCATGCCGATCTTCGGGGCGTGCAGCTGAACGGAGCGAATCTGCGCGGCGCCAAGTTGACGCGTGCCGACCTGTCGGACTCCGTGCTGAAGGGAGTGGATTTTTCCGGTGCCGACCTGCGCGGTGCGGTCCTGACGAAATCCTTCATGCAGGGGATGACGGCGACCGACGCCGACTTTACCGGCGCGAACCTGGACTTTTCCCGCCTGGCCGGTGCCCAGCTTCAAGGGGCGAACCTGACCGCGGTCTCGATGGAGGCGTCCTGGGCGCCGAAAGTCCGGCTGGTCGGCGCCACGATCCGGGCGTCGAACCTGCAGGAAACGAAATTCTACAATGCCGACCTTGCCGGGGCCGTGATGGAGGACAACAACATCCGGTTTGCGATCTGGGAAGGCGCGCATATGGAGAACTGCAAGGGATGTCCGGTCGACTGGTAGGCGCGTGCGCCCTGATCATTGGCTGGCTTGCCCCGTCCCAGGTCTTGGCCGCCCCTGTTGCGGCCGGCCTGAATGCCTGCCGTGACATCCCGTCCGACGCCAGGCGATTGACGTGTTTCGACGAACTGGCCGCGGCGGAGGATGCCGAGGAGTTCACCGGGTCGGGCAGCGGGGTGACGCCGCAATTCGACGTGGTCGCGCCGCGCCTTATGACCTTCGAAAGCAGCGACGCGGTGATGGTGGTCTATCTGCTGAATGAGCGCGACGAGGTGGTGCAGAACCTGCACAGGGGCGGCAAGGGCGAAGGATCTTACCTGATCGAGATGCCGGGGCGTTACCACGTCCAGGTCAACGCGACCGGGCAATGGAAAATCCGCGTTCGACGGGCGCGTTGACCGCACGACCCGGCGCCGCATGACGACGGTCAATGCTGTGAAGACGGCTGTCGGGACTGTCGCTCGTCCCTTGCCACCCTCGAAGCCATGCGCCGGGCGCGGAGATGCGGCGGGCCCTTTCGCTTTGCGCCCGGATTTGGCATGTCTTTGCTTCGCCCTGCAAAAGGAGGCATCCGGACCATGCCGTTTTCACGAACGCCGCGGGATACGCTCACAGCACTTGTCGAATATGACAGCGTTGTCGGCCGGCCGAACCTGTCGCTGATCGAGGCGGTGGCCGACTGGCTGGAAGGGCATGGCATCGCCTGCCGTGTTCTCACCGGGCCGGAAGGCGACCGCGCCAATCTATTCGCCACGATCGGAGACGCGGAACGGCCTGGCTATGTCCTGTCCGGCCATGTCGACGTGGTTCCGGCCGAAGAGCCGGAATGGCAGGCCGACCCTTTCACGCTGCGCCACGCGGGGGAGCGGCTGATCGGGCGGGGGGCCTGCGACATGAAAGGGTTCGTCGCAGCGGTGCTTTCGGCCGCACCGGACATGGCGTCGCTGGCCCCGGAGGTGCCGATACATATCGCGCTGTCCTACGATGAAGAGGCCGGGTGTCGCGGCGTGCCGCACCTGATCGAGGCGTTGCCCGAATTGTGCGCGCCGCCGCTTGGCTGCATCGTCGGTGAACCCACGGGCCTCGTGCCGGTGCTGGCCCACAAGGGCAAGGCCGCGTTGCGGCTTTGTGCGACGGGGCGGGCGGGCCACAGTGCGCGCCCGGATCTGGGCGAGAACGCGATTCACAAGCTACTGCCGGTTCTGGCCGCGGCCGAAGCTCAGGCCCGCGCATTGCAGGAGGACGCCCCGCGGGACGACCGTTTCGCGCCGCCGTGGTCCAGCCTTCAGGTGGGCACCATCGCGGGGGGGCAGGCGCTGAACATCATTCCCGAGCGCGCCGAGGCGGAGGTCGAGGCCCGCGCCATCGCGGGCGCCGATCCTCGGGCGCTTCTGGCGCCGGTCCTGGCCGCGGCGGAAACCGCCGGTGTCGAGGCCACGTGGCTGTCGACCTATCCGCCCCTCGCGCTGGAGGCCGGCGACCCGCTGGCCGGCATGATGGCGGAGGTCTCGGGGCGAACCCCGGTCGCGGCCGTGAGTTTCGGCACCGAAGCGGGGTTGTTCCAGCAAGCGGGGATCCCGTCGATCATCTGCGGCCCCGGCGACATGGCGCGCGCGCATCGACCCGAGGAATACCTGACGGTCGCGGAACTGGAGGCGTGCCACGCGATGATCCTGAGCTTCGCCCGGCGCTGCGCAGCGTGACACGTGGGGGCGTCAGGCAGGGCCGCGGCTGTCCCGGCCGTCCGTTTCCTCACGAACCGTCGGCGGCGGGCAGTTCGGCCCGGCAATGGTCGAGAAACGCGGCGCTGGTCCGGCTGTTCGTCAGCCCCTGCAAGCCCAGCACCCCCATCGCCATGGGTGCGATATCGCTCGTCAGCGGGACGAAGCTGAGAGGCTTGCCATCGGGCGCGGTGGTATTGAGCGGCCGGAAGTTGGCGATGGAATAGCCGAAACCGTTGGCGACGAGACTGCGCATCACGGCCATGTCTCGGGTCCGCTCGGCAATGGTGGGGCGCAAGTCGGCGCGGGTGAAGAAGGCCAGAAAGTAATCGGCGCTCATCGGCAGGTCCAGCAAGACCATCGGATGCGGAGCAAGGTCGCGCACCGTGAGGCTGTCTCGCCCCGCAAGCGGGTGGTCCGGGGGCAGAAGGACAAACGGCGCGAGGTCGCGGATCGGATGAAATTCAAGGTCGGCAGGCAGGGTCATGTCATAGGTCAGGGCCAGGTCGATCTCGCCCCGGCGCAGGCCCGCGAAGATGTCGCTTTGGGTCAGTTCGACTTGGCTCATGCGGACATCGGGATAGCGGGCCTCGAAGCTGCGGCGCAGGCTGGGCAGGACGATCTGGGCGAAGGTCACAAGGCAGCCGACGCGCAGCGGCCCCTGCACTGTACCAGACACGGCGCCAGCGAGGCGGGTGAGTTCGGTCGCCTCGCTCAGCACCGTCTGCGCCTGTGCCGAAAGGGTGCGGCCCGCCTCGGTCAGGCGCAACCCCTGGGCGTGCTGACGCACGAACAGCGACAGGCCAAGCTCTGCCTCGAGCTGGGAAATGGCGGCGGAAATCGACGGCGAGGACACGTTCAGCTTCTGGCTGGCCGCGGCGATGCTGCCGCTTTCCCCGGCGGTGACGAAATATTCCAACTGGCGCAGGGTGAACCTGAGGGGCATGGGCGGGCTCTTGCTGGGTCCGGCCATGGTGGCGTTTTCGCGGGTCGTCGTCCAGTGCCTCAATCGTCGCCGGGCACGCCGTAGGACGGCGCCTCGCGCGGGTCGAGCGCGCGTTGCACATAGGCGTCGATCTGCGGCTTGTAGACGGCCCAGGCGGCGGCGATGGCCTCGATCGGGCAGTCCTCTGTCCAGTCGCAGCGCAGGTCGGCCACCGGCCAGGCGACGCGGTCCACGATCTTCATGCCCGCCGAATGCACCGGCCCGGCCTCGCCCCCTGCCGCAAGCCCGGCCCGCATCGCCGCCAGCAGGCGGTCGCCGATATGGCCCCTGGCCTCAATGAAGCCCGCGACGATGGCGGCGGGGACGTCCTCGTTGACCAGAAGATTGCCGCCCGAGGCCACGTCGGGCCCTTCGGCCTGGGTCCAGATGCCCAGCGAGTTGGGGCCGGAATGGATCGCGGTGCGGCCTTGCGCGTCGACGGCCAGTACCTGACGGTACTCGATGAAGGCGCCGCGCTTTTGCACCTCTGCGATGGCGTCGGGCGCGGAGAACCCGCTTTCCATCAGGTCGAGCGTCAGGGGTCCAAGCGTCGGGTCGGTCACGTTCTGAGAGGCGACGGCGCCGACACCGGCCCGTGCGTAGGAACAGCGCGCCGCGACGGCGGGTGACGAGGACGAGATGGCGATGCCGAACATGCCGGTCTCGGCACAGCGGGCGACGAGGGAAAAGGTCATGCCGGGATCACTGCCGTGCCGTCGATCTCGACCAGCCATTCGGGCCGCGCCAGCGCCTGCACCACCAGCCCGGTGGATACCGGGTGCACGCCCTTGATGTATTCGCCCATGGTCCGGTAGACCGCCTCGCGGTGGCGGACATCGGTGATATAGACCACGACCTTGACCAGATGGCTCATGTCGCCGCCCGCTTCCTCGATCAACTGGCGGATGTTCTGCATCACCTTGTGGGTCTGTTCGACCGGGTCGTGACTGTCGATGTTCCGGGCGTCATCCAGGTTCTGCGGGCATTGGCCGCGCAGCCAGACGATCTTGCCGGAGCCTTCGGTCACCACGGCCTGGCAGAGGTCGTTGTCGAGATTCTGTTCGGGGTAGGTATCCGAGGTGTTGAACTTGCGGATGCGGGTGTGGGCCATGCGGGCTGCTCCGTTACGAATGATGGGTCGGCCATAGCCGAAACGCGCGGGCCTGTCAGGGGCTTGCCTGCCCGAGGCGCTAGAGTTTCGGCGTGAAGCTCGGGTCGATCCGGTTCATCAGGTATTGCGCGAAATCGAAATTGGGCCGTTCGAGATGCGACAGGTGCCCCGGCTCGGCCCCGTCGGCGCAAAGCCCGCGATAGACCTTCTCGGTACAACCGCGATCCTCGACATTCACGTCGTCCAGCAGGGCCTTAAGGTCCGCCAGGTTCTGTTCCGCCTCGGCGTCGCCGGCATAGTCGTTCGACATGCCGCCGCCGAAGCGGATGCTTACCCGCGACGGCCCCTTGGGATGCAGGCTGAGATACCAGAAATAGCCCGGCGTAAGCGTGATCATCAGGCTGGGATAGACTGCGATCAGATAGGTCATTCGACGCTCGTCGCCCGCCAGGCGCGTGTTGCTCGGGTGCGCCATGGCGATGCGCAGGGAGTCGTCCTTGAGGATCGTGTGATAGTTGAACGCGTCGTGACCCGGAGGGCAGACCATCTCTTCCAGCTTCGACAGGCCCCCGATGGTGCCCGCGTGGCAGACCGGCAGGTGGTAACTTTCCATGAAATTCTCGGCCAGCACCTTCCAGTTCGTGTCCCAGACATGTTCCTCGAAAAAGGTCTCGGTGTAGTTGGTCATGTCGTAGCCGGCGATCATGCGCTCCAGTTCCGACAGGCGGGAGGCGACAGGCTCGGCCTCCGGGTTCAGGGTGATGAAGACCCAGCCCAGCCATTCCTCGCAGCGGATCTGGGGCAGGGCGTAATCGGATTTGCAGAAGCCGGAATTGCCGGACATGGCGGGCGCGCCGCGCAGCGATCCGTCGAGATTGTAGGTCCAGGCGTGGTACGGGCAGACGATGGATTTCGTATGCCCGCGGCCATGCAGAAGCGTGGACATGCGGTGGCGGCAGACATTCGAGAACGCCTTCAGGCCGCCCTCGCGGTCGCGCAGGACGATGACTGGCTGGTCGGCCAGCTCGCAGGTGACGTAGTCGCCCGGCTTGGTGAGGGCGTCGGCCCGGCCGACGCAGAACCATTCCTTGCGGAAGATATGCTCGATCTCGGCCTGCAGGAACGCATCGGTCTTGTAGACCTCGGGCGGCATGGCGCGGGCCTGCTCGAACGGCGCCGAGACATTGGCGCGCAGGGCGTCAATTGGGTTGGCGATGGGCCTGGCGAGGGTCATGTTGTGGCTCCGGTCATTCGGCTGCGGCGGCACTGGGCATCGGGCGATAGTCGCGGTAGGTGCGCTGGATCGCGATCTGGTCGGCGACATGCGCCGCATCGTGCCACACCCCCCAGATAAAGGTCGAGCCGCGCCGCGATTGCCATGGCAGGCCGAGGAAATAGATGCCCGGCTCTTGCGACACCCCGCGATTGTGAATTGGCGCGCCCTTGGCGTCGAACGTGTCGACCTTCATCCAAGAGAAATCCTGGCGATAGCCGGTGGCCCAGATGATGGTGCCGATGCCTTCGGCTGCAAGGTCCAGCGTGCGGACCGGGTTGGTCAGGCAGTCGGGGTCGGGCAGGAATTCCCGCGCTTGCGGCTCCTCCGGCAGGTCGAGGCCGTGGCGCGCGGCATAGGCGTCGCACTGGTCGAGCAGGTCGATGTAGTAATCGTCGCCCGCCTTCATGTTGGCCTGCAGGTCGTCTCCGATGATCAGCTTGCCGTCTTTGAAGTCGTTGGCGCGGCCCAGAAGCGTCATGCCTTGGTGGGCCAGCTTGCGGAAGTCCACCGTCTTGCCGCCCTCTGCGCCGCTGACCGAAATCGTCACATGCTCGGTGCCGGGCGCCTTGGCGGGGATGTCCCACAGGCCGAGAACGCCCAGCCACCAGCAATAATCGCGGCCCCGGTACATGCGCGGCGGGCGGTCATGCGGCCCGACGCAAAGGAATACCTTGCGGCCCGCGCGTTGCAACTCGTCGGCGATCTGCCCGCCGGAGGACCCGGCACCCACCACCAGCACCGCGCCCTCGGGCAGGGCCTCGGGGTTGCGGTACTCGGCGGAGTGCACTTGCGTCACGCCCGCGCTGGCCGGGACGATGTCGGGGATCACGGGGTGCTGGAACGCGCCGGTGGCGGCCACGACCGAACCGGCCTCGATCACGCCGTCCGAGGTGGTCACGGTAAAGCCGGGGCGGCCTTCGTTGCGCTCCAGCCGGGTGACCTCGACGCCGGTGCGGATGGGGGCGTCGATCATCCTTGCGTAATCGGCCATGTAACCGGCCACCTCTTCCTTGGGCGGAAAGGCTTCGGGGTGCGAGGCCGTGAATTTCATGTTGGGGAACCGATCGTGCCAGGCCGGGCCGTTCGCCACCAGCGAATCCCAGCGTCGCGTGCGCCACGCCTCGGCGATGCGGTGCTTTTCCAGGACCAGATGCGGGATGCCGTTGCGGCCGAGATGTTCGCTCATGGCGATCCCGGCCTGACCGGCGCCGACCACGAGTGTGTCGATATAGTCCGTCATGTCGTGCCTTTCGCAAAGGGGTTGCACAGTGGTGCCACGACCCTGGCAGCCGCGAAAGAAAAACGTCCCTTAGGCCTGGTTAGGATGTGCCTAAGCAAGATGCCTGAGGCGGGGATGTGCGGGCAAGCCTTTGGTTTGCCTGAAAAGGTTGCAGCGGGCAAAGACCATGGGGTCGTTGGAAGGGGAGTGGTTGACGCAACGCGAGGGACGCACCAAGCTGCCGGCATTAACCAATCTTAAAACACCAATGGGGAGACTGTTATGACGAAACGGATCATGAGGGCGATTCTCGGCAGCGCCGCGCTGGGCGCCATCGCAAGCACCGCCACCGCGCAGGACTGCACCAACGAGACCTGGAAGAAGGTGATGGAACGCGGCACGCTGACCGTGGGCGTCAAGGCCGACTACAAGCCCTGGGGTTTTCGCGACAGCGACGGCAATGTCGTCGGAATGGAAGTGGACATGGCGCAGGACGTGGCCGACAAGATGGGCGTCGAGCTGGAACTGGTGCCGGTCGTGTCCTCGAACCGGATGCAGTTTCTTGAACAAGGCCAGATCGACCTGATGATCGCCACCATGACCGACCGCCCCGACCGGCGCGAGATCGTGGGCATCGTCGGCCCCAATTACTATACCTCGGGCACGAACGTGATGGCACCCAAGGCGCTGGAATTCACCGAGTGGAGCGATCTTTCGGGCAAGCCCGTCTGCGGCATCCAGGGGGCGTTCTACAACAAGATCGTCGAGGACCGTTACGACATCGAAGTGGTGGCGTTCTCGGGCACGGCCGAAGCCAAGCAGGCGCTGCGCGACAAGAAATGCGTGGCGTTCGTCTATGACGACAGCTCGATCGGGTCCGACATCGCCTCGGGCAACTGGGACGATTTCGAGATGCCGCTGGCGTCCGAAGACGACGCGCCCTGGGGCCTTGCCGTGCCCAAGGCAGAAGAGGATTGCATCTTCGGCAACTTCATGTCGGGTGTGCAGTACAACTGGCACCGCGACGGCACGCTGATCGAGCTGGAGGAGAAGTGGGGCATCAAGCCGACGCAATACCTTCAGACCATGTCCGAGAAGATGGCCGACCACCTGGCCGAAGAGTAAGCCTGCATGGTCGACATCGCGGGTTATTTCCAGGACCTCGCGGCCGAATACCCGCGCTGGAATTTCATTTGGCTCTACGACGAACGACAAGCAGGCCGGATCCTTTCCGGCCTGTACTATACCGTATGGCTGTCGGTGGCCTGCGTGATCTTCTCGGTCATCATCGGGGTCGTGGGCGTCTGGCTGCTGGGGGTGAAGAACCGTTTTGGCCGGGCCTGCGTGCAGGGGTACATCCAGTTCTTCCGCAACACGCCGCCGATGGTTCAGCTGCTGTTCTTCTATTTCGCGCTGGGCCAGTTTACGCCGTCCTACAGCCCCGATGGCTGGCTCGAGGTGCCGATCATCTCGAACGTGGGCTGGGCGATCATCTCGCTGTCATTCTTCGCGGGCGCCTTCAATGTCGAGATCTTCCGCGCGGGGCTGGAGGCGGTGCCGGACAGCACGGTCGAAGCCTCGGAATCGCTGGGCTTCACGCGCACGCAGACGTTTTCCTACGTTGTCTTCCCGCTCAGCCTGCGCATCTGCCTGCCGGCGCTGAACAACAACCTGGTGAACCTGGTCAAGACGACCACGCAGGCCTACGCCATCGCGGTGCCGGAACTGCTGTATGAAAGCGTTTCGATCTGGTCGGATTACCCGTCGGCGCAATACCCGACGATGCTGCTTCTGTTCGTGGCCTATATCGGGCTGGTGGGCATCCTGGTGATGGGGATGAACCGCTGGGAACGCCGCCTGAAGATCCCCGGATACGGAAGCACCTGACATGGCCGTGACCTTCGACAAGACCGACCTGCCGGTGCTCAAGCCCTTCCGAATGGAAGGCGCGCCCTACGATGCGTTCTATCACACCCGCTGGCTGGCGGGCATCCGGCTGCGCTGGGTGGCCGTGCTGATGCTGCTCTGGCCAACCGCGGCGCTGGCGCAGTCGGGAATGGCGATGACCGATGCCTTCGCGGCGCTCTGGCGCTGGATGCCGTTTCTCGTCACCCAGGGGTTTCTGTTCAACATCGTGATCTCCTTGTTCTCGATGCTGATCGGCACGACGCTGGGCGTGATGCTGGGGCTGGGCCAGATATCCCGGGTCGGCGTGGTGCGGAAACTGGCGTGGTTCGTCACGCAGCTTTTCCGCAATTCCCCCTGGCTGGTGCTGCTCTTCATCGTGTTACTGGCGCTGCCCTACGAGCTGAACCTCTTTGGTCAGACGGTCCGTATTCCGGCCTGGATGAAAGCGGTCTTCGGACTGTCCCTGCCGGTGATGGCCAACATCTCGGAAATCGTCCGGGGGGCGGTGTTGTCCGTGCCGTCGGGTCAGTGGGAAGCTGCGGATTCGCTGGGCTTCACCCGGCGGCAGATCCTCTACGAGATCATCCTGCCGCAGTGCTTCAAGCGGATGATCCCGCCCTGGATGAACTGGTACGCCATCCTGACCATGGCAACGCCGCTCTGTTCGCTGCTGGGGGTCGAGGAGATCATCACCCTCAGCCGCCAGGCGATGAGCGCCGAGGACAACCAGCCGGAACTGCTGGTGCCGTTCTACGGCTTCGCCCTGGTGCTGTTCTTCGCCTATTGCTACCCGATCGCACGTTTGACCATCTGGCTGGAACGGCGCGTGTCGGTGAAATTCTAAGGAGCTTTCCAATGACCGAACATCAACTGGGAGAGCCGATTGTCGTCATGACGGACGTCCACAAGTCCTTCGGCGATCTGGAGGTGATCAAGGGCGTGTCGCTGACCGTTCACCGCGGCGAGGTGATCTGCATCATCGGTCCGTCCGGATCGGGCAAGTCGACGCTGATCCGCTGCATCAATGCGCTGAACCCGATCGACTCGGGCTCGATCACCGTGGGCGGGATCGAGGTGAACGATGCCAGGCTCGACACGCTGGCGCTGCGCCGCGAGGTCGGGATCGTGTTTCAGCAGTACAACCTCTTTCCCCACAAAACGGCGCTGGAAAACATCATGATGGCGCCGCTCAAGGTGCTGCGCGAGGACCGGGAGACGGTGCGCGAACGCGCCCGTGGCCTGTTGCGGAAGGTCCGGCTCGAGGGCAAGGAAGACGCCTATCCCGGCGAATTGTCCGGCGGTCAGCAGCAACGTGTCGCAATCGCCCGGGCGCTCGCCATGCGCCCCGAGGTGATGCTGTTCGACGAGGTGACCGCCGCGCTCGACCCGGAAACGGTGAAGGAGGTTTTGGTCACGATCAAGGAACTGGCCGCCGACGGGATGACTTGCATCCTGGTGACGCATGAAATGGGGTTCGCCCGCGAGGTGGCCGACCAGGTCTATTTCACGGACCGGGGCGTCATCGTCGAGCATGGACCGCCATCGTCCTTTTTCGACCAGGCCAGCGATCCTCGGACGAAAGAGTTTCTCAGCCAGATCCTCTGAGCCGGGCAGGGGGGTGCGGCCATGGCGGCAGGACCGGTCTCGATGGCGTCAAACCAGCGGCGCACGCGCGCGCGGCCCGTTCACCTGCCGGGGCACGAGAGACCCGGACGCGTGACGGCGCTCAGGACAGGCAGGACGTCACGGTGTCGACCACGTCGCCGGCATCCTTGGCGATGACGACGCCCGCGTCGCGCAGAAGCGAGATCTTTTCGTCCGCCGAGAGGTTCCCGAAGACCGAAAGCGTGCCCGCGTGCCCCATACGGCGCCCGACAGGCGCGTGGCGTCCGACCACCAGCCCCACCACGGGTTTGCCGTAATCGACCGAAGACAGGTATTCGGCGGCCAGTTCTTCCTCGCGTCCGCCCATCTCGCCGATCAGGACGACTGCCTTGGTGTCGTCATCCTCGCGGAACCGTTCCAGGCAGCCGACGAAGCCGATCCCGTGCAGCACGTCGCCGCCGACGCCGACCGTGGTCGACTGCCCCAGGTTCGCGGCGCTGCAATTGGCCAGAACCTCGGAGGTCAGCGAGGCCGAGCGCGAGGCGATGCCGATCTGGCCGGGCTTGGCGTCGACGGTCGGCATCACGCCGATCTTGCACTGGCCGGGTGTCAGGATGCCCTGGCTGTTGGGGCCGATCAGGACCGCGTCGGACCCTTTGAGCGCGTCTTTCACCCGGCGCATATCATGCTGCGGCACGCGTTCGGTGATGCAGACGACGACGCCGATCTCGGCCTCTATCGCCTCGATCATCGCTTCCGCCGCCTTGGGGGCCGGCACGGTGACGAGGCTGGCATTGGCCTGCGTTTCCTTGACCGCCTCGGCGCAGGTATGAAAGACGGGCAGCCCCAGGTGAGAGGTGCCGCCGCGGCCCGGACGCACGCCGGCGACACAGTTCGTGCCATAGCGCATCGCCTGATCAGTATAGAAGGTCCCGGCGCGGCCCGTCATGCCCTGCACCAGAAGGCGCGTGTTTTCGTCGACGAGAATGGCCATCAGCGTGCCCCCTTGGATGCGATTTCGACCGCGCGGTTGACGGCCTCGGACATGGTGCTGCAAATCTCGACCGGGACCTTGCGGTCGACCAGGATGCGCTGGCCCCATTCCGCGTTCTGTCCCGCCAGCCGCGCGATCACGGGCTTGCTGCCCTTGTTGCGCGAATAGGCGAAGTTGACGCCTTCGGCGACAGTGTCGCAGACGGTCATGCCGCCGCCGTGCACGTTCAGCAGGATGGCGGTGACAGATGGTTCCTGAAGCAACAGTTCCACGCCGCGGGCGATGTCCATGCTGGTGGCCGTGGTGCGGATATCCATAAAGTTGGCAGGCTTGCCGCCCGCGTCGATGATCATGTCGTTGGTGGCCAGGCCCAGCCCCGCGCCGTTGACCACGACGCCCAGGTTGCCGGTCAACTTGACGAAGTTGATATTGCTCTTCTGCGCGGTGGTCTCCACCGCGGGCAGACCCTCGCCCGACACCATCGAGTCCCATTCCGGGTGCCGGAAGGCGGCGCTGGCGTCCAGCGCGACCTTGGCGTCGATCGCCATCCATGCGCCGTCGGGCGTGCGCACGAACGGGTTGATCTCCAGCAGGGCCATGTCGTTCTCGATGAAGGCCTCGCAGGCCGACAGCAATTGCTCGACCGCCTTCTCGTCCGTCATCCCGATGCCCGAAAGGAACTCCGTCAGCCCGGCACGATCGGCGTCGGGCGTGCCGGTCAGGCTGTGCTTGGCGACCTCGCTGGCGTTCATCTGCGCCTTCTGCTCGAACTCAACCCCGCCATCGGGGGAGGCGACGAGCAGCGGCGCGCCTGTGTCGGGATCTAGCGCGAAGGCGATGTAATACTGGGCGTCATGCTTGACGTCGGCCTCGACATAGACGGCATGGACCGTCTCGCCGGTGGCGCCGGTCTGGTGCGTGACCAGTTGCTTTCCCAAAAGCTTGGCCGCCTCGTCCCGGACGGCAGAGGCGGTGGCAGCGAACTTGATGCCGCCCGCCAGCCCGCGGGCACCGGACGTGATCTGCGCCTTTACGACGAACTTGCGCGTGGGGATGTTGGCGCAGGCGGCCTCGGCCTCGTCGGCGGTGCAGGCCATCTTGCCGGGCGGCACGGACATGCCGTACTGGGCCAGCAACTCCTTGGACTGGTACTCTGCAAGCAGCATGCGCGGCCTCCCCTCTGCGATGGCTTCTTGGTGTTTGGTATACCAAGAACAAAAGCCATGTCAATGAGGTGATTATGCGGTGTGTTCGCCCATGGCGCCAGCCCCCTTGGGGAGATACAAATGTATCAATCCGATCCGCGTGGCGAACCTCCCTCGTTGGGGTTGACCGTAGGGCGGGATTTCATCCCGCCGCTGCGGAAGAACGGGTGGGGTGGACCCCCACCCTACAGGTCATTTTCCGATCGCCTTCAACACCGCCTCGCCCAGTCCCGCGGGGGATTCGGCGACGGTGATGCCGGCGGATTTCATCGCTTCGATCTTGTCGTCGGCGCCGCCCTTGCCGCCGGCGACGATGGCGCCGGCGTGGCCCATGCGGCGGCCCGGAGGGGCGGTGCGTCCGGCGATGAAGCCGGCGCAGGGCTTGGAGCGGCCTTTCTTGGCCTCGTCTTTCAGGAACTGTGCGGCGTCTTCCTCGGCGCTGCCGCCGATCTCGCCGATCATGATGATCGATTCCGTCTCGTCATCGGCAAGGAACCATTCCAGCACGTCGATATGCTCGGTCCCCTTGATCGGGTCGCCGCCGATGCCGACGCAGGTGGACTGGCCGAGGCCCACATCCGACGTCTGCTTCACGGCCTCGTATGTGAGCGTGCCGGAGCGCGAGACCACGCCGACCGAGCCGCGCTTGTGGATGTGGCCGGGCATGATGCCGATCTTGCAGGCGTCGGGCGTGATGATGCCGGGGCAGTTGGGGCCGATGAGGACAGAGCTGCTGCCTTCGAGTGCGCGTTTGACGCGCATCATGTCCAGAACCGGGATGCCTTCGGTGATGCAGACGATGAGGGGGATCTCGGCGTCGATGGCCTCGAGGATCGAATCCGCGGCGAAGGGCGGCGGCACGTAGATGACCGAGGCGTTGGCGCCGGTCTCGTGCATCGCTTCGTGGACCGAGTTGAAGACCGGCAGGTCGAGATGCGTCTGGCCGCCCTTGCCGGGGGTGACGCCCCCGACCATTTGCGTGCCATAGGCGATCGCCTGCTCGGTGTGGAAGGTGCCTTGCGACCCGGTCAGGCCCTGGCAGATGACTTTGGTGTTCTTGTCGACGAGGACGGCCATTGTGGCGTTCTCCTTAATTCAATCTTGGGAAAGGTGGGTTAAAAACCCACCCTACGAGGCTCAGCCCTTGACGGCTTTGACGATCTTCTGGGCGCCGTCCTTGAGGTCGTCGGCGGCGATCACGTCGAGGCCGGAGGTGTTGATGATCTCCTTGCCTTTCTCCACGTTCGTGCCTTCGAGCCGGACCACCAGCGGGACCTGAAGCCCGACTTCCTTGACGGCGGCGACCACGCCCTCGGCGATCACGTCGCAGCGCATGATGCCGCCGAAGATGTTCACCAGGATGCCCTTCACCTGCGGGTCGGAGGTGATGATCTTGAACGCCTCGGTCACCTTGTCCTTGGTGGCGCCGCCGCCCACGTCGAGGAAGTTGGCGGGCTCGGCGCCGTAGAGCTTGATGATGTCCATCGTCGCCATCGCCAGCCCCGCGCCGTTGACCATGCAGCCGATCTCGCCATCCAGCGCGATGTAGTTGAGGTCGTATTTCGACGCCTCCAGCTCCTTGGGGTCTTCTTCCGTGGTGTCGCGCAGCTCGGCGATGTCGGAATGGCGGTAGACCGCGTTGGAATCGAAACCCATCTTGGCGTCGAGACACTTCAGCTCGTTGCTCTCGGTCAGGATCAGCGGGTTGATCTCGAGCATCTCCATGTCCTTTTCCAGGAACATCTGGTAAAGCGTGCCCATCAGCTTGACGCATTGCTTCACCGCCGCGCCCTCGAGCTCGAGCATGAAGGCGATGCGGCGGCCATGAAACGGCTGGTAGCCGGTGGCGGGATCGACGCTCAGGCTGAGGATCTTCTCGGGCGTCTTCTCGGCCACTTCCTCGATATCCATGCCGCCCTCGGTGGAGGCGACGAAGCTGACGCGGGAGGTCACCCGGTCGACCAGGAGCGCCAGGTAGAATTCCTTGGCGATGGCCGCGCCTTCCTCGATATAGATCCGGCCCACCTGCTTGCCGGCGTCGCCGGTCTGCTTGGTCACCAGCGTGCGGCCCAGCATCTTCTTGGCTTCCTCGGCGGCCTCGGACACCGACTTGGTGATCCGCACGCCGCCCTTGTCGCCGGCGCCTTCCTCCTTGAAGCTGCCCTTGCCGCGGCCGCCGGCATGGATCTGCGCCTTGACCACCCAGACGGGACCGTCAAGCTCGCCCGCCGCCGTCTTCGCCTCCTCCGCGCGCAACACGACACGCCCGTCCGATACAGGCGCCCCGTAAGAGCGCAGCAAGGCCTTCGCCTGGTATTCATGGATGTTCATAGTCTCAAAGCTCCTCCCGATGCTTTTGTCTACTTGATGAGATGCAACAAGTTCTTGAATTCTGGCGTCCCGGCGCGGCCGAGCCACTCGAACACCACCATTTCCGTGGTCACGATGCCGGCGCCACAGGCGCTCAGGCGGGCGATGCAGGCCGCCTCGCTTTCCAGCGTACGCGAGGCGGTGGCGTCGGACACGACGAAAACCTCGTAGCCGTCCTCGATCAGGCTGGCGGCGGTCTGGACCACGCAGATATGCGCCTCCATCCCCGCGATAACCGCCTGCTTGCGATCCAGGCTGCGGAAATGCGCGGCGAATCCCTCGTCTTCCATGCAGGAGAAATGCATTTTCGGCAGCACTGTGGCGTCCGGCGTCTGCAGCTCTGGCACGGTCTTGCCAAGGCCCTTGGGATATTGTTCGGTCATCACGATGGGAATGTTCATCTCGCGCGCCCCGGCGCACAGCGTCCTTGTGTTGCGAATCGTCCGGGCCGGAGCCTGCATCGCGGGGACGAGGCGCTCTTGCATGTCGATGACGATGAGGGCTGATTCGTCGGCGCGGATAAGCAAAAACAGGTCCTTTCTGGCTCGGTGCTGCCACCGTGTGGAATACCAGATACCAGCAATATCTCCTTATCGCAACCTGCGAGGTTTCGGTATTCGCTAACTTGTACTGATGGATCGGGCAGATTTTTTTCGAAATCCAAAAACACAATAAAATCAAAATTATATCGAAAAAAAATCAGCTAAAAATCGGCCTGATTTCGCTGAATTTTCATGCAAAACGGAAAAACCGTTTGTCGAGATAGGTATGCTGTGTATGGTATACCAACGTCGCAAATGACGCCGCGCAACTTGAGATCGGAGAGGGCGCATGAAGCTGAAACCTGTGCCTTCGAACTTCACGCTGAAGGACCACGTCTACGAAATGCTTCGGACTGCGATCACCGAGATGAACATCTACGATGCCGCGACCGATCTGCGCCTTGACGAGCGCAACCTGGCTGAGCAGCTGGGCGTGTCCCGGACACCCCTGCGCGAGGCCGTGGCCCGTCTGGAGCGTGACGGCCTGGTCGAGGTTCAGCCGCGCAAGGGTGTCTTCGTGCAGCGCAAGAGCCTGGACGACATCCTGGACATGATCGTTGCCTGGGCCGCGCTGGAAAGCATGGCCGCGCGGCTGGCCTGCGAACACGCGACGGACCGCGAAATCGCCAGCCTGCGCACCATCGCGGCCAAGTACAACGACGAGCTCGCCGACACGCGCATCTCGGAATATTCCGACGACAACATCCGCTTTCACCAGCGCATCCTCGAGATTTCGCGCTGCACGATGCTGCGGAAGATGGCCGATGGCCTCTTTCTGCACATGAACGCGGTGCGCGTCCGGGCGATGGGCGAGGGCAACCGCGTGCGGCGGTCGGTCGTCGATCACGCAGAAATCATCGAGGCGATCGAGGCACGGGATGCCGATCTGTCCGAACGTCTCGTCCGAGAGCACACCATGCGGTTGCACACCCACGTCAGTCGCACATGGAGCAATTTCGAACTGGCTGTCGGCGCGGGAGGCGCCAAGGCCAGCTAACAGGGAATGAGCAATAGGATAGGGGCCGGAACGGGGCCCCGAACAGGGAGGAAGACCATGGGCATGACCCAGATGACCGATGACCTCGTCGCGCGGGCCGACACGGCTCCGGAAACGTTGACCGACGGGTTTCATCTTCTTATCGACGCGCTGAAGCTGAACGGCGTCGAGACGATCTACAACGTGCCGGGGATCCCGATCACCGACCTCGGACGCTACGCGCAGGCACAGGGTATGCGCGTGCTGTCCTTCCGCCACGAACAACACGCAGGCTATGCGGCCGCTGCCGCCGGTTTCCTGACCAAGAAACCCGGCGTCTGCATGACAGTATCGGCGCCCGGCTTCCTGAACGGCCTGACCGCGCTTGCCCACGCCACCACAAATTGCTGGCCGATGATCCTGATCTCGGGGTCGTCCGAGCGTGAGATCGTCGACCTGCAGCGGGGCGACTACGAAGAGATGGACCAGCTGGCCATCGCGCGACCCCATGCCAAGGCTGCCTATCGTATCCTGCACGCCGAGGATATCGGCCTCGGTGTCGCCCGGGCCGTCCGCGCCGCCCTGACGGGCCGTCCCGGCGGTGTCTATCTGGACGTGCCCGGTGCCCTTCTCGGGCAGGTGATGGACGAGGTCGAGGGCAGCAAGTCCTTGATCAAGGTCGTGGATCCGTCCCCCGCCAGTGTTCCCAGCCCCGCGGCGGTGGATCGCGCGCTGGACGTCATGAAAAACGCCAAAAAGCCGCTGATCATCATCGGCAAGGGCGCGGCCTATGCACAGGCGGACGAGCAGGTGAAGGAACTGGTGGAAACGCTCGGTTTCCCCTACCTGCCGATGTCCATGGCCAAGGGCCTGTTGCCCGACACGCATCCGCAATGCGCCTCGGCGGCCCGCTCTCTTGTGTTGAAGGAAAGCGACTGCGTCTTCCTGATCGGCGCGCGCCTGAACTGGCTGCTCAGCCACGGACAGGGCAAGGCCTGGGGCGAGAAGGGCGCGAAGCAATTCGTCCAGATCGACATCGAACCCAGCGAGATGGACAGCAACCAGCCCATCGCGGCCCCCCTGATCGGTGATATCGGCAGCTGTGCCGGCGCGCTGCTGGAAAAGATCCGCGGCAACTGGGAAAAACCGTCCAAGGACTGGACCGGGGCCGTGCGCTCCAAGGTCGAGGCCAATATCGAACGGATGGCCCCTCGGCTGAAGAACAACAACTCGCCGATGGACTACCAAGGCTCTCTGGGCGTCATCAAGGATTTGATAGCCGAGAACCCGGATACGGTTCTGGTCAACGAAGGCGCCAACGCGCTGGACCAGTGCCGCTCGATCGTCGACATCCACAAGCCCCGCAAGCGTCTGGACGTGGGCACCTGGGGCATCATGGGAATCGGCATGGGCTCAGCCATCGCCGCCGCAGTGGAAACCGGCAACCAGGTCCTCGCGGTCGAAGGCGACAGCGCGTTCGGTTTCTGCGGAATGGAGATCGAGACGGTCTGCCGCTACAACCTGCCCGTCTGCATCGTGATCATGAACAACAACGGCATCTATCGCGGTGACGGCGAAAACTGGTCCGGCGGCGAAGATCCCTCGACCACGGTGTTCGTCAAGGACAGCAAGTACGAATTGATGATGCAGGCCTTCGGTGGGGTCGGCGTGACCGCCAACAACCCCGACGAACTGCGCCAGGCGATCAAGGAGGCGTTTGCAAGCCGCAAGCCCACCCTGATCAACGCCATCATCGCCGAGGATGCCGGCAAGGAAAGCGGCAACATCGGCAACCTGAACCCGTCTTCGGTGGTGGCGCAGAACCGTTACCCCCAAGCCAAGAACATCTGAGCGGGAGAGAACTCATGAAAGCATTGGACGGCATCAAGATCCTGGACTTCACGCATGTTCAGTCGGGTCCGACCTGCACGCAGCTTCTGGCGTGGTTCGGGGCGGACGTGCTGAAGGTGGAGCGGCCCGGCGTGGGCGACGCCACGCGGCAGCAGCTGGTGGATGTGCCGGGGGCGGACAGCCTGTACTTCACCATGCTCAACCACAACAAGCGTTCGATCGAGCTCAATTCAAAGAACGAGACCGGCAAGCAGGTGCTGACCCGGTTGATCGAGGAATGCGACGTGCTGGTCGAGAACTTCGCGCCCGGCGCGCTCGACCGGATGGGGTTCAGCTGGGAGCGGATCCAGGAGATCAACCCCCGCATCATCATGGCCTCGGTCAAGGGGTTCGGGCCCGGCAAGTACCAGGATTGCAAGGTCTATGAGAACGTGGCGCAATGCGCCGGCGGCTCGGCCTCGACCACCGGGTTCCGCGACGGCCCGCCGCTGGTGACGGGCGCGCAGATCGGTGACTCGGGCACCGGCCTGCATCTCTGCCTCGGCATCATGACGGCGCTCTTCCAGCGCGAGCGCACGGGCCGCGGCCAGAAGGTGCTGGCGCCGATGCAGGACGGGGTGCTGAACCTCTGCCGCGTCAAGCTGCGCGACCAGCAGCGGCTGGAGGCGGGCCCGCTGAAGGAATACAGCCAGTACGGCGAGGGCATCGAGTTCGGCGAGGCGACGCCGCGCGCGGGCAACGACTCGGGCGGCGGCCAGCCGGGGCGGATCCTGAAATGCAAGGGCTGGGAGGACGACCCCAACGCTTACACCTACTTCATCACCCAGGCCGCGGTGTGGGAGCAGATCTGCGACGTGATCGGCAAGCCGGAGTGGAAGACGGCCGAGGGCTATGCCACGCCGCCCGAGCGTCTGGACAAGCTGAACGAGATCTTCGGGGCGATCGAGGAGTGGACCATGACCAAGACGAAGTTCGAGGTGATGGACATCTGCAACCCGCTGAACATCCCCGTCGGCCCGATCCTGTCGACCAAGGAGCTGATCGAGGACGAGGGGCTGCGGGCGACGGGCACGATCGTCGATGTGGAGCATCCCAAGCGCGGCAAATACGCGTCGGTGGGCTGCCCGATCAAGCTGAGCGACAGCCCGGTGGAGGTGACCCGCTCGCCGCTTCTTGGCGAGCACACGGTGGAGATCCTGCGCGACGTGCTGGGCTATGACGGCGAGGACCTGCAGGCGGTGCTCGACAGCGGCGCTGTGGGCGACCCGCAGAAAACCGCGGCGGAGTAGTAAAGGAAAGAACGGCGGAGTGCGGCGCATGTCCGCACCTGCCGGACCCAAGGGAGGAAGAAAATGCGATTGATCGTCATGGGGCAGCAAGCCTTCGGCAAGGATGCGCTGGCCAAGATCATCGAGACCGGAACCGACGAGGTCGTGGCCGTGTATTGCGAGCCCGACCGGGATGGCAAGCCGGTGGACCCGATCAAGGAGTTCGCGCTGGAAAAGGGTCTGCCCGTCGAGCAGCCCGCGAATTTCGACGATGCAGCGACACTTGAAACACTGGCGAAGTTCGATGCCGACCTCATGGTCATGGCCTTCGTCAACGTCTTCGTGCCCGAGGCGGCGCGGGATACGCCCAAGCACGGCTCGATCTGTTTCCACCCGTCGCTTCTGCCGCTGCATCGCGGCCCCAGCGCGGTCAATTGGCCCATCATCATGGGCTCGGACAAGTCGGGCTTCAGCTGGTTCTACCCGTCCGACGGGCTGGACGAAGGCGACAGCCTGATGCAGTGGGAATGCGAGATCGGCCCCGACGACACGGTGATCGACCTCTATTTCAAGAAGATCTACCCGGCGGCAGTGGACAGCGTGCTGGAGGTCTGCGACCTTTTCCGCGCCGGCAATCCGCCGCATATCGTGCCGGACGAGGACGAGGCCACCTACGAGCGGCGCTGCACCGCGCGGCACTCGGAAATCTGCTGGCACCGTCCGGTGGGGCAGGTCTATGACCTCATCCGCGGCACGAACCCCGCGCCCGGCGCCTGGACCACCTACAAGGGGGCCAAGCTGGGGATCTTCGACAGTGCCCGCGCCTCCGGCGACGGCATTTCCGGCCGCGTCCGCGCCATCACCGACGACGGCATCGAGGTGCAGTGCGTCGGCGGCCGTATCCTGGTCAAACGAGTACGCCCCGAGGGCGGGGACAAGACACCCGCCGCCCAGTGGGCCTCCGAGGTCGGCCTTGAGGTCGGCGAAGAATTTCCAAGCTGAAACGCGACAAAGGAACCTACAATGAGCCACAAATCAGACATCGAGATTGCGCGTGCGGCGTCGAAGAAGCCGATCCAGGAGATTGGCGACAAGCTTGGGATACCGTCCGAGCACCTGCTGCCCTACGGGCATGACAAGGCGAAGGTGAGCCAGGACTACATCAACTCGGTGAAGAGCAACGAGAACGGCAAGCTGATTCTCGTGACCGCGATCAACCCGACGCCGGCGGGCGAGGGCAAGACCACCACCACGGTGGGCCTGGGCGACGGTCTGAACCACATCGGCAAGAAGGCGATGATCTGCATCCGCGAGGCCTCGCTGGGGCCGAACTTCGGGATGAAGGGCGGCGCCGCGGGCGGCGGCTATGCCCAGGTGGTGCCGATGGAGGACATGAACCTGCATTTCACCGGCGACTTCCACGCGATCACCTCGGCCCATGCGCTCTTGAGCGCGATGATCGACAACCACGTCTACTGGGGCAACGACGCCGAGATCGACACCCGCCGGATCGTCTGGCGCCGGGTGGTAGACATGAACGACCGCTCCTTGCGTCAGATCACGTCCAGCTTGGGCGGCGTGGCCAACGGCTTTGCCCGCGAGGACGGCTTCGACATCACCGTGGCCTCGGAAGTGATGGCGATCCTCTGCCTGGCGAGTGACCTCAAGGACCTCGAGGAGCGGCTGGGCGCGATGATCGTGGCCTATCGCCGCGACCGCAGCCCGGTTTTCTGCCGCGATATCAAGGCCGAAGGCGCGATGACCGTCCTTTTGAAGGACGCGATGCAGCCCAACCTGGTGCAGACGCTGGAGAACAACCCGGCCTTCGTGCATGGCGGTCCGTTCGCCAATATCGCGCATGGCTGCAACTCGGTCATCGCCACGACCACGGCGCTGAAGATCGCCGATTACGTGGTGACGGAAGCCGGGTTCGGCGCCGACCTGGGCGCGGAGAAGTTCATGAACATCAAGTGCCGCAAGGCCGGGATCGCGCCGTCGGCGGTGGTGATCGTGGCGACGGTGCGGGCGATGAAGATGAACGGCGGCGTGGCCAAGGCGGACCTTGGCGCCGAGAACGTGGACGCGGTGAAGGCGGGCTGCCCGAACCTGGGCCGGCATATCGAAAATGTTAAGTCTTTCGGTGTCCCGGTGGTGGTGGCGATCAACCACTTCGTGACCGACACCGATGCCGAGGTGCAGGCGGTGAAGGACTTCGTGGCGGAAAACGGCGCCGAGGCGGTGCTGTCGCGCCACTGGGAGCTGGGCTCTGAAGGCTCGGCGGACCTGGCGAAGAAGGTCGTGGAGACGATCGAGAAGGGAGAGGCGGACTTCAAGCCGATCTACCCCGACGAGATGGGCCTCTTCGAGAAGGTCGAGACGATCGCCAAGAAGATCTACCGCGCCGACGAGGTGATCGCGGACAAGAAGATCCGCGACCAGCTGAAGAGCTGGGAAGAGCAGGGATACGGCAACCTGCCGGTCTGCATGGCGAAGACGCAGTACAGCTTCTCGACCGATCCGACGCAGCGCGGGGCGCCCACGGGCCACTCGGTCCCGGTGCGCGAAGTGCGCCTGTCGGCCGGCGCGGGCTTCGTCGTGGTGGTCTGCGGCGAGATCATGACCATGCCCGGCCTGCCCAGTCGGCCGGCGTCGGAATCCATCCGCCTGAACGACCAGGGCGAAATCGAAGGGTTGTTCTAAGCCATGGCTTACGACTCCATCCACAGCATCATGCTTCCGGTGCGGGGCGACGGCAAAGGCGATAACGTCTTTGCCCACGCCGCCGCCCTGGCGCGGCGCTTCGGCGCCCGGGTCCGCGTGGTGCATTGCCATCCCAAGACCGAGGACATGATGCCTTACGGCGTCGTGATCCCGACCATGCTGCGCCGCCAGATCGAGGATGCGGCGCATGCAAATGCCGACGTGACCCGGGACCAGCTCTACGGTGAGTTCGAGAAGCAAGCCAGGAAACTCGGGCTCGAGATCGCCGATCACGAGTTGGACAAGCCCACGACCCGGTTCATCGAGTACGAAGGCAAGCAGGTCGATGCAGTGCAAAGATACGGTCGCCTGTGCGACCTTGTCTGCGTGGCCAAACCGGACCAGAAGATGAACCTCGGGGTCAACACTTTGAAATCGGCGCTGTTTTCTTCGGGCCGACCGGTGATGATGTGCCCCGACCAGGACGTTGCAGACGCCGGTTTCGCGGATCACGTCACCATCGGCTGGAACGGATCGCTCGAGGCGACACGCGCCGTGGCGATGGCGATGCCTATCATTTCCAACGCCAAGAAGGTCACGATCCTGCACACCGGCGACAGCCCCAAGGACGAGCATCCCGGGGCGGACCAGTTGCAGCGCTATCTCGAACTGCGCGGCGTCGCGGCCGACATCCGGCTTTTCAAGGCCGAGGGGCGCAACGTCGGCCGGCAGCTTTTGTCGGAAACCCGCGCCGCGGGCGCCGGGATGCTGATCATCGGCGCCTATCACGACAGTTACGAACGGGAATCCCTGTTCGGTGGCAACTCGCAAGTCGTTGTCGCCGAGGCGGATTTCCCGGTCATCATGGTTCATTGAGGAGAGAGGGGAGGCTCGACGAAGACAGAGCAGACGACCAGGAATGGGGCAAGCGCCAAACACGTCAAGAATGCACGCGCACCAGCCCTGACACACATGGAGACCATAGGGAGGATAACCATGAATACCTTTAAGCTACTTGTTGCAAGTGCGTCCGCACTGGCATTGACGGCACCGGCAGCGCTGGCGGAATGGCAGCCGAAAAAGCCGGTCGAGTTCATCATCATGGCCGGCACCGGCGGCGGGGCGGACCAGATCGCGCGGCTGCTGCAGGGCCTCATCCAGAAAAAGGACCTGAGCCCGCGCCCCTTCATCCCGATCAACAAGCCGGGTGGTTCGGGCGCCGAGGCGCTGCGCTACATGCAGGACAAGGCGGGTGACAATCACACCGTCATGATGACTCTGAACAGCTTCTACACCACGCCGATCATCCAGGAGGATCTCGGCATCGACGTGACCGAGTTCACGCCCATCGGCCTGATGGCCATGGACACGTTCCTGCTGTGGGTCAACACCGACCGCGAGGACATCACCGATCTCGACAGCTTCAACGCCGTCGTGTCCGAGGCCGGCAAGGACTGGAAGGTCGGCGGCACCGGATCGGGCCAGGAAGACAGCGTTCTGACCGCGATGATGGAAGCCGAGTTCGGCTATGACGTGACCTACATCCCGTTCCCGGGCGGTGGCACGGTGGCCAAGAACCTCGTGGGCAACCAGATCGACAGCACCGTCAACAACCCCGCCGAGCAGATGGAGTTCTGGCGCGCGGGCAACACCAAGCCGCTGGTCCAATTCTCGGCCGAACGCATGCCGGCCTTCCCGGACGTGCCGACGGCCAAGGAGCTGGGGGTAGAGATCGAGTACTACATGCAGCGCTCGGTCAACGGGCCTCCGGACATGGATCCCGAGGCGGTCGAATGGTACGTGAACCTTTTCCAGGAACTGTTCGACAGCGAGGAATGGCAGGCGTTCTGCAAGTCCGACGGCCTGACCTGCGACTCGATGATGAAGGGCGAGGACCTCGCCACGTTCCACGAAAACCAGAAGGTCGCGCATGAAAAGCTGATCGAAAAGGTCGGCGCGGGTGCGATCACCGGCGAGTAAGCCAATCCTGAAAACAGCAGGGCCCGGACGTGCCGGGCCCTGCACCTGGATGCCTGACGATCCGGGCGCGGGCAGGTTGGTCCGGCAGGGACACGCCCCCTCGAAAGATCGCAAACGATTTATACGGAGCCAAAGAGAATGACGGTCCGGACAGCGGAACTCCTGATGGCGATCGTGACCCTGCTGGTGTCACTCGGCCTGATGTTAAACGTATACACAGACGACCTCAGTATCGGTTGGGTCAGGGGCAGGGGTCCCGGTGCCGGCATGTGGCCGTTCTGGTTGTCGGCGGGCATGGCACTGGCCTCCGTCGCCACCCTCGTGCGATGGGCGCAGAAAAAGACGCCGGAGTCGCGCAACACCGATCCCTACATATCCAGAGACACGATCTTTCTCGTGTCGATCTCGGCGGGGTCGGTTCTCGCGCTGCTGATCATGATGACGTTCATCGGCACCTACCTGGCGCTGGTCATCTTCATGCTGTTCTTCGTGCGCTTCATGGGGCGGCATTCGTGGCCGATGACCCTCGGCTTCGCAATCGGCACGCCGATTTTCGTCTACCTGCTCTTCGAGGTGGCGTTGACGAAGTACCTGCCGAAGGGACTGCCGATCTTCGAGGACGCATTCCTCTGGGTCGATAACTTCCGCTACGAATGGTTCTACTGAGAGGTCTGACGAGAGATGGAAACGATACTTGTATCTTTGACAGCAGGCCTTCTGGAGGCGTTCCAGCCCCTGAACCTGATGATGATTTTCGCGGGCTGCCTTGCGGGGCTGTTCGTGGGCTGTATGCCGGGTCTCGGCTCGGTCAACGGGGTGGCAATCCTGCTTCCCATCACCTTCCTGGTGCCGCCGACGACGGCGATCATCTTCCTTGCCGCGCTCTATTACGGGGCGATGTACGGGGGGGCGATCAGTTCGATCACCCTGGGTATTCCAGGGGCGTCAACGGCCGTGGCAACGGTGTTCGACGGGCGACCCATGGCCCAGGCCGGCAAGGCCGACCAGGCGCTCATGGCCGCGGCCATCGCGTCTTTCATCGGCGGCACGGTCTCGATCATCCTCTTCACGCTCTTCGCGCCGCCCCTGGCCGCCTTCGCGCTGAAGTTCGGACCACAGGAGGAGTTCGCGCTGATGCTGTTGGCCTTCGCCACCTTCATCGGTCTGGGTGGGGACGACATACCCAAAACGATCTTCTCGATCCTTCTGGGTCTCGTTCTAGCCGCGGTCGGCTTTGACATCATCTCGGGCAGCCCGCGCCTGATCTTCTTCGACATGGTCGAATTCCAGCGCGGCATCGGCTTTCTGGTGCTGGCGATCGGCATCTATGGGATCGGCGAGATGCTCTGGACGCTGGAAACCACCAGCGGCAAGGTGCAGATGCACAACGTCAAGATCTCGATGTCGCGGATGAAGGAGAACTTCAAGCAGATCCGGCAGTACATCAACTCGACCTGGGTGGGCTCGTTCCTCGGCTTCTTCGTGGGCACGCTGCCCGCGGCGGGGGCCACCCCGGCGGCACTGATGTCCTATGGTCTCAGCAAGACCTTCTCGAAGGATCCCGACAGCTTCGGCAAAGGCAACGTGGCCGGTGTGGCCGCGCCTGAATCGGCCAACAACGCGGCCTCGACCGGCTCGATGCTGCCGATGATCACGCTGGGCATTCCCGGCTCGCCCACCACGGCGATCCTCTTGGGTGGCATGATCATCTGGGGCCTGCGCCCCGGGCCGCTGCTGTTCACCGAAAGCCCGGATTTCGTCTGGGGCCTGATCGGCTCGATGTACGTGGCCAACGCGGTGACGGTGATCCTGAACATCGCGCTGATCCCGATCTTCATCCGGGTGCTGGCGATGCCGTTCACCCTGCTGACGCCGATCATCTTCACGCTCTGCGTGCTGGGGGTCTTCGCCACGACGGACCGGATGTTCGACACCTGGATCATGCTGATCATCGGCGTGGTGGGCTACCTGATGCGCAAGCTGAACTACCCGGTGGCGCCGGCGGTTCTGGCCATCGTGCTTGGGCCCCTGGCAGAACGCTCGCTGCGCCAGTCGCTGATCTCGGCTCAGGGCGACGCGACCACGTTCATCACGCGCCCGATCTCGCTGGTCTGCATCTGCCTTGCACTGGCGCTGGTCCTGTTCCCGGTGGTGCAGCGCATCCTGCGCAAGCGCAAGAAGGCGGCGGAACGCCGGGCCTGATACGGGCCTGATACGGGCCTGATACGGGCCACGCATCTTTCCGCGACGCCCAACGCCTGCCCCCTGATCTCCCGGGGGGCAGGCTTTTTCGTGGCTTCAGCTTTCGTAGCGGGTCGAGCCGCGCCGGTTGGCGTCGATCGGCAGGTTGATGAACAACGGCTGGTGCGCGCGCTGCGAACAGGCCTGCCGCGGGCAAAGCTGACAGTTGATGCCGATCGGCTGATAGAGCGTCGGGTCGTCGATCTTGAAGCTGGCGGCATAGCGGATGCGATGCGCGTGACGGGCCTCGCAGCCCAGCGTCAGCGTCAGGCGGCGGTCCTGGGTTTCGGCACTGAAGACGGGGCGATGCACCGTCCGGCTGATCGAAAAGAACTGCTGCCCGTCCGGCATCTCGACAAATTGCGGAAAGATCACACCGGGCACCGAAAAGGCGGCATGCACGTTCCACACCGGGCAGGCCCCGCCATACTCGGCCAGGTCGAACGAGGTGGCGTTGAACCGCTTGGTCACGTTGCCCGCCCGGTCCAGCCGCAGCAGGAAGAACGGAATGCCCTGCGCCTTGTCGCGCTGCATCGTCGTCAGGCGGTGGCAGGCCTGCTCGAAGGTCACGCCGAACGCGAGCGCGATGCGGTCGATGTCATAGCCCGTTTCCTCGGCGGTGTTCAGAAACGGCTCGTAGGGCATCAGGAAAGCGGCGGCGAAGTAATTGCCAAGCTCGACCTCCAGCCGGGGCTGAACCCGTTCGGGATCGGTCTGCGCGTTGCGCGCCATCTTGGCGATCATCCGCCCCTCGGTCAGAAAGGCCAGGACATGCGCCATCTGGAAGGCGCGGTTCTCGGTATTGAGCGCCTGTGACAGCAACAGCGTGCGGCTGGTGTCATCGTAGATACGCAGCGACTCGCCCATTTCCTCCAGTGACCGCACCTCCACCGACACCCCGTGGTGTTTCTGCAGGCCCGCGCGCAGATCGACAAACAGCGATTCCGGCGCGACGGGGATCGCCCGGCGCGCATTTTCGGCGGCCACCTCCAGCACGGCGAAGTAATTGCTGTTCTTGCGGAAAATATCGTGAATCGCGTTCTCGGGCGAGGCGTGAAGCATCTCTTCGTCCCGCCCATCCATGCCGCCGCGCATGATGATGCGAAGGGCGGCGCGATGCGCCCGGTGCAACTGCAGGAAATGATCGACAAAAGCCGGCGCACGGTCGATGGCGCTGCGCAGCTCCTGGATGTCGGGGGCCGCGCCTTCCAGCGTGGTGTCGCCGAATGCGTTGCGCAGATCGGCCAGCACATGGGCGCTGTTGTCCTTCGTCAATTCCTTTACGTCCACGTCGAACGTCTCGGAAATCGCCAGAAGCATCTTGACCGACAGGCTTCTCTGGTTGTTTTCCAAGAGGTTCACGTAAGCGGGGCTGATCCCCAGACGTTCGGCGACGTCCGCCTGCGTCAGGTCGCGCGCGATGCGCAGCTGGCGCAGCTTGGGGCCGATAAAGGTCTTTGCCATGGCAGGAACTTTACAAGATTACAGATACAGAAGTTGTAATCATTATCAATAACACATTTACACGAATTTTGTAGAAGAATCTGCTCACGCAATTATCTTGCGTGATGAAATGACAAGGAGATTTCATCATGGCTCGCAAGGTTCTGATTCTGGGGGCATCCTACGGCTCGCTCTTGGGCACCAAACTGTTGATGGCCGGCCAGGACGTGACGCTGGTCTGTCGCCAGGCGACGGCGGACATCATCAACGAACAGGGCACCGAAGTCCGCATCAAGCTGCGTGACGAGGATGAACACCGCGCCTTCAAGTCGGGTGACCTTCCGGGCACGCTCGATGCCAAGGCGCCGGGCGACGTGATCCCCGAGGACTATGACCTCGTGGCCCTCGCCATGTCCGAGCCGCAATACGGCAACGCCGAGATCACCAAGCTGATGAAGCGGATCGCGGCGTCCGGGCGGCCCTGCCTCTCGATCATGAACATGCCGCCGCTGCCTTACCTCAAGCGGATCGAGGGCCTGGACGCCGAGGCGCTGCGCCCGGCCTTCAACAGCATCGAGCCGTGGGAGGATTTCAAGCCCGGCCTCGTGTCGCTGTGCAGCCCCGATCCGCAGGCGTTCCGCCCGCCCGAGGAAGGCCCGAACGTCCTGCATGTGGGCCTGCCCACCAACTTCAAGGCCGCACCGTTCGAGGATCCGGCCCACACCGCCATGGTGCGGGAACTGGAAGAGGCGATCGAGGCCGTGCGCGTCGACGGCAAGGACGTGCCGGTCAAGCTGCGCCTCTTCGATTCCCTGTTCGTGCCCTTCGCCAAGTGGGCCATGCTGCTGACCGGCAACTACCGCTGCGTCCAGCGCGACGGCGTTCGCCCCATCAAGGAAGCGGTGCATGGCGACCTGCTGGAATCGCAGTCGATCTACAGCAAGATCTGCGACCTAGTCATGCAACTCGGCGCGGACGAGGACGACCAGGTGCCGTTCGAGAAATATGCCAGTGCCGCGAATGGCCTGCTGAAGCCGTCCTCGGCCGCCAGGGCCATCGACAGCGGTGCGGACTCGATCGAACGGGTCGACATGCTGGTGAAACTGATCGCCGACCAGAAGGGCAAGCCCATGGCCGAAGCGGACGAAACCGTGTCGATCATCGACGCCCGCCTGGAAGAGAACCGCAAGAAAGCCGCGGCCTGAACGCCTGACCACGCTTTGACGATTTCGGCCCGGTCGGCGCCACGCGCCGGCCGGGTCTTTTCATGCGCTCGCACGCCTCGCCGTCCCCGCCCGGCGAACGCCGGCGGTCTCCTGCCCCTTGGACCTATTGTTTCCGCCAGTCGCGCCAATTGAGGTTGCGTTCGGCGTGCCGCATCCCCCATCCTGCGGGGCACGCGGGCACCGGCGCAGTCCGGCCGGGTCCCGGGTGCAACAGCAAGAGGAGTGCAGACTTGGCCTTCGCCCTGTCGAACATACTGGCGGCCCGGAAGACCATCGCCGGCATCGCCGACGCCACGCCTTTCGTGCCGTCGCCTTTCATGACCGAAAAGACCGGCACCGAATTCCTGATGAAGCTCGAAAACATGCAGCCCATCGGCGCGTTCAAGCTGCGCGGCGCGGTGAACGCGGTGATGAACCTGCCCGAAGACGTCGCCGGCGTGACCTGCTGTTCGACCGGCAACCACGGGCGCGGCGTGGCCTATGCCGCCGCGCATCGCGGTCTGCGGGCGGTGATCTGCATGTCGAGCCTGGTGCCACAGGCCAAGGTCGACGGCATCCGCGCGCTGGGGGCCGAGGTGCAGATCTGCGGCAAGAGCCAGGACGACGCGCTGGCCGAAAGTCTGCGACTGGTCGACAGCGACGGCCTGGTCGAGATTTCGCCTTTCGACGACCCGCACGTGATCGCCGGGCAGGGGACAATCGGGCTGGAAATGCTCCAGGCCCGCCCGGACCTGGGCACCATCCTCGTGCCGCTTTCGGGCGGCGGCCTGGCCGCCGGGGTCGCGGTTGCGGCCAAGGCGATCAACCCGCAGATCAGGGTGATCGGCATCAGCATGGACCGCGGCGCGGCCATGCACGCCTCGGTCGCCGCTGGTCACCCGGTCGAGGTCGAGGAGGTCGCCAGCCTCGCCGACAGCCTTGGCGGCGGGATCGGCATGGACAACAAGCTGTCCTTCGCGCTCTGCCGCGATCACCTGGACGACATCGTGCTTGTCACCGAGGAAGAGATCTACCACGCCATGCAAGTGCTGTTCTACGAGGACCGCATTGTGGCCGAAGGCGCCTGCGTCGTTGGCATTGCGGCGCTCCTGTCGGGCAAGCTGGCAGCGCTGCCGGGGCCCATCGGCACGATCATCACGGGCCGCAATCTCGATATGGGTATGTTCCACCGGATCATGGCGGGCGAGGATATCCGGCTTGGCGACACCATGGTGAAAGGACGCGCCTATGGCACATGAGATCCAGATCGTGACAGAGGCGGAACTGCGCGCCGCCATTCAATTGGACGTGGAGATTGTGGATGTCGTCGAACGCGCCTTCGCTGCACTTGCCGGTGGCGAGGTGGTGATGCCGCCGATCCTGTCCATGGACCTGCCGCAGGCCAATGCCGAGGTCGACGTGAAAACCGCCTATATCCCCGGCTTCGACGGGTTCGCCATCAAGGTCAGCCCGGGCTTTTTCGACAATCCCAAGCTGGGGCTGTCCAGCCTGAACGGCCTGATGATCCTCTTTTCGGCCAAGACCGGGCTGGTCGAGGCGGTCTACCTCGACAACGGCTATCTCACCGATATTCGCACCGCCGCAGCGGGGGCCGTGGCCGCGCGGCACCTCGCGCCGGACACCATCGAGACGGCGGGGGTCATCGGCACCGGCGTGCAGGCACGGCTGCAAATTCAGGCCGCGCATCTGGTGCGACCGTTCAAGCGCGTCCTGGTCCACGGACGCGATCCGGCCAAGGCTGCCGCCTGTGCCCAGGACCTCGCGCAGACCCTTGGCATCGCGGCCGAAGCGGTCGCCGATCCCGCCACGCTCGTGGCCGACAGCCAGCTTGTCGTCACCACCACGCCCGCCCGCACGCCCGTACTGATGGCCGACTGGCTGCACCCCGGCCTGCACATCACTGCCATGGGTTCCGACCAGGAGGGCAAGAACGAGATCGACCCGGCGGCGCTGGCCGCGGCGGACCTTTACGTCTGCGACCGGGTCAGCCAGTGCCAGACCAGCGGCGAACTGGAAGCCGCCCGTGCCGCGGGCGTATTGGCCGACGTCACCCCGCCCGAACTGGGCGAGATCATTGCCGGCACCGCCACGGGCCGCAGAACCCCCGAAGACGTCACGATCTGCGACCTTACCGGCACCGGCGCGCAGGACACTGCCATCGCCAGCCATGTCCGCGCCGCCTTGCCGGATACCGGCACGCGCATCGAGACCTGACCATGACCCGCCTCGACGCGCGCGACATCGAAATCCTGAAGGTCCTGGCCGAGGATGGGCGGATCACCAAGTCAAAGCTGGCCGAGCGCGTCGGCCTGTCCGCATCGCCCTGCTGGGAGCGGCTGAAACGGCTGGAGAAGGAAGGGCTGATCGAGGGCTACCGCGCCGAGATCGCGCTGCGGAAACTTGGGCCGCACGTGACCGTGTTCGTGGCCGTTGAACTGACCGATCATACGGCCGCGACATTCCGCATTTTCGAGGATGCCGTGCAGCAATATCCCCAGATCGTCGCGTGCTGGGGCATCGGCGGGGGCTATGATTACCTGATGCAGATCGTCACCCCCGACATCAATGCCTACCAGCGGCTTGTCGACCAGATGCTTAACGATCGGATCGGGATGGCGCGGTATTTCAGCTATGTGGTGACCAAGCCAGTCAAGGGCCCGAGCGCCCCGCCATTGGATGTGATTCTGGGTCGGCAGTAGATTTTTCTGCGCTCTCCTGGGCTTGCAGAAAAATCATCTTCCAAGCCGGGGTCATTCAGGCTCACCCATTGCCCAAACCATATAAAACCTCCGCAAGTCAAAGGAGGAAACCATGCCCGACTCGTCTTTGCGACTGATCGAAGACCTGCGCCTCGTGCGCAACTTTTCCTATGTCGGCGGCAAATGGGTCGCCGCTGCCGATGGCAGCACCCTGACCGTGACCGACCCTGCCGATGGCGCCGTGGTCGGCGAGGTTGCGAGCCTTTCCGCCGAAGAGAGCGGTGACGCCGTCACCGTCGCCCAGAATGCCTTTCCCGGGTGGTCGTCCAAGCTGCCGCAGGACCGCGCCGCGATCCTGCGCCGGTGGTTCGACCTGATAATCGAGAACCGAGAGGATCTGGCCCGCCTGATGGTCGCCGAACAGGGCAAACCCCTGTCCGAGGCGCGGGGTGAAATCGACTACGCCGCGTCCTTCGTCGAATTCTACGCCGAAGAGGCCAAGCGCCCCAACATCGAGGGCGTCACCAGCCACCTCAACACAGCCGAGGTCGAGCTGTGGCTTGAACCCGTAGGCGTCGTCGCGCTGATCACGCCGTGGAACTTCCCCTCGGCCATGCTCACCCGCAAGGCCGCCGCGGCGCTTGCCGCCGGCTGCACCATCGTCGCGCATCCCAGCCACGAGACGCCGTTCTCGGCGCTGGCTCTGGCCGAACTGGCCGAGCGCGCAGGCGTCGAGCCGGGCGTGTTTAACGTGGTCACGGGCCGCGCCTCGACCGTGGTGCCGCCTTGGACCGACGACTCGCGGGTGCGGGCGCTGTCCTTCACCGGCTCGACCGAGGTCGGCCGACTGCTCTATCGCGCGTCCGCAGAGACCGTGAAGAAGCTGGTGATGGAACTGGGCGGTCACGCGCCGGTCATCGTGTTCGACGATTGCGACCTCGACCATGCCGTCGCGGAAACGATCAAGGCCAAGTTCGCCACCTCCGGTCAGGACTGCCTGGGCGCGAACCGCATCTATGTCCAGCGTGGCATCTACGATGAATTCTGCACGCGTTTCACCAACGCGACAAAGGCGCTGACGATTGGCGTCGGCATGGATGACTGCGACCTCGGACCGCTGATGAACGAAGGCGCCGTGGCCAAGCAGGAAGCGCATGTCGCCGACGCACTGGAGAAAGGCGCGAAGCTAGCCTGCGGTGGCAAGCGCAATCCGCTCGGCCGTCTGTTCTATGACGCGACCGTTCTGACCGACGTTCCCGACGAGGCCGAGATCATGCGCGAGGAAACCTTCGGACCCGTCGCACCGATCACGCCGTTCGAGACCGAGGACGAGGCCATCCGGCGTGCCAACGACACCGAGTACGGCCTTGTGGCTTATGTCCACGCCCACGACCCGCGCCGTATCTACCGGCTCAGCCGTGCGCTGCAATTCGGCATGGTCGCGGTCAACCGCACCAAGGTGACGGGCGCGCCGATCCCGTTCGGCGGGGTCAAGCAATCCGGCCTTGGCCGCGAGGGCGCGCGAAAGGGCATGGAAGAGTTCATGGAAATCAAATACGTCTGCCGCGATTGGGGCTAAGGAGAATACGAATGCTTAAGAACGACCAACTGGACCAGTGGGACCGCGAGAACTTTTTCCATCCCTCGACCCACCTGGCGGAATTCGCCCGGGGTGAGGCCCCGCAGCGCATCGTGACCGGCGGCTCCGGCTGCCATATCGAGGATCGCGACGGCAACCGCCTGCTCGACGCCTTTGCCGGGCTCTACTGCGTGAACGTGGGCTACGGCCGGCCCGAGATTGCCGACGCCATCGCCGAACAGGCGCGCGAGCTGGCCTATTACCACGCCTATGTCGGGCACGGCACCGAGGCCGCGATCACGCTGGCCAAGATGGTGCTGGACCGCGCGCCGGACCACATGTCGAAAGTCTATTTCGGCCTGTCGGGATCGGACGCCAACGAGACCAACATCAAGCTGGTCTGGTACTACAACAACATCCGCGGGCTTCCGCAGAAGAAAAAGATCATCTCGCGCTGGCGCGGCTATCACGGCTCGGGCCTGATGACCGGCTCTCTGACCGGTCTGCACCTCTTCCACCAGAAGTTCGACCTGCCGCTGGCGCAGGTGCTGCACACCGAAGCGCCCTATTACTATCGCCGCGCCGACGTGAACCAGACCGAGGAACAATTCGTCGCCCATTGCGTGGCCGAGCTGGAAGCGCTGATCGAACGCGAGGGAGCCGACACCATCGCCGCCTTCATCGGCGAACCCGCCCTGGGCACCGGGGGCCTCGTGCCGCCGCCCGCAGGCTACTGGGCCGCGATCCAGGAGGTGCTGGCCAAGCACGACATCCTGCTCATCGCCGACGAGGTCGTCACCGGCTTTGGCCGCTTGGGCAGCATGATGGGCTCGGACCATTACGGCATCAAGCCCGACATCATCACCATCGCCAAGGGCCTGACCTCGGCCTATGCGCCGCTCTCCGGCTCCATCGTGTCCGACAAGGTCTGGAAAGTGCTGGAGCAAGGCACGGATGAGAACGGTCCCATCGGCCACGGCTGGACCTACTCGGCGCACCCCATCGGGGCCGCCGCCGGTGTCGCCAACCTCAAGCTGATCGACGAGTTGAACCTCGTGCAGAACGCGGGCGAGGTGGGCGCCTACTTCAAGAAGGCGCTGACCGAGGCCGTGGGCGACCATGCCCATGTCGGCGAAGTGCGTGGCGAGGGGCTGCTCTGTGCCGTGGAATTCGTCAAGGACCGCGACGACCGCGTATTCTTCGACGCCTCGGAAAAGGTCGGCGCACGGCTGGCCGGTGAACTGGTCAAGGAAGGCGTGATTTCCCGCGCCATGCCGCAGGGCGATATCCTTGGCTTCGCGCCGCCCTTCTGCATGACCCGCGAAGAGGCCGACGAAGTGGCCACCAAGCTGGGCAAGGTCGTGAAGTCCGTGCTGGGCTAAGCCCGCCCCGACGCAGACACAAAGGCCGCGCCATCCCGGCGCGGCCTTTTCGTGTCCACCGCTGTTTCGCTACTCCGCCGGCGCGAACCCGGTGATCAGCTGTTTCAGCCCCAGCGCCGCCCCGGTGAAGATCGCCAGAAACGCCACCGGCGCGGAAAAGGCCAGCACCGAAAAGGCCGAGACCCCCTGTCCGATGCTGCACCCCACCGCCAGGATCGCGCCCGGCCCCATCAGGGCCGCGCCGAAGATCTGGCGCTTCAATTCGCGCGGGTCTTCACAGGCTTCCCACCGGAAATGCCCCTTGAAGAGCGACCCGATGAAGGCGCCCACAACCACGCCCAGTACCGAGCCCACGCTGAACGACAGGCTGTTGCCCGAGGCGGTCATCGCGTAATAGATCGTGTCGCCGATGGGCGCGGCGAAGGAATGCGTCTCGATCGGTTCGGCCTCGAACCCCGTCATGGCCACCCAGTAGGTGCCGACCCAGCCAAGGATCACGGCGCACCCGACGACAGCGGCCCAGAACACCATGCCGGGCGAGCGCAACATTCTGGCGCTGGCCAGCGAGACTACCAGGATGCCACCTCCCAGGATCAGTCCGCTCAGCGCGGGGCCGATGCCCAGCTGCGCCTGGGCCAACTGGCTGAACCCTTGCGGCGAACGCGCGCCTTCCTCGACCGTGAAAAGCCAGACGCGGAAATGGGCCAGCGGCCCGGACATCACCAGGTAGGCCGACAGCCCCATCACGATCACGATCACGAAAGACCGCAGGTCGCCGCCCCCCAGCCGCGCCAGTGCGCCGTAGCCGCAATTGCCCGACAGCGCCATGCCATAGCCGAACATCAGCCCGCCGACGATGGTGCCCAAAGGGTTCCAGACCCTATCGAGATACGCGGTGGCGGTTCCGTCCATCAAGCCTCCGGCCATGGCGAAATGCGTGCCTATGATGGCCACGCCGATGGCGATGCCCCACATGCGGATGCGGCGGTCGTCCGAGGAATAGAGCACGTCCTCGATTGCGCCCAGCGTGCAGAATCGCCCCAGCCGCGCGGCCAGCCCCAGGGCCAGACCACCCAACAGCCCGATCAAGGCTGCGCTATTGGCTTCGCCCAGAACGTCCAGCATCTTGGTTCCCGTTTAACGACCGGAACCTCTCCTCAATCCCGGTCAGTCTTCCCTGCAAAAGAGGTCATAGACGACCTCCATGATTTGCCGCGGTCTGTCGTCTGTCAAGCTGTAGTAGATCGCCTTGCCCTCGCGCCGGGGCGTCACCAATCCTTCCAGCCGAAGCCGGGTCAGCTGCTGCGAAACCGCCGCCTGACGCGCCGATAACAGGTCTTCCAGTTCCGTCACCGACTTCTCGCCCGAGGCAAGATGGCACAGGATCATCAGCCGCCCCTCGTGGCTGATCGCCTTCAGGAAGTTCGACGCCCGCTGGGCGTTTTTCATCATCTTTTCCATGTCCTCGGCGCACATGTTGGCGTCAAGCACCGGCAGCCGCGTTTCGGACTCGGATGCGTCGGAAGAATTCTGGGGATCGAGTGTCATGGGTTTCGTCAGCCTGTTTTTTCGAGGTCGATGCGCGCCTCTTCCAGCATCTTGCCGAGCAGACCCCAGAAAAAATCCTCTCCGGGATATCCTTCGATCCGGCCCAGCTCGGTGCCGTCCCGGACGAGGATGAATGTCGGCGTAAATCGGACGCGCCGGACGAATTCGACATCCGGCGTTTCATAGTAAAGCTCGTAGCGGCGCAAAGGGGCCGCTTGTCCTTCGGGGGTTTTCGGATACTTCGCCGAAACCTCCTTGTTCCATTGGGCGCACCAGTAACACCCCTCTTCCTCGGCCATGAGTAGATAGGTCTCTGCCAGCAGAGGCGCCGGAAGCCAGGTCAGGAAAACCAGCAGGAATGCTCTGATCGCTGCCACGTGAAACTCCGATTGACGGCTTGCTAAAACCGATCATAATCTAATATTCGAATATTTCAAGAAAATGCGGTGGATCTGAGAATGTTTGACGTAACGATCTACGGGGCGTTGATTGCAGGGTTGTTGTCGTTCCTGTCGCCCTGCATCCTGCCGATCGTGCCATTCTACCTCAGCTACCTGGCGGGCGTGGGCATGAACCAGATCACGGCAGAGGCCGAGATTTGCCGCGGGGTGCGTGTGCGCGCCTTTCTCGCGGCGTGTTTCTTCGCGCTCGGCGTGATCACGGTCTTCGTCGGGCTGGGCGCCTCGGCGACCGCCTTCGGCCAGCTGGTGCAGGATTATTTCGACATCCTGCGCTGGGTCGCGGCGGCGATCATCATCGCGATGGGCCTGCATTTCCTCGGCGTCGTTCGGATCGGCATCCTGTACCGCCAGTTCCGCGCGGATGCGGGCGACACCAGCAACGTGGGTCTTGCCGGCGCCTTCGTCATCGGTCTCGCCTTCGCCTTCGGCTGGACGCCCTGCGTGGGCCCCGTGCTGGCGGCGATCCTGTTCACCGCGGCGGGGCAGGACTCCGCCTCGCAGGGCGCGCTGCTGCTCTTCGTCTACGGCCTCGGCATGACGCTGCCGTTCATCGCGGCGGCGCTCTTCATCGGCCCGTTCATGCGGTTCATGGCGCGGTTCCGCCGCCACCTTGGCCTGGTTGAAAAGATCATGGGCGCGCTGCTGATCCTGTTCGGCGTACTGATCGCGACCAACTCGGTGAACATCATTGCCCAGTGGATGCTTGAAAACGTCCCCTGGTTCAGCACAATCGGATAAATCGGAGGATTCACCAGATGACCAGATTTTTCGCTTTCGCCTTCGCGGCGCTGATCGCGCTGCCGGTCTTCGCCGCAGAGATAGGCGACGACGGCCTGCACAAGGCACCCTGGATGCGCGACACCTTCAAGGACCTGGGCGACGACCTCGAAGAGGCGACCGCCGAAGGCAAGCGCCTGCTCGTCCTGATCGAGCAGCGCGGCTGCATCTACTGCACCAAGATGCACGAGGAGGTGTTCGTCGTCCCCGAGATCAAGCAGTTCATCGAAGAGAATTACTTCGTGGTGCAGATCAACATGTTCGGCGATGTCGAGGTCACCGATTTCGACGACGAAGCGATGCCCGAGAAAGCGGCCGTGCGCCGCTGGAATGCCATGTTCACGCCGACGATGATGTTCTTCCCCGAAGAGTCCGACGGCGAGCTGCCCGCCGACGAACTGGCGGTGGTCACGATGCCCGGCGCGTTCGAGAAGGGGACCACCCTGAACCTGCTGCGCTGGGTCGTCGAAAAGGGCTATGAAACCGATGAACCGTTCCAGAAATACCTGGCACGGAAACTGGCGGAATAGCCGCGTGAATTGCTGCATGCGCACGGCCATCTGCCGGGTTTTTCTGCGAAAGCGAACAGATTTAAAAATTCACTTACTTGAATTTGTTGTTGCGTGAATCGGTTTTGTGTGTGCAAGTATAAGCTAACTGTCATACGGGAGGGCACATGACACGTTTAACTGCATTTGTATCCGCAACTGCGCTTTTCGCCACCGTTGCGGCTGCGGAAACCATCGCACCCCAGGATGTAGACTACGTCGATGGTGCGGTTGAAACTTCGCTGACCGGCCAGCCCGGCGACCCCGAGGCGGGCGCCGTTCTGATGAACAAGGGGGCGGGCAACTGCGTTGCCTGCCACATGATCTCTGACCAGTCGCAGCTTCAGTTCCACGGGGAAATCGGCCCGCCGCTCGACGGCGTCGCCGACCGCTGGAGCGAGGCGGAGCTGCGCGGTATCGTGGCCAATGCCAAGGTCATGTTCGAAGGCACGATGATGCCGGCCTTCTACAAGGTCGACGGCTTTACGCGCCTCGGCGACGCCTATACGGGCGAAGCGCATGAGGGCGAGGTCGAACCGCTGCTGACCGGCCAGCAAATCGAGGATGTCGTCGCCTACCTGATGACGCTCAAGTACGAATAACTCAGATACCTGGAGGACAAGATGGAACTGAATCGCCGAAAGATGCTGGTGCTCGGCACCGCAGGCGCAGCCGTGACGGCCTTCGGCGCGCTGCCGGCCTTCGCGTCGGCCACCGAAGATGCAATCGCGAAATTCACCGGCGGTGCCGACGTGGGCGAGGGCGGTGTCGAACTGACCGCGCCTGAAATCGCCGAGAACGGCAACACCGTGCCGATCGAGGTCAGCGCCCCGGGCGCCGTCGCCATTTCGATCTTTGCCGATGGCAACCCGACGCCGCCCGTGGCCACGTTCAAGTTCGGTCCGCTGGCCGCGTCGCAATTCGCGTCCACCCGGATCCGCCTTGCCGGCACGCAGAACGTCATCGCCGTCGCCGAGATGGAAGACGGCTCGTTCAAGCAGGCATCGGCAAACGTCAAGGTCACCATCGGCGGCTGCGGCGGCTGAACAGAGGACAAGGAGAACAGAACATGGCCGAAGGTGTAAAACCCCGCGTCAAGGTCCCGAAAAAGGCAAGCGCCGGTGAGACGATCACCATCAAGACGCTGATCAGCCACCAGATGGAAAGCGGTCAGCGCAAGGACGATGACGGCAACGTCATCCCGCGCTCGATCATCAACCGCTTCGTTGTCGATTTCAACGGCGAGAACGTGATCGACGTCCAGATGGAACCGGCGATCTCGACCAACCCGTTCTTCGAGTTCGAGGCGACCGTGCCCGAAACCGGCGACTTCAAGTTCACCTGGTACGACGATGACGGCTCCGTCTATGAGGAAACTCAGACGGTTACGGTCGGATAAGGCGCCGCGGAGCGTCAGGGAGTATAACATGACAAAAGCGACTGTAACGGGTGGACGTTTGATCATGGCAGCAGCCGCCAGCGCGTTCGCGCTGGCCGCCTATGCCGGACCCGACGAAGACGAACTGGTGGTCAACGAAGATATCGAGATGGTCACCAAGACCGACGCGCCGGATCATGTCGACGCTTTCGACACGATCTATTCGGGCTGGCGCTTCCGCTCGGACGAGACGCAGGCGGTGCAAACGGACGATTTCGACAACCCGGCGATGCTCTGGGTGGAACAGGCGCGTGAGGTCTGGAACACGGCGGAAGGGTCCGAGGGCAAGTCCTGCGCATCGTGCCACAACGACGTCGACAGCATGGCCGGCGTCAAGGCCGTCTATCCCAAGTGGAACGAGGATGCCGGCGAAGTTCGCACGATCGAGATGCAGATCAACGACTGCCGCGAAAACCGCATGGGCGCCGAGCCGTGGAAATACGCCGGTGGCGACATGACCAACATGTCGGCGCTGCTGGCCTCGGTGTCGCGCGGTATGCCCGTGAACGTGGCAATCGACGGTCCGGCCCAGTCCACCTGGGAAAAGGGCAAGGAGATCTACTATACCCGCTACGGTCAGTTGGAACTTAGCTGCGCCAATTGTCACGAAGACAATTATGGCAACATGATCCGCGCCGACCATCTCAGCCAGGGCCAGATCAACGGCTTTCCGACCTACCGACTGAAGAACACCAAGCTGAACGCCGTGCATGCCCGCTTCAAGGGCTGCATCCGCGACACCCGGGCACACACATTCTCGCCCGGCAGCCCGGAGTTCGTGGCGCTTGAGCTTTACGTCGCCTCGCGCGGCAACGGCCTCAGCGTCGAAGGACCGTCGGTCCGCAACTGAACTCAATTCAAGGCTCCGTCGCACAGGCGGGGCCTTTTTCATCTGCGCTACATTCAAATATGCGCATATGTCTTGAAGGATGAGCACTCATGATTTCGCGCAGGGATTTCCTACAGGTCGGCATGGCGGCATCGGCGCTCGTCGGAGCCTCGGGCTTTGGCAACTGGGCCAGGCTGGCCGCGCAACAGTCGCTGACCCAGGACCAGCTCTTGCAGTTCGACACGTTCGGCAACGTGTCCCTGATCCACGTCACCGACATCCACGCGCAGCTGAAGCCGATCTATTTCCGCGAACCCTCGGTCAATATCGGCGTGGGCGAGAACAAGGGCGAGGTGCCCCATGTCACCGGCGCCGATTTCCGCCGCCTCTACGGGATCGAGGACGGCAGCCCCAGCCATTACGCGCTCAGCAGCGGCGATTTCACGTCGCTGGCCCGTGAATACGGCCGCGTCGGCGGGCTGGACCGCGTCGCGACCGTCATCAACGCCATCCGCGCCGACCGCCCCGACGCCATCCTGCTGGATGGTGGCGACACGTGGCACGGCTCCTACACCTGCTATCACACCCAGGGCCAGGACATGGTCAACGTGATGAACGCGCTCAAACCCGATGCGATGACATTCCACTGGGAATTCACGCTGGGGTCCGATCGCGTGGCCGAGCTCGTCTCCTCTCTCCCGTTTGCCGCGCTCGGCCAGAATATCTTCGACGCCGAGTGGGACGAACCCACCGATCTCTTCCCGCCCTACACGATGTTCGAACGCGGCGGCACCAAGATCGCGGTGATCGGGCAGGCGTTCCCCTACATGCCCATCGCCAACCCCGGCTGGATGTTCCCGGAATACGCCTTCGGCATCCGGGACGAGCATATGCAGGAAATCGTCGATCAGGTCCGCAGCGAGGGCGCGGAATGTGTCGTCGTGCTCAGCCATAACGGCTTTGACGTGGACAAGAAGATGGCGACCGTGGTCAGCGGCATCGACGTGATCCTGTCGGGTCACACCCACGATGCGCTGCCGGAACCTGTCCTGTCGGGCGAGACGCTGATCATCGCCTCGGGCAGCAACGGCAAGTTCGTCAGCCGCGTCGACCTCGATATCCGCGATGGCCGGATGATGGGCTACCGCCACAAGCTGATCCCGATCTTCTCGGACGTGATCGAACCCGACGCGGAAATGACAGCACTGATCGACGAACAGCGCGCGCCTTACGAAGAGCAACTGTCGGAGGTGATCGGCCAGACCGAAAGCCTGCTCTATCGTCGCGGCAACTTCAACGGCAGCTGGGACGACCTCATTTGCGACGCACTCCTGTCCGAGCGGGACGCCGAAATCGCGCTAAGCCCCGGCGTGCGCTGGGGCCCGTCCCTGATCCCCGGTCAGGACATCACCCGAGAGGATATCTGGAACGTCACCTCCATGACCTATGGCGAGGCCTATCGCACGGAAATGACCGGCGAATTCCTCAAGGTCGTGCTGGAAGACGTGGCCGACAACATCTTCAACCCCGACCCCTATTACCAGCAGGGCGGCGACATGGTCCGCACCGGCGGCCTTGGCTACAGCATCGACGTCAGCAAGCCGCAGGGCGAGCGGATCAGCAACATGACCCTGCTCAAGACGGGCGAGCCGATCGACCCGTCGCGCAACTACGTCATCGCCGGCTGGGCCTCGGTCAACGAGGGCACGGAAGGGCCGCAGATCTGGGACGTGGTCGAAAGCCACATCAGGAAAATGGGCACCGTCACGGTGCAGGAAAACGACAGCGTCGAAGTGACGGGCGTCTGAGCATTCATCAAGGGAGCGTTCAGCCATGAATGATCTTTTCAAATCCCCCTCCCGCCGCGCTTTCCTGCGCGGCAGTGCGGCTGCGGTCGCGGGTTCGGTGGCCGGGGCGGCCTCGGCACAAGAGCCCGATCCGCTGATCACCGAGATTCAGGACTGGGCCGCGATCACCGGCGAGGGTGTCGACGAAACCCCCTATGGCCTGCCGATCCGGTTCGAGGATGACGTGGTGCGCCGCAACGTGCCGTGGCTGACCGCCGACCCGATCAGCTCGATCAACTTCACGCCGATCCACGCGCTCGACGGCACGATCACGCCGCAAGGCTGCGCGTTCGAGCGTCACCATTCGGGTGCCATTGAACTGGCCAAGGAAGATTACCGCCTGATGATCAACGGTCTGGTCGACAAACCGCTGGTCTTTACATACGCCGATCTGGAACGCTTCCCGCGCGAAAACCACGTCTACTTCTGCGAATGCGCGGCCAATACCGGCATGGAATGGGCGGGCGCACAGCTGAACGGCGTGCAGTTCACCCACGGCATGATCCACAACATGGAATATTCCGGCGTCCCCCTGCGCACCCTGCTGGAAGAGGCAGGGCTGGATGCCGCCGGCGATCTTTCGGACAAGTGGGTCTATGTCGAAGGCGCCGACGCGTCCTCGAACGGGCGGTCCATCCCGATGGAAAAGGCGCTGGACGACTGCCTCGTCGCCTTCAAGGCCAATGGCGAGGCGCTGCGAAAGGAGCACGGCTACCCCGTGCGCCTCGTCGTGCCCGGCTGGGAAGGCAACATGTGGGTCAAGTGGCTGCGTCGGATCGAGGTCATGGACGGCCCCGTGGAAAGCCGCGAGGAGACGTCGAAATACACCGACGTCCTGGCTGATGGCACGGCCCGCAAATGGACCTGGGTCATGGATGCCAAATCGGTCATCACCTCCCCCAGCCCGCAATCGCCCATCTCCCACGGCCCCGGCCCGCTGGTCATCTCGGGCCTTGCCTGGTCCGGCCACGGCAGGATCACCCGCGTCGATGTCTCGCGCGATGGCGGCATGACCTGGGAAACCGCCCGCCTCGGCACGCAAGGCGACAGCAAGGCGCTGACCCGCTTCTACCTCGACACCACCTGGGACGGCGAGGAGATGCTGCTTCAGGCCCGCGCGATGGACGAGACGGGCTATGTCCAGCCCACCAAGGCGCAGCTGCGCGAGGTGCGCGGCGAGAACTCGATCTACCACAACAACTGCATCCAGACCTGGCATGTCAAAGCCAACGGGGAGGCCGAAAATGTCGAAGTTTCTTAAGATTTTCGCACCCGCCGCCGGCGGCGCCGCAGGCGTCCTGACGATGGCTTATGTGCTGGCTGACCAGTTCGTCGTCGACATCCCGTCGATCACGCCTGCGCTCGTGTCGCAGGCCAACGCGGCCTCGACCGATGCTGCGGATGAAACTCAAGCTGCCGCAACCGAAACGCCGGAAGGCGGCTTCGGTCTGGGTCGCGAAGCACTGCCCGAGGAAATCGCCGCTTGGAATGTCGACGTCCGCCCCGGCGGCATCGGCCTGCCCGAGGGCCGCGGCGACGTGGCAACCGGCGAACAGGTCTTTGCCGAAGCCTGCGCCGTCTGCCACGGTGACTTCGCCGAGGGCGTCGGCAACTGGCCGGTGCTGGCCGGCGGCTTCGACACGCTCGACGACAAGGACCCGGTCAAGACCGTCGGCTCCTACTGGCCGTACCTGTCGACCGTCTGGGATTACGTGCACCGCTCCATGCCCTTCGGCAACGCGCAGTCGCTCAGCCCCGATGAGGTCTACGCCATCACCGCCTACATCCTTTACTCCAACTACCTGGTCGAAGACGACTTCGAGCTCAGCCACGAGAACTTTGCAGAGGTCGAGATGCCCAACGCCGATGGCTTCATCGTCGATGACCGCCCGGAAACCGAATACACCATCTGGCGGACCGAGCCCTGCATGGAAGGCTGCAAGGACAACGTCGAGATCACCATGCGCGCCTCCGTCGTCGACGTGACGCCCGAGGAAGACGGCGCCGAAGAGCAAGCCGCCGCCGAGCCTGCCGCCGAAGACGCGGCGGAAGAGATCGAGATGGCCGCCGCAGATCCCGAACCCACCGAGACTGCCGCGCCGGCGGCTGACGAAAGCACCGCCCCCGATCCCGAGTTGGTTGCTGCAGGCGAAAAGGTCTTCCGCAAGTGCAAAGCCTGTCACATGGTGGGCGAAGGCGCCAAGAACCGCGTCGGCCCGGTGCTGAACGGCGTCATGGGCGCGACCATCGGCGGCCACGACGACTTCAAGTATTCCAGCGTCTTCGAGGAAGCCGCCGCCGAAGGCCGGGTCTGGGACGACGCGGCGATGGCCGAGTTTCTCGCCGCGCCGAAAAGCTACATGAAAGGCACCAAGATGAGCTTTGCCGGACTGAAGAAGGAAGAGGATATCGACGCCATCATCGCCTATCTGCAAAGCTTCGGGGACTGACCGAATGCCGGTCGGACTGCGCGCTCTTTCCCTCAAACTGGCGGCAGGCCTGCTGGCCTGCGCCATCCCCGCAGTCGCGGAAGAGGGCGACCCGGAGGCCGGCAAGGAAATCTTTCAATATTGCTCCGGCTGTCACCAGGTGGGCAAGGGGGCCGAGCATGGCATCGGTCCGCACCTCAACGGCCTTTTCGGCCGGAAAGCGGCCACGCAAGAGGGTTTTCCATATTCCGAGAGCTTCAAGCGCGCCGGCACTGGCGGCCTGGAATGGCACGCCGATACACTCGACGTGTTCCTTGAAAATCCCGCCGCAATCGCGTCGGGCACACGGATGAGCTTTGACGGACTCGAGGACCCGCAAGAGCGTCTGGACCTGATCGCCTATCTGCGGCGCTTTTCCGACAACCCCCGCGACATTCCCGAGGCGGACCCGACCATCCGGGGCATGGACCACGACGTCGCCCCAGAAATCCTCGCGCTTGTGGGCGACCCGGAATATGGCGAATATCTCAGCGGGGAATGCGTCGCCTGCCATCAAGCCGGTGGCGCCAATGACGGTATCCCGTCTATCGTGCTCTGGCCGGAGGAGGACTTCGTGGTGGCCATGCACGCCTACAAGAACAAGCAACGCAACCATCCGGTGATGCAGATGGTCGCCGGGCGCCTGGGCGATGAGGAGATCGCCGCACTGGCCGCCTATTTCGGCCAACTGACGGAACAATAAAGATAATAATACCTTAGGGAGGACTAAACATGACACTCGACAGACGGACTTTCCTCGGAACGACAGCCGCGGCCGCGACAGTGCTCGCGGCGCCGAACGTGCTGGCGCAGGGCGCGGGCAAGCCGCGCGTCGTCGTGATCGGCGGCGGCGCGGGCGGCGCCACGGCGGCGCGCTACATCGCCAAGGACAGCGACGGCGCCATCGACGTCACGCTGGTCGAACCGACGCGCACCTACTTCACCTGCTTCTTCTCCAACCTCTATCTGGGTGGCTTCAAGGAGATCAGCGATATCGGCCACACCTATGGCACCATCGCCGCCAGCGGCGTGAACGTGATCCACGACTGGGCCGTCGATGTCGACCGCGACGCCAAGACCGTGACGCTCGCCGGTGGCGCGACGCTGCCTTACGACAAGCTGATCCTCAGCCCCGGCATCGACTTCGTCGACGGCGCTGTCGAAGGCTGGGACATCAGCGCCCAGAACGCCATGCCCCATGCCTACAAGGCCGGCTCGCAATCCGAACTCCTGCGCGCCCAGCTCGAGGCGATGCCAGAGGGCGGGACGTTTGCCATGGTGGCCCCTCCGAACCCCTACCGCTGCCCCCCGGGCCCCTACGAGCGCATCTCGATGGTCGCGCATTTCATGAAGGAGAACAACCCGACCGCCAAGATCATCGTGGCGGACCCCAAGCCCAAATTCTCCAAGATGTCGCTCTTCCAGGAAGGCTGGAACAAGCATTATCCCGGCATGGTCGACTGGATCGGCGAGGAGTTCGGCGGCGGCAACGTCTCGGTTGACACGGCGAACATGACCGTCACCATCGACGGCGAGGAAACCAGCGTCGACGTCTGCAACGTCATCCCCGCGCAAAAAGCGGGCCGCATCGCCGACATGGCGGGCGTGACCGATGGCAACTGGGCGCCGGTGAATGCCGCCGACATGTCCACCAAGGCCGATGCGGATGTCTACGTGCTGGGCGACGCCGCGGCACAGGGCGACATGCCGAAATCGGGCTTCGCCGCCAACAGCCAGGCCAAGGTCTGCGCCAATGCCGTGCGCGGCGCGTTGACCGGGTCCAAGGTGTTCCCGGCCAAGTTCTCGAATACCTGCTGGTCGCTCATCGCCACCGATGACGGCGTCAAAGTTGGTGCGACCTACGAGGCAACCGAAGAGAAAATCGCCAAGGTCGACGGCTTCATCAGCGAAACCGGCGAGGATTCCGCCCTGCGCAAGGCGACCTACGAAGAGTCCGAAGGCTGGTACACCGGCATCACCACCGACATGTTCGGCTAAGCCAACGCGCCGTCCCGGCTTTGATCTCGCTCAAAGACCGGGGCGGCGCCCCCGTGCGAAAACCAACCGACACCGAGGAGGACCGACCATGAAACCCGTGATTCTGACGGCTGCCCTGGCCTTTGCCACCGCCGCCCACGCCGAAGCCCCGATCACCACGGCCTACGAGGGTTCCTTCGATGACGCGGCCTTTGCCGTGGAGACCGCGATAGTGGGGCAGGGGCTGGTGATCGACTATGTCAGCCACGTGGGCGAAATGCTCAACCGCACGGGCGAGGACGTCGGCAGCGATGTCTTGATCTTCAAGGAAGCGGACATTTTTATCTTCTGCTCGGCCGTCGTGTCGCGCGAGGTTATGGAGGCCGACCCGATGAACCTTGCGCACTGCCCCTACGGCATCTTCGTGGCCGAGGATCCCGAGGGTGCCGTGACGATAGGCTACCGCGACTACCCTGATGGTCCGATGGAAAAGGTCGAGGCACTGCTGGCCGAGATCGTGAAAGAGGCGACAGAGAACTGATGAACTACCAGGAATTTTTCCGCTCCGAACTCGACGGGTTGCGGGCCGAAGGCAACTATCGCGAATTCGCCGAACTGCAGCGGCGGCGCGGCCAGTTTCCGCAGGCGAATTGCTATAACGGCCCCGAAACGGTGACTGTCTGGTGTTCGAACGATTATCTGGGCATGGGCCAGCACCCGGTCGTGCTCGAGGCCATGCACGATGCCCTCGACACCACCGGCGCCGGGGCAGGGGGCACGCGCAACATTTCCGGTACCACCCACGCCCATGTGCAGCTCGAGGCCGAACTGGCCGATCTGCATGGCAAGGACAGCGCGCTCCTCTTCACCTCCGGCTACGTCTCGAACTGGGCCGCGCTGGGCACATTGGCGTCGCGCATTCCGGGGCTGGTGGTCTTGTCCGACGCGCTCAACCACGCCTCGATGATCGAAGGCATCCGTCACAGTCGCGCCCAGAAAGTGATCTGGAAACACAACGACCTCGCCGATCTCGAGGCCAAGCTGGCGGCCCTTCCTGCCAACGCGCCCAAGATGATCGCCTTCGAGAGCGTCTACTCGATGGACGGCGACATCGCCCCGATCAAGGAGATCTGCGATCTGGCGGACAAATACGGCGCCATGACCTATCTCGACGAGGTGCACGCCGTCGGCCTGTATGGTCCGCGCGGCGGTGGTATCGCCGAGCGCGAGGGACTAATGGACCGCCTGACCGTGATCGAGGGCACGCTGGGCAAGGCGTTCGGCGTCATGGGCGGCTATATCGCCGCCTCGACCGAGCTGTGCGATTTCGTCCGCTCCTTCGCCTCGGGTTTCATCTTCACCACCGCCCTGCCGCCCTGCGTTGCAGCCGGCGCCGCCGCCGCTGTGCGCCACCTGAAGAACAGCAGCGAGGAGCGCAGCCAGCAACAGGCCCGCGTGGCCGAAGTGCGTGCCCGGCTCGACGCCATCGGCCTGCCGCATATCGAGAACCCCAGCCACATCATCCCGGTGATGGTGGGCGATCCGGTCAAGTGCAAATACATCTCGGACGTCCTGATGCGCGACCACGGGATCTACATTCAGCCGATCAACTATCCGACCGTGCCCAAGGGCACCGAACGGCTGCGCATCACGCCCTCTCCGGTTCACTCCGCCGAGGATGTCGAGCGGCTGATCGGCGCCCTCGAAAAGCTCTGGGCGCAGTGCCAGCTTGCCCGGCTGCCCATCGCGGCCCAGTGATCGGAAAAATATTCCGCGCACACGAAAAATAGGAAAATCCGTTTCGCCGGACCGTCCCCCGATGGTCCGGCGTTGTAACGTTTTCCGCGTTCCGGAACGTTGTTTCGCCATTGCTGGCAAAGCCGGAACAATGCTCTTCGCCCTGGGCTTTGACTCGCGCGATATCACACCAGATAAGGACGGATTACCTGAATCAGGACGTGACCCATGCTGCTCGACTCCCTGCCGTTCGACCTGCCCGCGCAATCCCTGCATCTTCTGCTTGGCGCGCTCTTGGGCCTTGCCTTCGGTGTTGCCGCCCAGATCTCGCGCTTTTGTCTGCGGCGTGCCGTGGCGGGTGAAAACGGCGTGGACCGCTCGGCGCTCTCGGTCTGGCTGGTCGCGCTTGCCGTGGCCATCGGCGGCATGGCCCTGGCCGGGGTCATGGGCTGGGTCGAGCTTGGCGACCACCGCTACCTCTCCAGCAGCGTGCCGGTCGCAGCGATCGCCCTGGGCGGGCTCGCTTTCGGCATCGGCATGGTGCTCACACGCGGCTGCATGTCCCGCCTGACCGTGCTTGCCGGCACGGGCAACCTGCGCGCGGTCAGCGTCATTGCGCTTTTCGCCATCGTCGCCCACGCAACGCTCAAGGGCGTTCTGGCCCCTCTGCGCACTTCCCTCGGTGCGATCCAGTATGACTTCGGCATCGGCAGCCTCGCGTCTATTCCCGGCGTGGCGCCCGCCGTGGCACTGGGGTTGCTGGCCGTCGCAGTCCTGCTCGCGCACCGCTCCGGCGCCCGCGTCCTGCACCTTGTCATGGGCGCGGTGATCGGCCTCGTGGTCGTCGCGGGCTGGGCCGGAACCTCGGTGCTGCTGCTGGATGATTTCGACCCGCTGCCCGTCCAGTCGATGGCCTTCACCCTGCCATGGACCGACACACTGTTCTACGCCATCGCCTCCACCGCCGTGCCCGCGGGCTTCGGCGTCGGTGTGATCGGCGGGGTCATCGTCGGCAGCTTCCTCAGCGCCGCCGCGCGCGGCGAACTGGCCCTGCAAAGCTTCGGGTCCCCCGTGCAAACGCTGCGCTACAGCGCGGGCGCGGTGCTGATGGGCTTCGGCGGCGTGCTGGCCGGTGGCTGCACCATCGGCGCGGGCCTCAGCGGCGGCGCGAACCTCAGCATCGCCGCCCTGCTGGCGCTCGGATTCATCGTGCTTGGCGCGGTTGTGGCCCGCGGCGTCCTCGCGCCGCGCGGTGTCGCCGTTCCTGCCGAGTAAGCCCTACTCGAACTCCATCTGCTCAAAGACCCGGCCCGCATTCTTGGTTGCCAGTTCCTCATATGTATGCAGATGTTTGTATGGCGTCTGGTCGACGTAGTAGGCATCGGCCAAGCTGCCGCCTTCCTCCAGATGGGCGCCCACCTTTTCCCGCAGGTAAATCAGGTAGTCACGCGTGTATCGCCGCACCTGCGCCATGTTGGTCGGGTGCCCGTGGCCGGGGATCACATACGTCGCCTCCAGCGGCTCGAACGCGGTCTCCCATGTTTCCAGCCAGTCCTTCGTGATCGTATCGTCGAAGATCGGCAGCATCCGTTCGTGAAACGCCATGTCGCCCGCGATCACCAGGCCCTGCTCGGGCAACCAGACCGAGATATCGCCGGGGCTGTGCGCCGGCCCCAGGTGCAAGACCTCGATCCGGAAATCGCCCAACTCGATGATCTTCTTGTCCTCGAACGTCTCGGTGGGCCCGGCCAGCACCGTGCCCTCGGCCTTGTCGCGGTTATACTCCTCCATCCGCCGCAGGATCTGGGCGCCGTATTCCTCGAACTCCTCGGCGGCATCCACATGCGCCAGGATCGGTACGCCCTGTTCGGCCCAATAGGCATTGCCCAGCATCGCGTGGCCCTGGCCGTTCTCGTTGATCACCAGCTTCACCGGCTGATCGGTGATGCGCTTGATCTCGTCGTGCAGGGCCTCGGCCAACACATAGGCGGCCCCGCCATTCACCACGACAACGCCATCGCCGGTGACGATGAAGCTCAGGTTGTTGTTATGCCCGGTGTTTTCATAGGTCGGCGGCGCGGTGGCACCGATGGCCGACCAGACATGCGGGATCACCTCGACCGGCTTGGAATAAAGCGGCGAGCCGGGATACTGATCGGGTATGTTTTCATCGGCCAGCGCGGGGGCCGTGCCGAGGGCGACAAGACAGGCTGTCAGGACGCGCATCACGCATCCTTTCCGACGAAACGATAGCCGGTCCCGGATGTTTCCGCCCGGCCCACGCCGCCGCCCGGCAGGTGGAACCCGATCAGGGTCATGTCGTCGGCGGTCAGCCGGTCGAACAGCGTCTTGCGGGTCGCCACGGCCAAGTCCGGGTCCTGGTCCGATCCGCTGGGCCAGTCGGGCCGGGCGAAGGCGACGTGGTGGTTAACGATCGCGTCGCCGATGACCATTGCCGCCTCGCTGCCGCGACGCAGTTCGAAACTCATATGGCCCGGTGTGTGACCGGGGGTCGAGACCGCCGCGATACCGGGCAAGACTTCCTGTCCGTCATCGAAGAACTCGACGACGTCCTCGATCGCCTCCATCCGGTTCTTGGCGCCCACGGCGAAGGCGGCGCGCGCCTCGTCGATGGTGTTCACGGTCTCGGGGTCCCACCAGTAATCCCACTCGGTGCGGCCCATCATGTAGACGGCGTTGGAGAACAGCGGATCTCCGAAATCGTCCAGAACGCCCCAGATGTGATCGGGATGCGCGTGGGTGAACACCACGTGGGTGATATCCTCCGGGGCAAGGCCCGCAGCCTCCAGGCTCGCTGGCAACTCGCCCGCGCTGGGCATGAAGTTCGACCCGGCGCCGGCATCAAACAGCACGGTGTTGGTGCCGTCGCGGTAAAGCGTCAGGTTGCATTCGGGGCGCAGCTCGTCGCGGCTCTGGCCGGTGGCCTCCAGGACTTTCTGCAATTCCTCCTGCGGCATCGGCTCGAACAGGAAGTCGCCCGGCAGCACGAGGTGGCCGTCGCTGACGGTCGTGACCGTCGCATCGCCAAGGGACATGTCCGCCAGGCTCCAGCGCGGCAGTGCTGCCGCCAGGGGCAGGGCGGCGCCGGTCGCCATCAGGTGGCGTCGGGTCAGTCGCATGATATTCCTCCCAGAAATTCTCTTATAGGAATATGTGCGAATGTTGGGCGCAGCGCAAGCGCCGCGGTGTCAGGCGGCCGGTTTCCACTTGATCGAACAGCCGACCGATGCGACCTGGTCGCGCGGGCCTTCGCCGGTGTCCGCGACCTGTTTCATCGCCTCGAAAAGTTCCCGTGGCGCGTCCTCGGGCGCGGGCGACATGCGCGACGCATCCAGCCGACCGCGATATTGCAGCCCGCCCTTGGCATCGAACCCGAAGAAGTCCGGCGTGCAGGCGGCGTGATACGCCCGCGCCGCCGACTGATCCTCGTCATGCAAATAGGGGAAGGGCAGGTCTTCTTTCTCTGCCATCCTGACCATGTTCTCGAAGCTGTCGTCGGGATAGGCTTCGGCATCGTTGGAGCATATGGCGGCCACGCCGATGCCGCGCGCCTGCAACTCCCTGGCGTCCCGCTTGATCCGGTCCAGCACCGCCAGGACATAGGGACAATGGTTGCAGATGAACATGATCAGCGTGCCGCGCGGGCCGGACACGTCATGCAGCGTGTAACGCAATCCGTCCGTCCCGGGCAGATCGAAATCCGGCGCAGGCCAGTGGAAGTCACATACGGGCGGGGTGTTCGCGGCCATGTCGTCCTCCGAAGCTGTGGCGGGGACAGTCTCGCCCAACCGCGGCGTCGAGGCAACGGGGTGGATGCGCCGCACTCAGCGAAAGACGAAGGGCGGGTCGGGATCGTTCATGCCATCGGCATCCCAGCGGTCCGGCTGGGTCAGCCCGCGCGCCGCGAGCATGTCGAGAATGCGCTTGTCGATCGTGTCGATCAGGCGTCCGAACTCCATTTCGTCGCGAACGAGTTTCGCCACGTCCTGCGCGATCATCACCCGTTGCTTCGCCAGCAATTCGCCGATCCAGTGGCGCGAGGTCTCGGCCAGAAACTTGACCGACGCCATCATCAGCTCGCGCAGCCTGTCGGTATCGAGCTCGACCTTGTCCAGGCAATCCAGCGATCCCTGCTTGATCGACTCGATCGCCACATCGGTGCGCATCCGGTTCGACATCATCACCACGGCCGCCGCGAAATTCTTCGGGTGATTCTGCACCATCCTCTGCGCCGCCAGGCCATCGCTGTCCGGCAGAAGATAGTCGATCAGGACAACATCGAAACTGTCCGCATCCAGCGCCGCGGAAAACTCGTTGATCGAGGCCGCGGTGACGGCGTTGACGGGCAGGCCCGTCGATTCCAGCGAGCGCGTCAGCCGTTTCTGGTCGAACGGGTCGTCGTCCAGAATCAGAACATCGAAACAATCGCCGCGCCGGGCGCCGTGCAAGCCGGGCACGGGAAGCGCCTGAGCGACCATTGTCTCGGTCGGGATCGGAGAAACAGAGGCCATGGTGCACCTTTCTAACTCAAACGTCCTGGATACCTGGCCCCACGCTACCCGCGCGATCGTTACCGGAGCGTTACTCGTGGACCGGGCTGTATCGCTGATTTTAACGATTGCGGCGCCGCGGCCCCGGCACCGTTCACGAAATGGAAAGTCCACTGTGGCAATGTCGCTGCTCACCTGCATGAGAACGAGGAAAGTGGGCAATCGTGTCGAAAGACCTCCCAGACGATCCGCTCGGTACGGTCCGCGAGGCGGAGGACCTGCTTTATATCGTGACCCACGACCTCAAGGCGTTTGCCCGCGCCATGCGCACCATTCCGGACTGGATCGACGAGGATCTGGCCAGCCAGGGCGTCGCCATCCCCGCCGATACGCGCGAAAACATCGACATGATGCGGGACTACGCGCACAGGTTGGATGATGCGATGACCGCACTGACCGAGCTGTCCCGCGTGCGCCGGCGGGCCGATCCGCCTGCTGCCCACGACCTTCAGGCTCTCGTCACCGAGGCCTGCGCGCGTTTGCCTGCCACGCCCAGGCTCTCGTGCGACATAGCCTGCAACGATGTCTTCGTTCTGGGGCCCGCGAACGATCTGATCAGGCTCTTCGACGCGGTGTTGGGCAATGCCGCGGTCCATCACGACCGCGATTTCGGCAAGCTGCGCGTCACGGCCGCGCCGGGCCTGGGGCGGATTCACGTCACCGTGGCCGATGACGGCCCCGGCATATCGCCCGAACAGTACGAGACGATCTTCAAACCGCTCTCCACCCTTCGCCCCAAAAGCGAAACAGGCCATGCCGGCGTGGGCCTCGCCATCGCGCGCAAAGTCGTGCGCAGCCTCGGCGGCGAGATCGCCGTCGGTCCCACCGACGCGCCCCGCGGGCTGTGCCTGCGCTTCGACCTGCCGCTGGCGACCGCCCCGGCCTAGACCGCGCCGCACGCTTTGTCTGGCCAATCGGGCCGCCGGCTTGCTATCACCTTGCCATGTTGTCGCTCCTTCGCGCCCGTTGGCTGGTCATCGTCCTGTTCCTGCTCGCCGTCGCTGCGGCGGCCGGCGGGGTCTGGCGCTACGGCTATTCCCAGGGGCTGACGCAGCTGGCCAAGCAGGGGCGCGCCGACCTCGCGCTCGCCGCCGACCGCTTCACCGGCGAGATGCGGCGCTATCGCGAACTTGCGGTCCTGATGTCCGATCATCCGACCCTGGCCGCGCTGACCGGCGCCGGGCGCGACCTGCCCGCGGCGACCCGACTGCTGCAGGCGGCCGTGGACAAGAGCGGCGCCGCCGGCCTGATCTTCACTGACGCGACCGGCGCCGTCCTGGCGCAGGCCGGCGCGGTTACACTGAACCCGCAGGGCAGTGCCTATTTCCGACGCGCGATGCAGGGGGCCTTGGGCTCGTTCTTCGGCCGGCTCGGCCCCGAGGGGCGCCGCGTCTACGCCTATGCCGCCCCGTCCTTTTCCGGCGCGGGCGCGATCCGCGGCAGCCTCATCGTCGTGGTCGACATCTCCGAAATCGAGTGGGGCTGGATCGGGGGGCAGCCGGTTGTGTTCTTCACCGACATTGACGGGCGGGTGTTCCTGTCCAACCGTGCCGAGATCATCGGATGGCGCCTGTCGCCCGGCTCGGTCGGGCTGGTCTCGCCCGACAGCGACGCGCCGGTCGGCGCACCGGAGCGCCGGCTCGCCGAAATCTGGGACCTGTCCCAGGGGGCCTACCTGCCCGAGCGCGCCCTGCACCTGGCCAGCCCGAAGCCGGTGATCGGCATGACCGGCCACGCGCTGATGGACGTCGCCGCCGCCGCGCGGGTCGCAAACCTGCAGGCGGCGGTGTTCGCCGCCATCTGCCTCGCCTTCGGAGCCGTGCTGCTGCTCCTGGCCGAACGGCGCCGGACCCTGAGCATCGCCAACGCACAGCTTGAAACCCGTGTCGCCGACCGCACCGCGGAACTGTCGCAGGCCAACGCCGCGCTGCGCCGCGAAGTGGCAGAACGCAAGGAGGCCGAGGCGGCCCTGACCCGTGCCCAGGAAGAGCTTGTGCAGGCCGGCAAGCTGAATGCCCTGGGCCAGATGTCCGCGGGGATCAGCCACGAACTGAACCAGCCGCTGATGGCGATCCAGCAATTTGCCGACAATGGCGCGGCCTTCCTCGACGCGGGCAAGACGCGGCCGGCGCGGGCCAACATGACCCGCATAGCGGACCTTGCGGCGCGGGCCGCGCGGATCATCAAGAACCTGCGCGCCTTCGCCCGGAACGAGGCGGAGCCGGCGGGCAAGGTCGATCTTGGCGCCGTGATCGACACCGCGGTGGAACTGACCGAACAAAGGCTCGCGCAGGAAAACGTGTCGCTCGACTGGCGGCGTCCGGCCATCTCCGTGCACGTCCGCGCCGGCGAGGTCCGCCTTGGCCAGGTCTTCGTGAACCTGATCAACAATGCCGTCGATGCCATGGCGGGACAGGCCCGCAAGCGCATCGAGATCTCTCTCGTCCCCGGTGCCCGTCCGACGGTGACCGTGCGCGACACCGGCCCCGGCATTTCGGACCCCGCCAAGATATTCGAGCCGTTCTACACCACCAAGGAGGTGGGCGGCGAGGATGGCCTTGGCCTTGGCCTCTCGATTTCCTACGGCCTGGTCGAAAGTTTCGGCGGGCGTATCAGCGGCAGCAACGCGCCCGATGGCGGCGCGATCTTTCGCATCGAACTGGATCCCTGGCAGGAAGAGGTGGCGGCATGAGCACCGATGTCCTGATCGTCGACGATGACGCCGCCGTGCGCGAGGCGCTGGCCCAGACGCTGGAACTGCATGACCTTGCGCCGCGTGTCGCCGGGTCCTTCATCGAGGCCAAGGACCATATCACGCCGGACTTTCCCGGCGTCATCCTGTCGGATATCCGGATGCCGGGCCGCGATGGCTTCTACCTGCTGGAACATACTCGCAAGACCGATGCCGACCTGCCCGTCATCCTGCTGACCGGCGAAGGCGACATTCCCATGGCGGTCCGCGCGATGGGCAAGGGGGCGTTCGATTTCCTGGAAAAGCCCTGTGCGCCCGACGCCCTGCTGCCCGTGCTGACCCGCGCCCTGCAGACCCGGGCGCTGGTGCTGGAAAACCGGCGGCTGAAGCGCCAGCTGGAAACCGGCGATGCGGCGGCGCGGATGCTTTTCGGGACATCGAAACTGGCCGAGGACCTGCGCGAACGCGTGCGCCGCGTGGCGGCCATGGGCACCGACGTTCTGGTCAGCGGCCCGCCCGGCGCCGGCATCTCGAAGGTGGCCGAGGTGCTGCACCTGATGACGCCGGCGGGGCGGGGGCCCTACGTCAAGCAGCCCGCGGCGGCGCTGGATGTCGACGCGCTCGACGAGGCGCTGGCCGCCGCCCGGGGCGGCAGTCTCTTCATCGAGGAGATCACCGCCCTGCCGCCGCCATCGCAGCACGCGCTTCTCGATCGGCTCGAGGACGGGGCCGAGGCGCGGCTGATCGCCGGAACCACCACCGATCTCGCCAGGACCGCCCAGGACGGGCGGTTCTACCCGGAGCTTTACTACCGGCTCGACGTGGCGCCCGTGCGCATCCCGGCCCTTTCCGAGCGGCCCGAGGATATCCCGGTGCTGTTCCGCCACTACGTGGCCCAGGCCGCCGAGCAATCCGGCATCGCCGCGCCCGATATCGCCCCCGATCACCTGGCCCGCCTGATGGCGCAGGACTGGCCCGGCAACGCACGCTCGCTCATGAGTGCCGCCATGCGTTTCGTCCTCGGCATGCCCGACGAGGTCACCCGCGCGGCCGACCTGGGCCTGTCCGAGCAGATGGCGCAGGTCGAGCGGTCGCTGCTGATCGCGGCGCTGGGGCGCCAGAACGGACGCGCCTCCGAGGCCGCAAAGGCGCTGAAGCTGCCGCGCAAGACGTTCTACGACAAGCTCGCCCGCTACGGGATAAAGCCCGAGGACTACCGCCGCGGCGAGGGCTGACGCGGCATCCGTGCCACAGACCCGGGCCTTGGTGCCCGGATCGGCAAACGGTGATTCCGCGCACAGATGAAAGACCTTAGGCTCCTGCGACACGCCACGCTGCACCAGATCGCGGGCGAAAGACGGCAGAGCAGGCAGACCCCATGACCACCCCGACACCCCCCGACAAGATGCCCAAGGGCCTGATGGCCGCCGCCCGCTGGGCCGCCGAGCGCACGCCCGACACCCGCAACCGCGCCGTCGATCTTTACCGGGCCATCGCGATCAGTTTCGTGATCCTCGGTCATTGGCTGCTGGTCGCCGCCGTCATGCGCGACGGCGAGGTGACGCTGGTGATCCTGTTGGCCGAACAACGCTGGACCCATTACGCCACCTGGCTCTTCCAGGTGATGCCGGTCTTCTTCTTCGTCGGCGGATTTTCCAACAGCCTGTCATGGGACTCCGCCCAGAAGGACCCGGAAACGAAGCGCGCCTGGGCCGCCACGCGCCTGTCGCGCCTTCTGAAACCGACCGTTCCCGTGGTTCTGGCCTGGGCCGCTGGCGGAGTGATCGCGCGCGCCATGGGCGTCTCGCCAGATCTGATCGGTTTTGCCTCGCAGGCTGCATTGGTGCCGGTCTGGTTTCTGGCCGTCTACATCGTCATCACCATGGCCGTGCCGGTCACCGTCGCGCTGTGGGATCGCATCGGTGTCCTGTCGGTCCTCCTGCTGGTCCTCGGTGCCATCGCCGTGGACGCCATCGCCTTCGGTCTCGATCAGGGCTGGCTGCGCTGGGCCAACTACGGCTTCGTCTGGCTGGCGGTGCACCAGCTTGGGTACTGGTGGCGCCGCGCCGCGCGGCCCAAGACATGGGCGCTGGGCTTCATCGCCTTGGGTGTCTCGTGGCTCTACGTTCTGATCGTGCAGTTCGGATACCCCGTCGCCATGGTCAGCGTGCCGGACGCCGAGATGTCCAACACGCGCCCGCCCACCACCGCGATGCTGGCCGTGGGGGCCATGCAGATCGGCGCGATCCTGCTTTTCACCGACCTCGCGCAGGCCTGGCTGCAGCGCACGCGGCCCTGGGCGTTGGTGATCCTCTTCAATCAGATGATCATGTCGATCTACCTGTGGCACATGACGGCGCTGATCATCGTCGTGGGCATCGCCGTGTTGTTGGGCGGCGTCGGCCTGCAAGAGCCGCCGGGCAGCAGCGCTTGGTGGGCCATGCGGCCCGTCTGGTTGGCGCTCTTCAGCGTCGTTCTGTTGCCTCTCGTCCTGGTCTTCGTGCGGTTCGAGGCCGGCAGCCGCACCAAACCCGCCGGTCGGCCCGGTCCGATCCTCGCCATGCTGGGCGCCCTGATGACCTGCGCCGGGCTTGTCGTCATGGCCATGGTCGGGCTTGGCGCGGACAATATCACCGGCGTCAACTGGCTGGCCGTGGGGCTTGTCGTCCTCGGTGTCCTGGTGGCGACGCGGCGCTGGCCCGGCAGGGCGGTCTGAACGCCGCTTCACCGAATTGTGCGAAAATCCGCACAGCAGAGGCGAGGCGCGTGCGGGAATCCGCACAGACCTTTCGCGGGTGACGCGGCTCACAGCGATTCGAAAGCCTTAATGCACTGATAGCGTTCGATATATTTTGATTCGGCTGATCTTCGCCCGAATCATCTTGAGGCATTTCCCCCATTCGCCATTCTTTGCCCCGCAATACCGTGACGGTATCGAAACCAGTCTCGAATTTGGGAGGAGAGACCATGAAATTCCTGTCTGCCGCAACCGCGGCACTCGCACTGACCGTGTCTGCCGGCGCCGTGAGCGCCGCCTGTGACGATGGCGAAATCGTCGTCAAGTTCAGCCACGTCACCAACACCGACAAACACCCCAAGGGCATCGCCGCCTCGCTGCTGCAAGAGCGCATCAACGAGGAAATGGACGGCAAGATGTGCATGGAGGTGTTCCCCAACTCCACGCTCTACAACGATGACCAGGTGCTCGAGGCGATGCTGCAGGGCGACGTCCAGCTGGCCGCACCGTCGCTGTCGAAATTCGAGAACTTCACCAAGGTCTTCCGCATTTTCGACCTGCCCTTCATGTTCAAGAACATCGACGCCGTGGACAGCTTCCAGGCCTCCGAGGCGGGTCAGGACATGCTCGATTCCATGCAGCGCCGCGGCCTGCAGGGGCTGGGCTTCTGGCATAACGGCATGAAGCAGTTCTCGGCCAATGTTCCGCTGGAAACGCCGGAAGACGCCAAGGGCCTGAAGTTCCGTGTGCAGACCTCCGACGTTCTGGTCGCGCAGATGGAAGCGCTCGGCGCCTCGCCGCAGCCGATGGCCTTCTCCGAGGTTTACGGCGCGCTGCAGACCGGCGTGGTCGACGGTCAGGAAAACACCTGGTCCAACATCTACGGCCAGAAGTTCTTCGAGGTGCAGGACGGCATCACCGAGACCAACCACGGCATCATCGACTACCTGCTGGTGACCTCGAGCGACTGGCTCGACTCGCTGGAACCCGACGTGCGCGACCAGTTCATGACCATCGTGGGTGAAGTGACCGAGACCCGGAACGCCGAAAGCTACAGCGTGAACCAGGAAAACCGCCAGGCGATCATCGACGCCGGCGGCGAGGTACGCGAGCTGAGCGCCGACCAGCGTCAGGCCTGGGTCGATGCGATGCGCCCGGTCTGGGACCAGTTCGTCGAGGATGTGGGCCAGGACAACATCGACGCGGCCCAGTCGCACAACAGCGGCAGCTGACGCAGGGCAAGGCGGGCGCGCGGCTGCGGCTTCCCTGAGGCCCGACCGTGCCCGCAGCGCCGGATACCGGCGGCACCACCCGTGTCGCCGGACCCTGCACCGGCCTTACCCCACATGATCCGGAGGGAAACGCCATGAGCGTGAGCGGATACACACCATCGGGCCCGGTCGGACGCGTCGTCCATCGCGCCGAGGAAATCTTCATCGCCCTGATCCTGGGCGCGATGACCCTGATCACCTTTGCCAACGTCGTGTTGCGCTACGGTTTCTCCGAAAGCCTGCTCTGGGGGCAGGAGGTGGTGGAAATCCTCTTCGCCTGGCTGGTCCTCTTCGGCATTTCCTACGGGTTCAAGGTCACCGCCCACCTGGGTGTGGATGCCATCGTCAACATGGTCGGCGGCGGACTCAAGCGGGTCATGGCGATCATCGCCTGTCTCGTCTGCGTGGCCTATGCCTTTCTTCTGCTCAAGGGCGCCTACGATTTCTGGGCGCCGTTCTCCAACCTCAATCCGACCTCGGGCCGCTGGTTCCCCACCGGCTTTGACGAGGCGCGCGCCCAGGGCTATGCCGTGGTCCGCCCTGTGCCGATCCCCTTCGGCAAGGAGTTCCTCGAGAACACGTTCAACTGGTACATGGACGGCGACACCCGCGTGGTCGAGGAATACGATTACCTCCCGCGCGTCATTCCCTACCTGATCCTGCCCATCGGCGCCGCACTGCTCCTCTTCCGCGTGCTTCAGGCGACCCTGGGCGTCATCCGCGGCACCCGCCAGCGCATCATCACCAGCCACGAGGCCGAGGACGCGGTGGAAACCGCCGCCGACAAGCTCGCCCGCGGCGAAGCCGTGAACAGGGGCTAGGACCATGGAAGTCGCATTTCTCTTCATCATGATCATCGGCCTGCTGCTGATCGGCGTGCCGATCGCGGTCTCGCTCGGGTTCTCCTCGATCGTGTTCCAGCTGATGTTCTCGAACACGTCCATCGGTGCGGTGGCCAAGTCGCTCTATGACGCGATGGCCGAACATTACACGCTGCTGGCCATCCCGTTCTTCATCCTCGCCTCCAGCTTCATGTCCACGGGCGGCGTGGCGAAACGGATCATCCGTTTCTCCATCGCCTGCGTCGGGCATCTGAAGGGCGGTCTGGCCATCGCGGGCGTTCTGGCCTGCATGATCTTCGCCGCGCTCTCGGGCTCTTCGCCCGCCACTGTGGTCGCCATCGGCACCATCGTGATCGCCGCCATGCGGCAGGTGGGCTACACCAAGGATTTCGCCGCCGGCGTCATCTGCAACGCCGGCACGCTCGGCATCCTTATCCCGCCCTCCATCGTGATGGTCGTCTACGCCTCGGCCACCGACGTGTCCGTGGGCCGGATGTTCCTAGCCGGTGTCATCCCCGGCCTGCTGGCCGGCACGATGCTGATGGTCACGATCTACATCATGGCCCGCATCCGCAACATGCCAGCCGGCGAGTGGAAAGGCTGGGCCGAGATCTTCGACAGCTTCCGCGACGCCTTCTGGGGCCTTCTGCTGATCGGGATCATCATGGGCGGCATCTATGGCCACCCGTGGATCAATCTCACCGGTGAGGGCAGCCTGATCTACTGGCAACCCGGCGCCTTCACCCCGACAGAGGCCGCCGCCGTCGCCGCCGTCTACGCTTTCTTCGTGGCCTGCTTTATCTATCGCGACATGGGCCCCCTGGCGGCACCGTCCGAAGAGGAGACCTATACCGGCGCCATGGGCGAGCGCAGCGTCAACGCCGCCGAGGCCCCGCGCCCCGCGACCCTGCTGCAAAAGCCCTGGGCGTTGGTCACGGCCTTCTGGCACCGCGACACGGTGAACACCGTCTTCGAGGGCGCGAAACTGACGATCACGCTGATGTTCATCATCGCCAACGCGCTTCTGCTGAAGCACGTGCTGACCGACGAACAGATCCCCCAGGCCATCGCCGAAAGCATGTTGGCCGCGGGCCTCGGCCCGGTGATGTTCCTGGTGATGGTCAACGTGATCCTGCTGATCGGCGGCCAGTTCATGGAGCCATCGGGGCTTCTGGTCATCGTGGCGCCGCTGGTGTTCCCCATCGCCATCGAACTCGGGATCGACCCCATCCACCTTGGCATCATCATGGTGGTGAACATGGAGATCGGGATGATCACGCCGCCCGTGGGCCTGAACCTCTTCGTCACCTCGGGCGTGGCCGGGATGCCGATGATGAACGTGGTGCGCGCGGCCTTGCCGTTCCTCGCCGTGCTCTTCGTCTTCCTGATCATGGTGACCTATATCCCGTGGATATCGACCTACCTGCCCACAACCTTCATGGGGCCGGAGATCATAACCAACTGACGCCACAGGCGCGCGGCTGGCACGTCGCGCGCCAGCACATTCTTCGCAGAAGAATGTGGCCAGAAAATCCTCCGAATTTTCAGCCGCCTTCGACCGCCCTCAGCGCCCTTTCCAGACCGGGTCGCGCTTTTCGGCAAAAGCCTTTGCGCCTTCCAGCTGGTCCTCGGAGTCATACAGCACGTCGACGCTCTCGAATTGCCGCCGCGTGATCCGGTTCATCGCGTCCTGGAATGTCATCGCCTCGGCCTCGCGTACGATCTCCTTGATCGCGGCGTAAACCAGCGGCGGCCCGCTCGCCAGCAAATCCGCCATCTCCCGCGCTTTTGCCATAAGCTGATCGCCGGGATGGATCTGGTTGATCAAGCCCCACCGCGCTGCTTCCTCGGCGTCGATCCAGCGTCCGGTCAGCAGCATCTCCATCGCGATATGATAGGGGATGCGCTTGGGCAGCTTCACGCTGGCCGCATCGGCCACCGTCCCCGACCGGATCTCGGGCAGGGCGAACTGCGCATGATCGGCGGCCAGGATGATGTCCGCGCTCAGCGCCCATTCCAGGCCGCCACCGCAACAGATCCCGTTCACCGCCGCGATGATCGGCTTGTTCATCGCCCGCATTTCCTGCAGGCCCCCAAAGCCGCCGACGCCGTAGTTGTCATCCACCGCATCGCCCCCGGCGGCGGCTTTCAGGTCCCAGCCGGGGCAGAAGAACTTGTCGCCCGCGCCGGTGATCAGCGCCACGCGCAGTTCCGGATCGTCGCGGAAGTCCTTGAACACGTCGCCCATGATCCGGCTGGTCGCCAGGTCGATCGCGTTGGCCTTGGGCCGGTCCAGCGTCACTTCCAGCACATGGCCGCGAGTCTCGGTCTTAACCGGGTTGTCCGTCATGTCAGTCTCCTTTCCGGATCAGTGCATCCGCCGCCACGGCCCTTTCGGTCGTGCAGATCAGCGGGTTGATCTCGATTTCCTCCAGCCGGTTGCGTTCGGCGCCGATATAGTCCTGCACCGCCAGAACGGCGCGTGCAATGGCGGCGCGGTCCGTGCCGGGCCTGCCGCGATACCCTGCAAGCACGGGGGCGATGCGCAAGCTGTCGAGCGCCCCGAACACCTCGTCCTCCGTCACGGGCAGGATAAGCGACACCGTGTCCCGCAGGATTTCCGTCAGCGTCCCGCCGGCCCCCAGCGTCAGCACGAACCCATGCGCCGGGTCCCGGACGACGCCGAGCAACAGCTCGGCCACGCCGTCGCCGATCATCTCCTCCAGCAGAAAGCCGTCGCAGGCCATGCCCTTGGCCGCTTCCTCGACTTCCAGCGCGTCCCGCAGACCAAGCGCCACCAGTCCGGCCTCGGTCTTGTGCGCGACGCCCATGCCCTTCAACACCACGGGAAAGCCGATCTCCTTGGCCGCCGCCACGGCCTCGTCGACCGTGTCCGCGACCATCGCCCGCGGAACGTCGAGGCCCGCGGCGGCCAGCGCGCGCTTCGCCTCGGCCTCCGCCAGCACTCTTGCGCGTTTCGGCCGGTCTCCCTGCACCACCGGCGCAGGCAGCGGGCCGCACCGGCCAATGAAGGCCGCTGCCTCGACAGCGGTCAGAAAATCGTCCAGTCCCTGCATCGGGATCATGCCGCCCGCCGTGGCGCGCGCGGCCATCGCCTCGGGCAGCAGCTCGGGCAGGGTGGACACCAGCACCAATGGTCTGCCGGTCTCGGCCACTGCCGTCGCCCCGGCCTCGAACACGCAGTCCCAGGCGCCGGGGTCGCATCGATCCGTGCGCGGAAAGTCTATTATCACACAGGTCAGGTTCGCCGAGCCCTCCTGCATGATGGCAAAGACCTGCGCCATGCGACCGGCGTCGTTCCAGATGAACGTGTGATAGTCCAGAGGGTTGGCCAGTGCGACCATGGGGCCGAGCGTCTCGCGCAGGCGGTCGTGTTGCGTCAGGGTCAGGTCGGGAAACGCAACCTTCCGGTCCTCGGCGCTGTCCGCCATCAGGCTGGCCTCGCCCCCCGAACAGGACAGGGAGGCCAGAGAGACACCGGACAACGGGCCTGCGTAGTGCAACAGCTTCGCCGTCTCCAGCAAGGCGGGCAGGCTGTCGACCTGCGCCACGCCCAGCCGCCGCAAAAGCGCGCGCGCTCCGGCGTCGCTGCCGGCGAGCGAGGCCGTGTGCGACACCGCCGCCGCCTGCGCCCGCGCCGACTTGCCGGCCTTCAGGGCGACCACGGGCTTGCCCAGGTCCCGGGCCGTTTGCACCAGCCGCTCGAAGGCGGGCACGTCGCCGATCCCTTCGATGTGCAGCGCCAGCACGGTCACCCGCGGGTCCTGCAACAGCGTGTGGCCCAGCTCCGCCAACCCGGTCTGCGCCTGGTTCCCGGCGGTGGTCACATAGGCCAGCGGCAGGCCGCGCGACTGCATCGAGATGTTGATCGCCATGTTGGAGCTTTGCGTCAGCACCGCCACGCCGCTTTCGACCCGCGCACCACCATGCTGATCCGGCCACAAGAGCGCGCCGTCCAGGTAGTTGATGAAACCATAGCAGTTGGGTCCCAGGAGCGGCATCTCGCCCGCGGCCTCCAGCAACGTCGCCTGAAGGTCGGCCCCGTCGCCGGTTTCGGCCTGCGCCTCGCTGAAGCCACTTGCGAAACAGACCGCACCGCCCGCGCCCATCTCGCGCAGTTGGCGGACGACATCGACCGTGGCGTGTCGGTTCACCCCGATGAAGACGGCATCCGGTGGCGCGGGCAAATCATCCAGCCGGGCGCAGGCAGGCAGGCCCGCGATTTCCGCCTTCGCCGGATGGACCGGCCAGACCGGGCCGGGAAATGCCATCTTCCGGCACTGCTCGACGACACTGGTGCACCAGGCCCCGCCGCCGATCACCGCAATCGACTTCGGCTGAATGAGGCGGCTCAGGTCGCGCATGGGGCGGATCCTTGCGCCGAAGAGTTTATTGCCTCCGGCGGGGATATTTCCGGCCAGAGGAAGAAACGGTTTGTTAACCACGCCCTGCAATGCTTGCCATGCGGTACAGGCGGGGACGCCGATGACCGCGCCAGGGGAAGAGGCCGCGCCTTTTCCCGGGGGGGGCTTTCCCGGCTCCCCCCTTTTCCTCTGGCCGAAAATATCCTCGCCGAAGGCATTCGTCTCTTATGCCCCCAGCGGCCGCAGAAGCTCGCGGCTGATGATGTGGCGCTGGATCTCGGACGTCCCGTCCCAGATCCGCTCGACCCGTGCGTCGCGCCAGAACCGCTCGACCGGGAAGTCGTCCATCAGGCCCATGCCGCCGAAGATCTGCAAGGTGGCGTCGGTCACGCGGGCCAGCATCTCGCTGGCAAAGAGCTTGGCCGAGGCGATCTCGCGGTTCGCCGGCAGGCCCTGATCCAGCCGCCATGCCGCGGCCAGCGTCAGCCAGTCGGCGGCGTCGATCTCGGTGACCATGTCCGCGATCTGAAAGCTCACGCCCTGGAACTTGCCGATCTGCTGGCCGAACTGTTTGCGCTCGGCGGCGTAGTTCAACGCGTAATCAAAGGCCCGGCGCGCCCGTCCCACGCTCATCGTCGCCACGGTGATCCGCGTGGCGTAGAGCCATTCGTTCATTACCGCGAATCCGCCGTCGACGTCGCCCAGCACCTGCGCGTCGGGCAGCCGGCAATCGTCGAATTCCAGCACCATGTTCTTGTAGCCCCGGTGGCTGACCGACTTGTAGCCGTCGCGGATGGTGAAGCCCGGCGTGCCACGATCCACTAGGAAGGCGGTGATGCGCTTCTTGGGTCCTTTCGGCGTGTCGTCCTCGCCCGTGGCGATGAAGACGATGATGAAATCGGCATGATCCGCGCCCGAGATGAAATGCTTGGTGCCGTTCACCACCCAGTCGCCGCCGTCACGTTTGGCGAAGCACTTCATTCCGCGCACATCCGACCCGGCATCGGGCTCGGTCATCGCCAGCGCATCCATCCGCTCGCCCCGCACGGCGGGCATGAGGTACCGCTCACGCTGCTCGCCCTCGCAGGCCATCAGGATATTCTGCGGCCGGCCGAAGAAATGCGTCAGCGCCATCGACCCGCGCCCCAATTCCCGCTCGACCAGCGCGAAATCCACGTGGCCGAGGCCCGCGCCGCCCACCTCTTCGGGAAAGTTGCAGGCGTAAAACCCGAGATCCATGCATTTGCGCTTGATCTCTTGCGCCACCTCGTCCGGCACCTCGCCGGTCCGTTCGACAAGTTCCTCGTGCGGATAGATCTCCTTCTCGACGAAACTGCGCACCGTCGAGACGATCATCTCCTGCTCGTCGGTCAATCCGAAATGCATGGTCTCACTCCTCCGCGTGCAGGGCGGCCAGCGCCGCCACCTTCTCTGCCACATCCTCTGGCGGCGCGCAGGTGCGCCGGGTCTCCAGGCTCACATGCAGCATCAGCTGGTCGCAGGTCGCCATCACCTCGCCGTCGCTCTTGCGCTTCATCTCGTGAAAACAGCGCAGCTTCTTGCCGCCGCCTTCGGTCACCCGACTCTCGACGATGATCGCTTCCCCGGCCCGCGTTTCGGCCAGGTACTTGATCGTCGTCTCCACCGTGAAATAGCTCAGCTGCCGCTCACTCACATAGGCCTCGTCCGCGCCCACATAGGCCATCACGCCCTCAGCCGCATCGCTGAAAACCTGCCCGTAGCGGCCCTCGTTCATATGCCCGTTCATGTCGGTCCAGTCGACCGGCACCATCCGGTCCTGCGTGATCATCGGCCGGGCGTCCTGCGGCGGATGCATCAGCGTCCTTTGATGCTGACCGACCAGCTTGCCCGAAGCGGTGCCCTGCTGTTTCAGCGCCCGCATCATGGCAATCAGGTTGCGGTCGCGCTTGCGCTCCAGCTCGCGGATCGACAGGTGCCCCGACTGCGCGTCCGACTGGTCCGCGATCAGGTCCACCAACTCGGGCGTGAACTCCGGCACATCCATCAGCTTGGTCCAGGGCCAGCTCAGCGCCGGACCGAACTGCGCCATGAAATGCCGCATCCCGGCCTCGCCGCCGGCCACGCGGTAGGTCTCAAACAGGCCCATCTGCCCCCAACGCAGGCCAAAGCCGTAGCGGATGGCGTTGTCGATCTCCTCGGTGGTGGCGATGCCGTCCTTGACCAGCCACAGCGCCTCGCGCCAGACAGCCTCGAGGAAGCGGTCCGCGATATGCGCGTCGATCTCCTTGCGCACATGCAGGGGATAGAGCCCCACCTGGGTCAGCGTCGCCTTGGCCACCTCGACCATCTCGGGCGATGTGGCCTCGGACGGCACCACCTCGATCAGCGGCAGCAGGTAGACCGGGTTGAACGGGTGCGTGACCATGATCGTCGACGGGTCGGTCGCATCTTGCTGCAATTCCGACGGCTTGAACCCACTGGTCGAGGAGCCAATGGGCACGCCCGGTGCTGCGGCCTGGATCTCGGCAAAGACCTTGTGCTTCAGGTCGAGCCGCTCGCTCACGCTTTCCTGGATCCAGTCCGCGCCGTCGACCGCCTCGGCAATCGAGCCGTGAAAACTCAGCTTCCCCTCGGCGGGCAGGGCGCAGTCATAGAGCATCGGCAACGCACCCCGCGCATTTTCCAGAACCTCGCCCACCTTGCGCTCGGCTTGCGGGTCGGGGTCGAACACCCGCACATCCCAGCCGTTCAGCAGGAACCGCGCGGCCCAGCCGCCGCCGATCACGCCGCCACCGATGATTGCCGCCCGTTTCGTCATCGTCGTTCCCTTCGTCATCTCACCTTGATCCGCGAGGTGTCATAGCCGTTGAAATTCAGAATTTCCGCCGCCGCCCGCAGCCGGTCCGCACCGCCTTCGGGGCGACGGTCGAGGATCCAGCCATAGCTGCCGTCAGGCGTCCCGATCGCCGCCGTGCGGAAATCGTCGTCCACCCAGACGACCCACATCTGCCGCGGCGCTTCGCCCTCGCGGTTCAGTTGCCAACGATTCTGCCCCAGCGGCTTTGCCATCCATATCTCGGTGTCCGTTTCGCAGTCGCCGGACAGCAGGCAAGCCTCGTTGCGGAACTCCACCGCCTGCTGGCCGCGCAGATCGGGCAGCAGCGTCACCATCGCCAAACCGCCGTCGCCGGGGAAATACCCCCGCACGAACCACGGCCCGCCCATGTCCTGCATCCCGTTGCCGCGCGTCGTGACCGACAGCGGCTGCCCCGTGTCGCGAAACGATCCCTCGCGCGAGGTGGGCCCGCCGCCGCAGCCCGCCAGCATCAGCAAGCCCATGCCTGCTCCGATCACGTGTTTCAGCATCGCGTTCTCCTTTCCGCAATATCCGGATCGTCCGGGCCGTCGAACACGGCAAGACTGTCCCGGGTAAAGGAGACACATGATGAGCATACAGTTTCAACCTCTGCCGACCGATCAGGTGCGGCACCTGCGCGGAACCCTGCGCGATATCCACGACCAGCCCATCGAAGCGCTGGTATCCGACGGCACGGGAACCCCATGCCGCCATTGCCTGCGAACCGTCCCGGACGGGAAGCGCTATCTCGTTCTGGCATGGCGCCCGTTCCAGGGATTGAACCCCTATACGGAAACCGGGCCGATCTTTCTATGTGCAGACGATTGCGACGCGGCCTCACTGGCAGACACATTGCCGCCGATGCTGACGGCGCCGACCTATATCGTCCGGGGCTACACATCCGACGAGCGCATATGCCCGGGCACGGGTCAGGTAACCGCGACGCCGCAGATCCGAACCTACGCGGCGCGCTTGCTGGAGACCCCGAAGATCGCGTTCGTCGACCTCCGCAGCGCGTCGAACAATTGCTTCCTGTGCCGGGTCGTGCGGGCCAAATAGGGCGCATGATCATGGCACCAGCGTTTCCGTGTGGCCGTCCACCGCCATCACCTGCCCAGAGATCTTGGACGCGCCCGACGAGGCGAGAAACAGCACCATGTCGGCCAGATCGTCCGCCGTGACCCAGCTGCGCAGGCTGACGCCCCTGACGTATTGCGCGCGCACCTCGTCCTCGGTCTTGCCGCTGGCGGCGGCCTCCATGGCCACGACCCGGTCCATCCGGTCGCCTTCCACGGCTCCGGGGGCGATGGCGTTGACGCGCACGCCCGCCGGGCCCAGCTCCATCGCCAGTGTCTTGGTCAGCCCCACCAGCGCCCACTTGGCCGAGGAATAGGGCGAGCGATAGGGATAGCCCCATTGCCCCGCCGTCGAAGTCGTCAGCACGATCAGCCCTGAGCCCTGCGCCCGCATCACCCGCGCGGCCCAGCGGCAGGTCAGGAACGACCCGTGCAGGTTGACCGCCACGCACTGCTGCCACGCGGCATAATCGAGGTCCTCGATCAGTCCCGCCTGCCCGCCGGTCCCGGCATTGGCACACACGACGTCCGCGCCGCCCCATTCGCCTTCGACCTGACCCAGGAAAGCGTCCATCTGCGCCTCGTCGGTGACATCGGCCTGTTGCGCTATGATCGAAGGATTGGCCTCGGCCATCGCGGCCACCGCCACCGGGTCGGCGTCGCAGATCGCCATGCGGTCGCCCGCCTCCAGAAACCGTTCGGCCAGCCGCTTGCCGATGCCCGACGCGCCGGCGGTGATGACCACGCGGCGGCTCATGGACGGGTATCCCGACACGCGCAGATGACACCGACGCGATGCAACCGGGATACCGACGCGATACCGACAGCCATTTTTAGACCGGCGCCCGCTTGGTCAGGCCCAGCTTCTTGCGCACGTCTTCCGGTCCGATCACGCGGGCGCCCAGCCGTTCGATGATCTCTTTCGCCCGCGCGACAAGCTGCTCGTTGGTGGCCAGCACGCCCTTGTCCAGCATCAGGTTGTCCTCCAACCCGACGCGCACGTGGCCGCCCGCCAGGACCGAGGCCGCGACATAGGGCATCTGGTTGCGCCCCAGCCCGAAGGCGCTGAAGGTCCAGTCCTGAGGCACGTTGTTGACCATCGCCATGAAGGTATTCAGGTCATCCGGCGCGCCCCACGGCACGCCCATGCACAGCTGCACCAGCGCGGGACTGTCCAGGACGCCATCGCTAACAAGTTGTTTTGCATACCACAAATGGCCCGTGTCGAAGGCTTCGATCTCGGGCTTCACGCCCAGTTCCGTCATCATCCGGCCCATCGCCGTCAGCATGCCGGGCGTGTTGGTCATGACGTAATCGGCCTCGGCAAAGTTCATCGTGCCGCAATCCAAGGTGCAGATTTCCGGGCGGCATTCGGCCACATGCGCCACCCGCTCGGTGGCGCCGATCATGTCGGTCGCGTCCTCTTTCAGAGGAAGCGGGTTTTCGACATTGCCGAACACCATGTCCCCGCCCATCCCCGCGGTCAGGTTCAGCACCACGTCGACCTCCGCGTCCCGGATGCGCTCGGTCACTTCGCGGAACATCTTCACATCGCGCGACGGCACCCCGGTCTCGGGATCCCGCACATGGCAATGCACAACCGCCGCACCCGCTTTCGCCGCCGCGATGGCGCTCTCGGCGATCTGCTGAGGGCTGCGCGGCACGTGCGGGCTCTTGTCCTGCGTTCCACCCGATCCGGTCACGGCACAGGTGATGAAAACCTCTCGGTTCATGGCAAGCGGCATGGTGGTCTCCCTTTTCGTTAACGAGATCATATCGCGCTGGCTTTGTCGCAGAGTTTGCAGTAATTGACAAAAATCATGCCGGAATGGACAAAATCAGCGCTTGAGCCGACCCGGATCGGGTTTCTGCTGTTCGACAGGTTCTCGAACCTGTGCCTGGCCAATTGCATCGAGCCTCTGCGCGCCGCCAATACGGTCGGCCCGAAGCCGATCTTCGACTGGACGGTGCTCAGCCTTGATGGCGGCCCGTCGCGGTCCTCCAGCGACATCGAGATGATTGCGCGCGCCTCGGTGACCGCAATGCCAAAGGTCGATTACCTGTTCGTGGTGGCCAGCTACGGTCACGAGGCGCATGACAGCCCGCGCACCCGCAGGCGGTTGCGGGACGCCGTTCACCACGCCGACGTCGTCGTGGGATTGGACGCAGGCCCGTGGCTGCTGGCGTCTGCGGGGTTGTTGGATGGACGCCGGGCAACGGTGCACTGGGACCTTCTGGACGCCTTCACCGAACGGTTCCTCACCGTCGATGCCGAACAGGCGCGCGTGCTCAGGGACGGAAACGTGATCACCTGCGCAGGGGCCATGTCTGCGCTCGACCTGACCCTGGATTTGATCGCGCAGCATGCCGGCATGGCGGTCCGGCTGGATGTCGAGGCGCTGTTTCTGCACGGCGAGCCGCCCGTGGGGCGGGAAAGGACCACGCAGGTGGTCGACCCGCTGGTGCGCCGCGGCTTGCAGATGATGCGCGACACGGTCGAGAAACCGCTTTCCCTGGAAGAGCTTGCGGTGCGTTTGTCCTGCCAGCCCCGGACGCTTGACCGCCGATTCCGTGCGCGGTTGGGGGCGTCTCCGGGCAAGGTCTATCGACATCTGCGCCTGGCCGCCGCGCGCAAACTGATCGAGGACAGCACGCTCGGCATTGCCGAAATCGCCATTCGCTGCGGGTACGACTCGCCGTCCTCCATGACCCGTGCCATCCGGCGACAATATGGCACTACGCCGCGAATGCTGCGATCCCATTGACAGCGTAGGAGGCGCGGCTAAAGCTGCGCTGATGACAGGCAAGACATGTAATGTTGCGGTGATCGGCGCCGGCATCGTGGGGGTGTCCACCGCGCTTTGGCTTGCCCGCGAAGGGCATACCGTAACCCTGATCGACAAGGCCGGTCCCGGCGAGGCGACGAGTTACGGCAACGCAGGCCTTCTGGCCTGCTCCGGGACAATGCCGGTGCCCGGCCCCGGCCTCTTGGGCAAAGCGCCGCGCATGGCACTCGATCCACGCGAACCGCTTTATATCAGGTGGCGGCACTTGCCCGCACTTGTGCCCTGGCTGATGAAATACCTGCGCCACGCGACGGCGGATGCGGCCAAGACCCGGGCGGACGCGATCCTGCCCCTGATCGGCGACAGCCTGGCCGATCACCAGGCCCTTGCGGCGGGAACCGAAGCGGAAAAATACGTCGTACCTTGCGATTATCTTTATGGATACGCGACCCGAAAGGCGTTCGATGCGGATCGCTTCACGTGGGACATCCGCACGGAGCAGGGATTCGAGTTCTCGGTAATGGACCGGACTGCGTTGCGCGCGTACGATCCGATCTACGGCGAGGCGATCAGGTGTGCCGCCAGAATACGGCGCCACGGGCGCATTTCGGATCCGGGCGCGTACGTCAAGGCGTTGGCAAAGGCCGCCGAACGCCTCGGGGTGAAGCTGATCCACGAGGAGGTCGAAGCGATAGAACGCAGCGGTGGGCGTGTCACGGGGGTGCGCCTGGCCGGCGAAACACTGTCCGTGGACACCGCCGTAGTCGCGGCAGGCGCATGGTCCAAATCCCTGACAGAGACGCTTGGCATCGCGGTTCCCCTGCATCCCGAAAGCGGGTTTCACATAGAGCTTTGGGAGCCGTCGCAGATGCCGCGGTCGCCCTTGATGTTCGCGCCGGGCAAGTTCGTGATCACGCCGATGGACGGCAGGATCCGGCTGGCCGGAATGGTCGGCTATGGCGGGTTTGATGCGCCGCCGCCCGAGGCACCCTACCGCATGTTCATGCGACACCTGAAAGCGGCGCTGCCGGGGCTAACATGGCGCGAAACCACGCGTTGGATGGGCCATCGTCCGGCGGTCTCGGACTCGCTTCCCTTGATCGGGGAGGTGCCGGGCGTTGCCGGCGCCTATACGGGCTTCGGCCACGATCACGTGGGGCTGACCGCCGGGCCCAAGACAGGCCGACTGTTGGCGCAGATGATCTCGGGCGCGCGCCCGAATATCGACGTTGCCCCCTTCGCGCCGGATCGTTTCACGCGCTGACCCGCCCCGGGCGCTGTGCGAATCTGAACGCAGGTCTGTGCGGGCCGATGCGCTCGTATCGACTTTTGAAGATGCGCTCTAACTCGTAGATTGTAACAACAAGGCGCGGTCCTCGCGCCGGTTTGACGTTCCAGCGACTGCCAACAGGGATAGGAGCCAGACATGACGACATTTACGCTCAACGGAAAAGAAACCCAGATCGACGCAAGCCCGGATATGCCCCTGCTTTGGGCGCTGCGTGACGAACTGAACATGACGGGCACCAAGTACGGATGCGGTGTCGCCTCCTGCGGGGCGTGCACGGTGCATGTCGATGGCGTTCCGACGCGGTCCTGCCAGACTTACCTAGGCGACCTTGAGGGCGCGACGGTCACCACGATCGAAGGCGTGGAAAGCGAGGCCGCGAAGGCGATCCAGGAAGCATGGGTCGAACTTCAAGTGCCGCAATGCGGCTACTGCCAATCGGGGCAGATCATGTCTGCTTCGGCGCTCTTGGCCGAAACGCCCAATCCCACCGACTCAGACATCGACACGGCGATGGATGGCAACCTGTGCCGCTGCGCGTCCTATGCCCGTATCCGCAAGGCCATTCACCGGGCCGCAGAAATCATGGAGGCGTAAGATGAGACTGATCGACAAACGCGACCTGATACCCGCCACACGCGCGCTGACCACGACGCGGCGCGGATTCCTGACCCTGTCCGCCGGTGCCGCAGGTGGCCTTCTGCTGGGGGCCGCCGTGCCGGTGCGCGGTCTGGCCCAGTCCGGTGCCGAGGGCGAAATGCTGGTCACGCCCTTCGTTCATGTCATGCCCGACAACACCGTGCTGGTGCTCAGCAAGCACCTCGACATGGGGCAGGGCACGGCCTCGGGTCTTGCCACGCTGGTGGCCGATGAACTGGATGCCTCGATGGACCAGATCACGACGGATTTCGCGCCGTCCAACCCCGAGGTCTATGCCAACACCGCGTTTGGCGTGCAGGGCACGGGCGGGTCCACCGCCATGCCCAACTCTTGGGAGCAGTACCGCAAGGCCGGCGCAACGGTCCGGGCGATGCTGGTCAATGCGGCTGCGAGCGAATGGGGCGTCGACGCCTTAGAGATCGGTGTTTCCGACGGCAAGCTGTCGGCCGGTGAAAACAGTGCCACCTTCGGCGAACTGGCGAGCCTCGCGGCCAGTCAGCAACCGCCCGAGGACGTTGCGCTGAAGGCGCCCGAGGATTGGGCCTATATCGGCAAGTCCTTTGCCCGCGTGGACGTGCCGCAAAAGACGCAAGGCAGTGTCGGCATGTTCGGGATCGACCAGCAGCCCGAGGGCGGGCTAGTTGCCGTCACGGCGCGCCCGCCGCGGTTCGGTGCAACCCTGGCCTCGATGGATGCAGCCGACGCAAAAGCGATGCATGGTGTGCATGACGTGCTGGAAATTCCGCAAGGCGTCGTCGTGGTGGCCGACTCCACGTGGGAAGCTATGCAAGCGCGGGACGCGCTGGCGCTGGAATGGACCGAGGGCTCTGGCGAGACCCGGGGGACGGACACGCTTATGGAAGAGTTCCGTGCCCTTCTGGACCAGCCTGGCAACCCGGCAGAGCCAAAGGGCGCCGCCGCGGCCAAGCTGGAACAGGCGAAGACCGTCATCGAGGCGGATTACGTTTTTCCCTATCTCGCCCATGCGCCGATGGAGCCGCTGGACATGACCGTGCTCTTCGACGGCAGTTCTGCGCAGTTCTGGGGCGGCTCGCAATTGCAGACCGTGGATCACGGCACCGCGGCCTCGGTCCTCGGGCTCGAGATGGGGCAGGTGCAGGTGCACACCAAGTGGGGCGGCGGCTCGTTCGGGCGTCGTGCCACGGGGGACGCGCACCTGGTCGCCGAGGCTGCCACCATCGGCAAGGCCTGGCTGGACGCCGGGCATGACGCGCGGCCCATCAAGCTGGTCTACACCCGCGAGGACGACATCAAGGGCGGCTACTATCGCCCCATGACGATGCACCGGGTGCGTGCTGGCCTCGATGCCGACGGCAACATCTCGGGCTGGGAGCATCGCATCGTGAGCCAGAGCATCGCCAAGGGCACGCCGTTCGAGCAATACATGGTCAAGGACGGCGTCGACGACACCACGATCGAGGGCATTCACCCCACGCCCTACGCGATTTCCGACATTACGGTCGACGTGCACCACCCGGATGTCGGCGTGCCGGTCCTGTGGTGGCGCTCGGTCGGACATACGCACACCGCCTATGTCATGGAAACCATGATGGACGAGCTGGCAGAAGCCGCCGGACGCGACCCGGTGGAGTTCCGCCTGGCTTACCTGGGCGAAGATGCGCGTCTGGCGGAAGTGCTGAAACTCGCGGTCGACAAGGCCGGAGAGTCCGGGCCTGAAGGCACGCATCGTGGGATCGCCGTGCACAAGAGCTTTGGCAGCTACGTTGCCGAAGTGGCCGATGTGCGACTGCGTGAAGATGGCACGATAAAGGTCGAGAAAGTGACCTGCGGCGTGGATTGCGGCGTTCCCATCAACCCCGACAACATCGTGGCGCAGGTCGAGGGCGCCTTGGGGTACGGTCTGTCGTCGATCCTGCGCGAGCAGGTCACGCTGACCGATGGTGAGGTGGATCAGTTCAACTTTCCCGACTACACGCCGCTGCGGATCTCGGACATGCCAGAGGTGGCGGTGCATATCGTGCCCTCGACCGAGGCGCCCACGGGTATCGGTGAACCCGGCACCCCACCCATCGGGCCGGCCGTGGCCAATGCGGTTTACAAGGCGACGGGCGAACGGGTGCGCAGCCTGCCGATGTCCCAGCACGGGCTGGCCTGACGACGCCTTTCATAAAAGTACAGAAAGGGGCGGCCACGCCCAGGCCTTTGCAGTGAATGATGCAGCGCAGAGCGGAAAGCCGTTCAGGGCAACCCGATGACAGTCAACCAGTGCCCGAAGAAATTTTCCGGCGCTGGTTGCGAAGAATGTTCGCAGAGCGGGCGAAGCGGCGTCATTGCTTCAGTTGAACTACCCTGTCGGCTCCGAGTGATTTGAGAAACGCTTCATCGTGGCTCACCGCAATGACCGCACCATCGTAGGTTTCCATTGCCTCTTCCAAGGCTTCGATACCGCTCAGATCGAGGTGATTGGTCGGCTCGTCCAGGATCAGCAACGCAGGGGGCGGAGTGCCGCCAAGGGCGCATGCCAGACCACCGCGTAGCCGCTCGCCTCCACTCAGGTCACCTGCGCGGCGCAGGGCGTCATCCGCTCGGAACCCGAACCGGGCCAAAGCCGCATGGGCCGTCTGCGTCGTTGCGGCGGGGTTCACCGCCAGAAAGTTCTCGCGCAGGGACAAGTCGGGATCGAGCAGGCCAACATGCTGATCCAGCATTGCGAATGGGACGGAGCGGTCCACCTGCCCGAACTGCGGGGTGAGTTGACCGATGATAAGCTTGAGAAGCGTGGTTTTTCCACAGCCGTTCGGCCAGGCGATGACGATCCGCTCGGGGCCGGTGACGGCCAAAGACAGATCTCGGATTACCGGGCGGTTTGGATCGTGTCCGCCTGTCACAGAATCCAGCCGCAGAACGGTCTTTCCGGGCGGTAGGCCGGTCGGTGCGATCTCCATGCGCAAGGGCTCCAAAACCTCTATTTTCTCGCGCGCGATGGCTAGTGCTTTTTCGGCCGCATTGCGCCGGGCTTCGCGCAGATGGACGCCCGCGCCGCCCGAAGCTTCGGCCCGCTCCTTGGCGGCATCCATGAGAATTTTCGGCTGATCGCCCTTCGCCCGCGCCTTGCGTCCGGCACTGTCCTTGCGGGCCTTGCGCTCGGCCGCTTGTTGCGCACGACGCGCGGCCTCTGCGCGGGTCTTTTCTGCATAAGCCAGATCACGTGACGCGGCCTCCAATTCGGTATCCTTATGCTCCCGATAATCGGAGTAGTTGCCGCCATACCTGGTCGTGCCAAGCGACGAGAGTTCAACGATGGCGTCCATTTCCTCCAATAGCTCACGATCATGACTCGCGATGATCGCGCCGCCGTTCCAGGCGCGAATAAGGTCAATCACGGTCCTGCGTCCGTCCCGGTCGAGGTTGTTTGTCGGCTCGTCCAGCAACAGGAAATCAGGCTTTCCCAGGATCAGCGCAGCAAGGGCGGCCCTGCTGCGCTCTCCGCCGGAAAGCGTGGCAAGCCGTGTCTGCGGCTCGGCTGTCAGACCGCAACTGGCAAGCGCGGCGTCTATCCGGGCGAGTAGCGTCCAGTCGGCCTCATCAAGGTCATCGGCTGTCGCCTCGCCCGCCTCGGCTCGATCGAGCAGGTCGAGCGATGCCCGCACTCCGAATAGATCGGCGATGGTGTCGTCCGAATGATGCATCGCATCCTGCCGCATCATGCCAATGGACCCGGTCACGCAAACTTTCCCTGTGGCCGGGTTCAGATGCCCCGCGATCAGGCGCAGAAGCGTGCTTTTACCAGTCCCGTTGCGTCCCACAAGGCCAATGCGCTCGGGGCCGAAGGTCAGGTTGAGGTCGGAGAAAAGCGGTGTACCGTCAGGGGTGGACCAGGACAGCTCGGACAGGGTAACAGATACAGGCATGGGACAAGACTTCTCGCAGCGAAACCAGAGGGGTGAAGGCGGCGATGGTCATCTCCATGTCGAGTGTATCTCCTATGCGGTGATGACGTCTACTTAGTTGCGTCTCCGTGCTTTCGCAAGAACGCGCCCGAAGCGGTCATTGCGCACTGGGTCCACTGCGGGTTCTCGACTGCAAAAGGCCGGCGGCAACGCCTCTTTTTTCGGTACGGCGAACTCCGATAAACCTTTTGGCGATCCCGCGAGGACTCGAACCCCGAACCTGCTGATTAGAAGTCAGCTGCTCTATCCAGTTGAGCTACGGGACCGCTTGACGAAAGCCTTACCCAAGCGCGGGTGCGAATTCAAAGGCGAAATCACGCGAAGGGGTCCTCGGGATAGCCGACGCCCGCAAGATAGAGGCCTTGTGGCGGACAAACCGGGCCGCAGGCGGCACGGTCGCGGGCCTCGAGCGCCGCTTTCACCTGGTTCGGTGCCCAGGCCCCGGCGCCGACGCGCTCCAGCGTGCCGACGATGCTGCGCACCTGGTTGTGCAGGAAGGACCTGGCGCGCAGGCGGAACTGGATCTCGCGCCCGCCGAGGCCTTCGACCTGCGAGATGGCGATCTCGTCCATTGTTTTCACGGGGCTTTTCGCCTGGCAGATGGTCGAGCGGAAGGTCGTGAAATCGTGGTGGCCTACTAGATGGGCCGCACCTTCGCGCATGGCCTCGACATCCAGAGCGTTCTGCACGCGCCAGACCAGCCCCTTGTCGTGGGTGGCCGGGGCGCGGCGGACCAGCAGGCGAAAGAGATAGCGACGCTCGATGGCGGAAAAGCGCGCGTGCCAGTCGTCGGCGACCTGCGCACAGTCGAGGATCGCGACGGGCAGGGGTTTCAGGTGATAATTCAACGCCTCGGACAGGCGGAACGGGTCCCAATCCTTGGCCATGTCGCATTGCGCGACCTGTGCCAGCCCGTGCACCCCCGCATCGGTGCGACCCGCCGCTGCAATCGTGTGAGGCCGCGGCTCCAACCGCGCCAGCGCGTCCTCGATCGCGCCTTGCACCGAAGGCTGATCGGCCTGTCGCTGCCAGCCGGCGAAGGGCGCGCCGTGATATTCGACTTTCAATGCATAGCGGGGCATGAAAAGGCCTTAGCGCGGCCGGGGGCGCGGAACAATCCCCCAACGCTCCCCTCTGGCACATGCCGGGTGTGCGGCCTATCTTGGGGGCAAAGAGAAGGGGCAGTTTGGTGCTTTCGGATATCGCAGATGGGCTGACACGCGGCGTGGAGCGCGTGGGCGACACGCTGTCGGGCGCGTTCATGGAGCCCGTGATCCGGCTGGGCGTCACGGGGCTGAGCCGCGCTGGCAAGACTGTGTTCATCACCTCGCTGGTGGCCAACCTGATGGATCGCGGGCGGATGCCGGGGCTCGTCGCCGCCGCCGAAGGACGCATTTCGGCTGCCTATTTGCAGCCGCAGCCCGACGATACGCTGCCCCGGTTCGAGTATGAAAAACATTTGGGCGCGCTGACCGCCGAGACGCCGCGTTGGCCGGACAGCACAAGGACCGTTTCGGAGTTGCGCCTGTCGCTGCGGGTGCGCCCCTCGGGGTTGCTGGCCGGGTTGCAGGGGCCGCGTACGGTGCATCTGGACATCGTGGATTACCCCGGCGAATGGCTGCTGGACCTGGGTCTGATGGACAAGAGCTATGCGGAATGGTCCGCCGAAACACTGGGCCGTTTGGCGGCGCGTGCGCAGGCGCAGGATTTTCTGGCAAAGGCCCGCGAGGTGGATGCCACGGCCAAGCTGGAGGAGCCTGTGGCGCAGTCGCTGGCCAAGGCGTTCACCGCCTATTTGAACGCGGCGCGCGCGGCGGGACTGTCGGACTGCACGCCAGGGCGGTTCCTGTTGCCTGGCGATCTGGCCGGCTCTCCGGTGCTGACCTTGGCGCCGTTGCCCATGCCCGACAGCCCGCCGCGCCGGTCGCTGTGGCGCGAGATGGAGCGGCGGTTCGAGGCCTATAAATCCAAGGTCGTCAAACCCTTCTTTCGCGATCATTTCTCGAGGATCGACCGGCAGGTCGTGCTGGTGGATGCGCTGGGGGCCATTCACAACGGTCCGCAGGCGGTCGAGGACATGCGCCGCGCGATGGCCGATATCCTTGGGGCGTTCAGGCCCGGGCGGAACGCCTTTCTGTCCAGGCTTCTGATCGGGCAGCGGGTGGAGAAAATCCTGTTCGCGGCCACCAAGGCCGACCATTTGCACCATACGCAACATGGGCGCCTTACGGGGATCATCGAGGCGCTGATGCGGGATGCGCGGAACCGGGCGGATTTCGCCGGGGCGGAGACGGCGGGTATGGCGATTGCCGCCTTGCGGGCCACGACCGAGGAAACGCGGGAGCATGGCGGTCAGACGCTCGATTGCGTGCGCGGCACGCTGATGGGCCCCGAAGGCGGGCGCGGCAAGCAGGCGGCGTTTTATCCCGGTGCCTTGCCGGAGGACCCGGCGCATTTGCTGGGGCCGGCGCGGGACGGAGCCGAAGCGTGGTTGGAGGCCGAGTACGAGGTGATGAATTTCGCCCCCGCGCGCCTGACGCTGAAACGCGGCGAAGGCCCACCGCATATCCGGCTGGATCGGGCGGCGCAGTTTCTGATCGGGGATCGGTTATGACCCCTTTCGACGCACGTCTGAAGCATGTGCCGGGGCTGTTGGCCGTCTTGTGGCAGCATCGAAGCGGGCATTGGTGGGATGACCTGAAAATCATGGTCAGGATGACGCGGCGCGGCTGTGTCCGGGCGGTGCGCGACGATACGCGACTGGCCGGTTTCATCCTTTGCACGGGCCCCGAACTACATGCGCTTTACGTGCATCCAAAGGCGCAGGGCAAAGGGGTGGGCCGCCTGTTGTTGCTGGATGCCAAGCGAGAGCGGGATCGGCTAAACCTTTGGGTTGCCGAGGAAAATGCTGGAGGGCGGCGGTTCTATTGCCGGCACGGCTTTGCCGAGAAGACGCGCGCCGATGGTGCGAGAAATGACGAGGGGCGGCCCGAGATCCTGATGGTCTGGCCGCCGGAACGCAGGGTGGAGTCATGAGCAAGCGGCCGGTTCTGATCGACATCGAAGAGGAAGGCGACAACCCACGCCCCGACATGGCGCCGCCGGTGCCGGACCCTGTGGTGGAAGGTCATGCCGAGGGGCGGGCAATGCAGACCGTGGCGACGCTGGCGGCGAAGAAACCATCGCGCCTGGCGCGGTGGTTCTGGGGGTTGTTGCTGTCGATCCTGGGGGCGGTGATTTCCTTTGCCGCGTGGGATTTCGTGATGGCGTTGCTGGCGCGGAACGTGGTGCTGGGATACGCCGTGACCGCGCTGATCGCGGCGTTTGCCCTTGTCTGCCTGATCATCGTCATCCGCGAGATGGCGGCGTTTTCCCGGCTGGCACGTATCGACAAGCTGCACCGGGCGGCGGATGCGGCGCTGGCTGGGGCGGACCTCAAACAGGCGCGGGGCGTGGTGCAGGACCTGACGCAGCTTTATTCGGGCCGCGACGATACGAGCTGGGGGCGCGACCGTTTGCGGGATTATGGCCCCGAGCAGATGGATGCGGGCAGCCTGCTGGGGCTGGCCGAAACCGAGCTGTTGGCGCCGCTGGACCGGGCCGCGGCGCGCGAGATCGAGGCCGCCGCACGACAGGTGGCAACGGTGACGGCGGTAGTGCCGCTGGCCTTTGCCGACGTGATCGCGGCGCTGACGTCGAACCTGCGGATGATCCGGCGCATCGCGGAGATCTATGGCGGTCGTTCTGGCACGCTGGGAAGCTGGCGGCTGGCCCGCGCGGTGATGACGCATCTTGTGGCCACGGGCGCCGTGGCGGTGGGCGACGACCTGATTGGCTCGGTTGCCGGGGGGAGCCTTTTGTCCAAGGTGTCGCGCCGGTTCGGCGAGGGGATCGTCAATGGCGCGCTGACCGCGCGGGTGGGCGTCGCGGCGATGGAAGTCTGCCGGCCCCTGCCGTTCCGGGCGGGCAAGCGGCCCTCGGTCACGCGGATGGTGCAAAGGGCGCTGACTGGCCTCTTCGGCGGGGTTAACAAAGGGTAAACGAGCGATGGTTTTCGTTCGTTGGGTCGGTGTTTTCGCCTCAAGGCAGTTATAGCCTCAAGACTTTACCCAAATTAGCGGGAAATCGTTAACGTCCGGTCGCCGTTGCGTGCGTCAGAACGGGTTGCCCAGTTTCGGCACGCCGCCGGGATGTGTCTCGCGGTTCACGACGCCTGCGCGCAGGGTCTGACCGATGCGGTGGGCGAGCGCCGACCAGGCGGCGGCCTTGGCCGGGGGTAGCTCGGAGTGCAGGGTGGTTTCGAAGAGGTCGAGCCATGTCGAGAACATGCCGGGTTTGACGTTGCCCGCCTGCACATGGGTCTGCATGGCATTGCCCACATAGCACCGCTCGTGCAGGATCGTGTTGGCCCAGAAATCGCTGACGCGGGCCTCGTGCGCGGGCCAGTCGGTGACATGGGCGGCAAAGACAGGGGCCAGGCCGGGGTGGGCGCGGCACGCGGCGTAGAAGGCAGAGACCACGCGCTCGATCTCGGCGCGGGTGATCTCGAAACGGGGGGGCAGGGCCGGTGTCATGGCCTCGAATCTGGCCGTTGGATGGGCCGGATGCAATGGCAAACACGATTCGGAAAACATGGTTAACGCCGCCGGTTTGCCGGAAATCGGCACGTCGGTATCGCGTCGGTATTTGGGTGGTCCGCCGACGGTGCGGATTTTGCCGATCCGGCGGGTTAACGGGGCGGGCGTTGCAAAAGCCTTGAGAAGGCTTTTGCCAAGACTTTTCTGAAAAGTCTTGGCCGCCGTCGGCGGGGCCGGGGTTCTACGGCTTGCTCCTTGGAACGCGCCCACCTATAACGCCCCCCATCATGACCCGCTTTGCGATCATCATTCGAATTACATGCCCGGCGCTCTGAAACAGACGAGCCGCCGGGATCATAGGCGTATGGACGCACCGCGCCGCCCCCACCCAGAGATTGAAATGCCAGTGACAAAGGACGTCACAGATGTGTTCCGAGACACCCGATTACAAAGACACGCTGAACCTGCCGCAGACCGAGTTCCCGATGCGCGCGGGCCTGCCCAAGCGCGAGCCCGAGTGGCTGGAGCGATGGAACGGCCTGAAGGTCTATGACCGCCTGCGCGAGAAGGCGGACGCCGAGCCGCGCCAGCCGTTTACGCTGCATGACGGACCGCCCTATGCCAACGGGCATCTGCATATCGGCCACGCGCTGAACAAGATCCTGAAGGACATGGTTGTGCGGTCCCAGCAGATGATGGGGCGCGATGCGCGCTACATCCCCGGCTGGGATTGTCACGGCCTGCCGATCGAGTGGAAGATCGAAGAGCAGTACCGCAAGAAGGGCCAGAACAAGGACGCGGTGGATATCGTCGATTTCCGCGCCGAGTGCCGCAAGTTTGCCGAAGGCTGGATCGACATCCAGCGCGACGAATTCAAACGGCTGGGCGTGACCGGCAAGTGGGAAAAGCCCTATCTGACGATGGATTTCCGCGCAGAGCGGATCATCGCGGAGGAATTCCAGAAGTTCCTGATGAACGGGACTTTGTATCAGGGCTCGAAGCCGGTGATGTGGTCGCCCATCGAGAAGACCGCGCTGGCCGAGGCGGAGGTGGAGTATCACGACAAGGAGAGCTTTACGGTTTGGGTGAAGTTCGAGGTTTCCGAGCGAAATAAGGGTGCCATTGGCCGAGACTTCGACCGTGTTGACGAACTTTCCAATCGCTTGGCTGAGCTTGCTGGAGCCTACGTCGTCATCTGGACCACGACGCCCTGGACCATGCCGTCGAACAAGGCGGTCGTGTATGGCGAGGATATCGCCTATGGCCTCTATGAGGTCACCGGGACGCCGGACGAGTGCTGGGCCAATGTGGGCGACAGGTTCATCCTGGCCGACAAGCTGGCCGGCGACGTGATGGGCCGCGCGCGTCTGAACGACGATCAGTGGACGCGCGTGCGGGATGTGACCGCAGACGAGTTGTCTGGCCTGAGCCTGAAACACCCGCTGCACGGGGCCGAGGGGTCGAATGGCGAGTGGGACGACCTGCGCGATTTCCGCGCCGCCGATTTCGTGACCGACGAGGAAGGCACCGGGTTCGTGCATTGCGCGCCCAGCCACGGGATGGAGGAATACGAGCTTTATCGTGGCCTTGGGATGCTGGACCAGGTCATCACCTATAACGTGATGGACGATGGCGGCTTCCGCGCCGATCTGCCGTTCTTTGGCGGCACCTATATCCTTGACCGCAAGGGCAAGGAGGGCAACGCCAACAAGACGATCATCGACAAGCTGGTGGAGGTGGGTGGCCTGCTGGCGCGGGGCAAGATCAAGCACAGCTATCCCCATAGCTGGCGGTCGAAGGCGCCGGTGATCTATCGCAACACGCCGCAGTGGTTCGCCGCGATCGATCGCGAGGTGGGTGACGGGCAGGACGACAGCGGCACCACAATCCGGGAACGTGCCCTGACCGAGATCGACAAGGTGCAGTGGACGCCCAAGACTGGGCGTAACCGTTTGTATTCCATGATGGAATCGCGGCCGGACTGGGTTTTGTCCCGTCAACGGGCGTGGGGCGTGCCGCTGACTTGTTTTGTCAAAAAGGGCGCGATGCCCACGGACGAGGGCTTTCTGCTGCGGGATGAGGCGGTCAACGCGCGCATCCTTGAGGCGTTCGAGGCCGAGGGCGCGGATGCGTGGTACAAGGAGGGCGCGAAGGAGCGGTTCCTGGGGAATGACTATGATCCGGGCGAGTGGGAGAAGGTCGACGACATTCTCGACGTCTGGTTTGATTCCGGCTCGACCCATGCTTTCGTTCTGCGCGATCGCGCGGACGGCTCCGAGGACGGGATGGCGGATCTGTACCTGGAAGGCACGGACCAGCACCGGGGGTGGTTCCATTCGTCCATGCTGCAAAGCTGCGGCACCACGGGACATGCGCCGTACCGGGGCGTGCTGACCCACGGGTTTACGCTGGACGAGAAGGGCAACAAGATGTCCAAGTCGCTCGGCAATACCATCGTGCCGGACGAGGTGGTCAAGCAGTATGGCGCGGATATCCTGAGGCTGTGGGTGGCGCAGACGGATTATACCAACGATCAGCGGATCGGGCCGGAGATCCTGAAGGGGACCGCCGACAGTTATCGCCGGTTGCGCAACACGATGCGCTTCCTTCTGGGGGCGTTGAGCCATTTCAGCGAAGATGACCGCGTCGCGCCCGCCGACATGCCGGAGCTGGAGCGTTGGGTGCTGCACCGGCTGGCGGAACTGGATCACCGGGTGCGCACGGGCTATGCCGCCTATGATTTCCAGGGGGTGTTCCAGGCGCTGTTCAATTTCGCCACGGTGGAGCTGTCGGCATTCTACTTCGATATCCGCAAGGATGCGCTCTATTGCGACGGGGACACGGCTCGGCGGCGGGCGGCGCGGACGGTGATGGATATCCTGTTCCATCGCCTGACCACGTGGCTGGCGCCGGTGCTGGTGTTCACCATGGAAGAGGTCTGGCTGGAACGGTTCCCGGGCGAGGACAGCTCGGTGCACCTGGTGGATATCCCCCAGACGCCGAAGGAGTGGCTGAACGAGCCGCTGGCGGCGAAATGGGCCACGGTGCGGCAGGCGCGGCGCGTGGTGACGGCGGCGCTGGAGGTGCAGCGGACGGACAAGGTGATCGGGGCGAGCCTGGAGGCCGCGCCGGTGGTTCATGTGCGGGATGCCGACGCGCTGGAAGTGCTGAAATCGGTCAATTTCGACGATATCTGCATCACCTCCGATATCCGGCTGACCGACGATCCCAGCCCGGCGGAGGCGTACCGCCTGCCGGAAGTGGACGGTGTGACCGTAGTGTTCGAGCGCGCGGAAGGCGAGAAGTGCCAGCGGTGCTGGAAGATCCTGCCGGATGTGGGCACGCACAAGCATCCGGGGGTCTGTGCGCGGTGTGATGCGGCGTTGGGATAAGGGGTGGGTTTTCACCCACCCTACGATATGACGGATGACGAGATCGCCGAAGAACTGATGCGGCTGGCGCGGGCGCGTGGGGCGGGCAAGACCTTTTGCCCGTCCGAGGCAGCGCGGGTGTTGTCCGAAGAGTGGCGGGATTTGATGCCAAGGGTGCGCGAGGTGGCGGCAGGGTTGCCGCTGGTGGCGACGCAGAAAGGCGTGGCCGTCGATCCGGTGGAGGCCACGGGGCCGATCCGGCTGGGGCTGGCCGAAGGAGAGACGTGATGCCACCCATCCAGACGATTTCGACCGGGTTCGTGGTGGCCATGGTCGGATTTTTCAGTTCCTTTCCCATCGTGTTGCAGGGGTTGGCCGCTGTGGGGGCGAGCGATGCGCAGGCGGCCTCGGGCCTGATGGCGGCGGCGCTGGCGATGGGGCTGGCGGGGATCGTGCTGAGCCTGTGGACGAAGATGCCCGCCTCGGTCGCGTGGTCGACGCCGGGGGCGGCGCTGCTGGCGGTGACGGCTCCTGTGGAAGCGGGGTTTGCCGGTGCGGTGGCCGGGTTCCTGGTGGCGGGGGCTTTGACGGTGATCTCGGGGCTTTGGCGGCCGCTGGGGCGGCTGGCGGCGGCGATACCGGCGCCGCTGGCGCAGGCGATGCTGGGGGGCGTGCTGATGCCGCTGGTGGTCGTGCCGGTGCTGGCGGTGGCCGAGACGCCGGTGGTGATCGGGCCGATCCTGGCGGCGTGGTTTGTGCTGGGCCGGATCAACAAGTTGTTGGCGGTACCGGGCGCGGTCGTGGCGGCGGGGATCACGGTGCTGGTCTACGGCGACCTGGCCGCGTTTGATGCCGGAGGCTGGGTGACGGCGCCGGTTTTCGTGATGCCGGAGGTCTCGCTGGCCGCCGTTCTGGGGATCGGCCTGCCGCTTTACGTGGTGACGATGGCGACGCAGAACGTGCCCGGTCTGGCGGTGATGCGGGCGCATGGATACGCGCCGGAGCCGGGGCCATTGTTGAGTGTCGTGGGCGGGTTCAGCGTGCTGTCGGCGCCGGGCGGCGCGCCGCAGACGTGTCTGGCGGCCATCACCGCGGCGATGTGCGCGGACGAGGACAGCCACCCGGACCCCGCGAAACGCTATTGGTCGGCGGTGATGGCGGGGGTGTTTTACTGCGTGTTGGGGGTATTTGCCGGCGTGATCACGACCTTCGCGGGCCTTGCGCCGCCGATGGTGATGGCGAGCGTGGCGGGGGTGGCCCTGTTGGGCGTCTTCGCCAACTCGACGGCGGCGGCGCTGGGCGATGCGGAGTATCGCGAGGCGGCGGTGATCACCTTCGTGGTCACGGCCTCGGGCGTGACGGTGTTCGGGCTGGGCGGGGCAGTCTGGGGGCTTCTGGCCGGGGGGCTCGTGCAGTTCGTGAAGTGGATGAAGGGGTAGGCCGTGGAGTAGCGCGTGGGTTTTCACCCACCCTACGAAGCTCGATACGCAATCATGCAAGGCACAAAGGAGGCGAGCGTCAGCCCCTGGGGTGACGATCCGACGGCAAATGTGAAGCACCTAATGCCTGCCAAACACAGCCTCGGAATGATCAAGGCGCCCAGCCTCAGCCAAATCGCCAGCCCGAGGGAGGCGCTGACGATGGCCGGGCCGCTTCGCGGCTGTTAACCGGCTGGGGGCTCGATATTGGTGTCTCACTCTGGCTCGATCCCGGCATTCGTTGCTGGTGGCACGAATGTCGGCTTTGCGGGACGAAGCGAACCTTCGCAGGGATATGCGGAAGTCAGCTTCGGTGATCTGGAAGATCACGCGGGGCAGGCATAGATATGGCTTCATGAGTTGGAGAATTCATCTTGCCAATGCTTCCGGTCGGTTCGACGGCCTCGGCACGCCGATCCACGACGCGATTGAAAGAGCGCAAGCGCGTGCGGAGACTGTAACCGAGCCCGTTGATATCGATGTGGTCGTGCAGGCTTGGCCTGGCCGTGCAATCGCTCACCTCGGGTTCATGGGATACGCACCCACCGGCGATATGATCCAACTGACGTTTGACCCTGACAATCCGAACTGCGCGCATAATTTGGGCGAACCCCTCGAGCGAACGATCGTCCACGAGTTGCACCATGTGCTGCGCTGGCGCGGGCCGGGATATGGACGCTCATTGGGTGAAGCCCTTGTCACTGAAGGGTTGGCAGGCCACTTCGCACAGCAGCTATACGGCAGTCCTCCGGAAAGGTGGGAATGTGCGCTCGACACCAAAGATCTCGCACGATCGGCGCGTGACGCATCGGCGGCTTGGGGTGACGAAGGATACGACCATGCCGCATGGTTTTTCGGGACAGAGCCAGCGTGGCGGGGCTACTCTCTGGGGTTTTCCTTGGTTCGCCAGTTCTTGAAACGATATCCCGACGAGACGCCCGCCAAATTGGTTCATGCCGAAGCTTGCAGGTTTCGTGAGGTCCTCGAAGATGTCGTCAATCACCGGTGACACACGGCCGAAACAAACGTCGCGACGTCGCTGATAGCAGCCATTCGTGTGCGCTGCAGCATCAGGTGGTCTGGGCTCCAAGCCGCCGTTGCGGGCCTTGCGCTTCGCCTAGTCCCTCCAGGTCGGATGGAAGCGATTGCCGGGAGACAGGGTGAAGATCTCGCAGCCGTCTGCGGTGACGCCGATGGAATGCTCGAACTGGGCCGAGAGCGAGCGGTCGCGGGTGACGGCGGTCCAGTCGTCGGAGAGCACCTTGGTTTCGGGGCGGCCGAGGTTGACCATCGGCTCGATGGTGAAGAACATGCCTTCTTCAAGCGTGGGGCCTGTGCCCGAGCGACCGTAATGCAGCACGTTGGGCGGCGCGTGGAAGACACGGCCCAAACCGTGGCCGCAGAAATCGCGCACAACGCTCATGCGCTGGCCTTCGACGAAGCTTTGGATCGCGTGGCCGACATCGCCGAAGGTGTTGCCGGGCTTCACCGCCTCGATCCCCTTCATCAGGCTGTCATGGGTGATCTGGATCAGGCGCTCGATCTTGCGGTTGCGGCGCCCCGCGACATACATGCGCGAGGTGTCGCCGTACCAGCCGTCGACGATCACGGTGACGTCGATGTTCAGGATATCGCCATCCTTCAGCTTCTTGTCGCCGGGGATGCCGTGGCAGACCACGTGATTGACGCTGATGCAGCTGGCGTGCTGATAGCCCTTGTAGCCGATAGTGGCGGATTTCGCGCCGGCCTCGTTGACCTTGTCCTCGATGAACTTGTCCAGAACGGCGGTGGTCTGGCCCACCTCCACCAAGTCGGCGACCTCGTCCAATATCTCGGCCGCAAGCGCACCGGCCTTGTGCATACCGGCGAAATCCGCCGCCTCGTGGATGCGGATGCCATCGCGGGTCAGTCTGCCTCGGTGCTGTTCGTTCACGTCTGGGTCCATGTCTGTCAGGTGTTGGGAAAGTATGTAGGCCGAATCCCGCCCGAGAACCAGAGGGGCCGGTCATCGCAGGGGTAATGTGCGCCGAATTTCCACCTCTTCGGGGGTAATTGCACAATCGTAGGCCAGAACCTCGACACCGGCGAGGCGGGCCATCAGCAGCGCCTCGGCATAGACGTGGTCTATGTCGGCGGCCACGGTCAGACGCGTGCAGTCGGTGCGCTGGACGAGGTAGAAGAGCACGGCGCGGTGGCCTGATTTGGCCATGTCCGCCAGCTCTCGCAGGTGTTTCGCGCCGCGGACGGTGACGCTGTCGGGGAACTCGGCAAGGCCCTTTTCGCGGCTGAGCGTGACGGATTTGACCTCGACATAGGCGTCGGGCAGGTCCGCGCCGCGCAAAAGGAAGTCGATCCGGCTGTTTTGCCCGTATTTCTGTTCGGACAGGACGGTGTCGTAGGCGGCAAGCTCGGGGATGTCGCCAGCGGTCAGCGCGGCCTTCAGGGCCTTGTTGGGCAGGCCGGTGTCGACGCCGGTGAAATGGCCATGCCCATGATCGACCAGCCGCCAGCCGTATTTCAGCTTTTTCTTCGGATCGTCGTTGGGTTCGACCCAGATGCGGGTTCCTTCGTTCGCCAGCCCCATCATCGAGCCGGGATTGGCGCAATGGGCCGTGACCTCGCGCCCGTCCTCGAGCCTTATATCGGCGAGGAAGCGTTTGTAGCGGCGGATCAGCGTGGCCGGTTCAAGAGGGGTTTGAAAGCGCATCCGCCATGCCTATACCGGAGCCAGACCTGCTGCAAGGAGAGCCGCCATGCCCAACCCAACCGCCGCGATGCTGGTGATCGGTGACGAGATCCTGTCGGGCCGCACGCGCGATGCCAACATGCATCACCTTGCGGGCCGCCTGACCGGGCACGGGATCGACCTGTTGGAGGTGCGCGTGGTGGCGGACGATCCGCGCGCCATCCAGGAGGCGGTCAAGTCGCTGGCGGGGGCGTATGATCACCTGTTCACCTCGGGCGGGATCGGGCCCACACATGACGACATCACCGCCGAGAACGTGGCGGCGGCCTTTGGCCTGCCTATCGGTGTGCGCGACGATGCGCGGGCCATCCTGGAGGCGCATTACGAGCGTCAGGGGCTGGAGATCAACGAGGCGCGGCTGCGCATGGCGCGGGTGCCGGAGGGGGCGACGCTGATCGACAACCCGGTGAGCGGGGCGCCGGGGTTCACCCTGGAAAACGTGCATGTGATGGCGGGCGTGCCCAAGATCTTCGAGGCGATGGTTGAAGGGCTGTTGCCGACGCTGACGGGCGGACAGCCGGTGGTGTCGCAGACCTTGCGCGTGGAGCGCGGCGAGGGCGACATCGCGGGGCCGCTGGGCGCGCTGGCCGAGCGGTATGACGCGCTGTCCTTCGGGTCGTACCCGTTCATCGTGAACGGGCGTTTTGGGGTGAACGTGGTGATCCGGGGACAGGACGAAGCGGAGGTGACACGCGCGATGCAGGACCTGCAAGAGGCGTTTCCGGCATGAGCGGGCTGCCGGATGCCAGCAGGCTTTACGCGGTGACGGAGGCCACGTGGCCCGCCGCCGCGATGCATGAGGCGGGACCGTGGACCCTGCGCGACGGAAAGGGCGGGGGCAAGCGGGTTTCGGCGACGACGCTGCGCAAGCCGGGCACGCCGGTCAGCCGCGAGGCGCTGCCCGAGGCCGAGGCTAAGATGCGCGAGATGGGGCAGGACCTGTTGTTCATGATCCGGCATGGCGACGAGTCGCTGGATGCGATGTTGAGGGCTGCGGGGTATGACGTGATCGACCCGGTGAACATGTATGTCTGCCCGGTCGATACGCTGACGGGCGAGGACCCGCCGCCGGTGACGACCTTCGACCTGTGGGAGCCGATGGCGATCCAGCTGGATATCTGGGACGAGGGCGGCATCGGGCCTGCGCGGATCGACGTGATGCGCCGGGTGGAGGGGCCCAAGACCTCGCTGTTCGGGCGGACGGCGAACCGGCCCGCGGCCACTGGGTTCGTCGCGATCTCGGACGGGGTGGCGATGATCCACGCGCTGGAGGTCCGGCAGGGCGAGCGGCGCGGCGGGCTGGGCCGGCACCTGACGCATCACGCGGCGCATTGGGCCGCCGGGCAGGGGGCGACGCATGTGAGCGTATTGTGCACCATCGCGAACGACGCGGCCAACGCGCTCTACTCTTCCCTCGGGATGACGCTTGTGGGACAGTATCATTACCGCATCAAGAAGGATGGCAAGACCCCATGAGCCACGACGATCTGCCCACCGCCCTGAACCTGCCGATGGCGGACCCTCTGCCCGCAGATACGCAGAAATACTTCGACGTGTGCCAGGACAGGCTGGGCATGATCCCGAATGTGCTGCGGGCCTATGCCTTCGATATCGAGAAGCTGAACGCCTTCACGGCCATGTATAACGAGCTGATGCTGGGCGACAGTGGCCTCAGCAAGCTGGAGCGCGAGATGATCGCGGTTGTCGTGAGTTCGATCAACCGCTGCTGGTATTGCCAGGTGGCGCATGGGGCCGCGGTGCGGGCACTATCGGGCGATCCGGCCCTGGGCGAGGCGATGGTGATGAACTGGCGCGCGGCCGACCTGGACGCGCGGCAGACGGCAATGCTGGAATTTGCCGAGAAGATCACCAAGGCCAGCGCCGAGACGGTCGAGGCGGACCGGCAGGCGCTGCGCGATGCTGGCTTTTCCGAGCGCGATATCTGGGACATCGCCGCCGTGGTAGGGTTCTTCAGCATGTCGAACCGGATGGCCAGTGCCACGGGCATGAAGCCCAACCCCGAATATCACGGCCAGGCCCGCTGATCGGTGGGGCAGTGGGCAACCTCGGTCGGTCTGATCTTGGGTCTCGGGGCCGCGGCGGAGGCCGGGGCGCTGGAGCTGAGCCTGCCCGCGGGGGCCACGCTGACCGGCGAGGTGCGCCGGGCCGCCGAAGCCTATCTTGTGCCGACGGACGTTTATGCTGACGGGCAGATCCCGGCGATCGACGCCGAGGGGTTCTTTTTGCAGCAGGCGTGGCGGCTGGATGCGCCGGGGCTGACCAGCCTGCAGTTGCAGCGCCCCTTGCGGCGACAGGTCGTCGAGGCAGGGTATTCGATCATGCTGGACTGCGCGGCGCGGGAATGCGGCGGGTTCGATTTTCGGTTCAACACGCGGATATTGCCCGCGCCGGACATGTTCGTGGACCTGCGCGACTATCGCTTCCTGTCTGCGCGCAAGGAGGGGGCGGGAGGCGTCATGGATTACGTGACCGTGCTGGTCAGCCAGGTGTCCGGCAGCGGCTATATCCAGGTCATCCGGCTGGCGCAATCGGAGACGGCGACCGGGAGCCTGACCGCGGAGGAGGCGACGCCGCCGGAGGAAACGGTCACCACCGGCGGGATGCCCGAGGCGGAGACCGGACCGCTGGCGGAGCGGCTGACTCAGGTCGGGCACGCGGTCCTGTCGGATCTGGATTTCGAGACCGGCACGGTGTCGCTGGGGCCGGGGCCGCACCCGTCCTTGCAGGCGCTGGCGGCGTTCCTGCGCGAAGACCCGGAGCGGCGCGTGGCGCTGGTGGGGCACACCGACACGGTGGGCACGCTGGAAAACAACACCGCGCTGTCGCGGCGCCGCGCGGCGGCGGTGCTGGAGCGGCTGGTGTCGGAGTATGACATCCCGCGCAGGCAGCTTGCGGCGGAGGGGATGGGATATCTCGCGCCCGTCGCCTCGAACCTGACGGAAGAGGGGCGCGAGGCGAACCGGCGGGTGGAGGCGGTGCTGCTCAACACCGAGTGAGGCGCGGGGCCGAGAGGGCGGGATTTGAGTATTTTTGGCAAGAAAAAGCCGGGGTCGGTTTATGAGGTCGGGATGGAGAGCCCGGTGGGACCGCTGCGGGTGACGAGCGACGGCGCATCGATCATTGGCGTCGGCTGGGGGCAGGCCGGGGCGGCGGAGGCGCGGCCCGAACTGGAGGAGGCCTGCGCGCAGCTGGCGGCGTATTTCGAGGGCCGGTTGCAGGCGTTCGATCTGCCGCTGGCGCCCGAAGGATCGGAGTTTCAGCGCGAGGTCTGCGCCGCGATGCTGGCGATTCCGTGGGGCGAGACCCGGGAGTATGGCGATATCGCGAAGGCGCTGGGCGTGCCCGCGCAGGCGGTGGGCGGGGCGTGCGGCGGCAATTCGATCCCGGTGATCATCCCGTGTCACAGGGTTCTGGGCGCCGCTGGGCTGGGCGGTTATTCCGGTGCCGGCGGAATCGAGACCAAGGTCTGGCTGTTGCGCCACGAGGGCGCGGCGGGGCTGTTGCTCTAGGCGTTGCGCTGGGGGATGATCTGTTGCGCGATGCCCGCGAGGGTGAGGTAGACCGAGGTCACCACGAGGCCCCAGTGGGCCCAGCTTTCGGGGTGGAAATCGACCCAGGCGGCCCAGCCGGCGAAGAAGGTCCAGGCGACGATCATCGGCAGGGAAATCCAGCGCCAGCGTTCGGTGCGCACCGGGTGGATGAATTTCAGCGGCAGGAACATCGACACCGCCAGCAGCGTGACGATGGTCAGCGAGACCCAGAAATTGGGCTCGATCGCGAAGAGCACAAGCGCCAGCATGTTCCAGCAGCCCGGGAAGCCGGAAAACGAGTTGTCTTTCGTCTTCATCCGCGTGTCGGCGAAGTAGAGCGCCGAGGAGTAGGTGATGATGATGATCGCGACCCAGCCGGTCCAGCCCGGCAGCAGGCCGAACTCGAAGAGCGCGAAGGCGGGAATGAAGACGTAGGTCAGGTAGTCGATGATCAGGTCCAGGAGCACGCCGTCGAAGAGCGGGAAGTTGGTCTTGACGTCGTATTTGCGCGCCAGCGGGCCGTCGATGCCGTCCACCGCGAAGGCCACCACCAGCCAGAGGAACATCAGCGACCATTTCTCCTGGATCGCGGCGAGCATCGCCAGCATGGCGAAGACCGCACCCGTGGCGGTCAGCAGATGCACGAGGAGGGCTTTCATACGCAGGCTCATGGCACCCGTGATGGGGGAATGAGGCAGGGGATGCAATTGCAAATCGGCGCGGACGGCCTTGGGCGAGGGGCGCTGTGGCTTTGGGCCGACAGGGTCAGGCCTTGCCGGGGGCGCGGGCCTTGGGATGGCTCTGGTTGTAGACATCCATGAGGCGGGCGGTGTCGACCGCCGTGTAGGCCTGGGTGGTCGACAGGGACGCGTGGCCCAGAAGTTCCTGTATCGCGCGCAGGTCGCCGCCGGCATTCAGCAGGTGCGTGGCGAAGCTGTGGCGCATGGCATGGGGCGTGGCGGTGGCGGGCAGGCCAAGCTGCATCCGGACGCTGGCCATGAGTCTCTGCACCGCGCGGGGCGAGAGCGCGCCGCCACGGGCGCCGCGGAAAATCGGCGTGTCGGGCTGGGTCGGATAGGGGCAGAGGTCGAGATAGCGGGCCAGGGCGGTTCGGGCGGGGGCGATGACCGGCACGATGCGTTCCTTGCCACCCTTGCCGACGATGCGCAGGCTGTCGCCCACGGGCAGGACGCGGCCGGTGAGGCCAAGCGCCTCGGATACCCGAAGACCGCAGCCGTAAAGCAATGTTATCACCGCCTGGTCGCGGGCGGCGATCCAGCCGGTGGGATGCTGGGTCTCGGCGGTTTCGATGACCGCGCGGGCGGCATCGGGCGTCAGCGGCCGGGGCAGCTTGCGCTGGAACTTGGGCGCGCGGGCGGCGAGGACCGCCGCCGGGTCGACGCCTTCGCGCTCTGCCAGCCAGCCAAAGAAGCTTTTGACCGCCGAGAGCTTGCGCGCGAGGCTGCGGGCGCCCACGTCGCGGCCGCGGGTGAAGGCCATCCAGGAGCGCATGTCCGACACGCTGAGCTTGGCCAGCGCGCCGAGGCCCTGGGACGCGCCCTTGTGCTCGGTCATGAAGGCCAGGAAGTCCGCCACGTCACGCCCGTAGGCGGCGAGCGTGTGAGGGGACGCGCCGCGCAGGGACTTGTGATGATCGAGCCAGGCCTGAAGCGCGTCGCGGGCCGCGGCGGAGATCATGACAGCCATCGGCGCATCGCCCGTTCGAAGATGCCGGCGAAGAAGGACAGAAGGTCGGTGCCCTGTTGCGGGCTGAACTGGTGCGGGTCCTCGGACCCCATGACCAGCAGGCCGGGCAGGCGGCTTTCGCCGAAATCGAGCAGGAGGCACGCCTCGGAGCGCATGAACTCGGCCTCGCGGCCATAGATTCGGGCGTCGCCCTCGTTGACCTGGCGCAGGGTGACCTGGCGCACGGGGCCGGGGTGACCGGCGCCGAGATACCGCTCGATGAAACCCGGTTCGGCGACGGAGAGGACATCGCCCAGGCGCTTGACGGCGGGGTCGGCGTCGTTCTGGACGGATTCCAGCACCAGTTTCACGCAATCGACACGCAGGATGGTGGCGACGTCGCCGCCGAGATTGCGAAGAAAGTCCTCGAACTCGACCGGGTCGAGCATCCGCAGGATGGCGCGGTGCACCTGGTTGGTGCCGGCGAGGTTTTCATACGCGGCGGCGATGACCGAGCGGTGGGTGTCTTCCAGCCGTTCCAGCCGGGCCTCGAGCCGGTCCATGGCGATGCCGCGCAAATCGACGATATTGTTGCCCATGGCGCGTTCGTTCGCGGCGATGAGGGCGCGCATAAGGTCTTGGTCTTCAAGGATAACATCGGGTTGCGCGATGATCTTGTCGCGCATCTGGTCGTTCATCTCGGGCTTGCTGCTCATGTCTGCCTCTGATTATTTTTTCCAAGCTTATCAGATATGCGGGGGCGATGCCGCAACAGATTTCTCGGCGATGACCGGATTTTTGCGCGCAGCGTGCCCCGGGGGCGTGCCGGGCGTTGTGCTTGCCGGAACGCGAGAGCGCGGCCCGTCCCGCGAGAGCGCTGCCAATTCCCTTTGTGCCAATCCGATTCTCCCATAACATCGCGGCAATTGATTTAGATCGCCTTCATTTCGAAAGGATGTGCCATGCGCGCAATTCATTTGGCCCTTGCCGTTGTCCTGTCTTTTCTCGTCCTCTGCCTGGTCCAGGCCAGCCCGGTGGCCGCGCAATCCGGCGGCACGGGGATGGGACGTCTTGCAGGGTTTCTGCCGGCCACGGGGCAGGACGACGGCTGGCGATACACCAACAACGGCGACGGTTTCGAAATCGCGAATACCGGCAATCCGCAGGCGATCACGTATTTCTACGTGGGCCCGGAGCCCGACACCGAAGGGCGGCGGCGGGTCGATGTGGAGCTCGAGGTTCATCCCGACAGCGCAGGCTCTGCCGGAGTGCTTTATGGTCTCAACGAGCGGAGGGACCGCTATCACATGATAACGCTCGACGCGCGAGGCATGGTGCGGGTGTTCCGGCGCGACAGCGACGGGGTCCGGCCCTTGGTCGAGATGTCCAGCGACGCGTTCCGGCAGGGTGCGGCGAACCGGCTGACCGTCGAGGAAGACGGCGACGGAATCACCTATCTGCTCAATGGCACGTCGCTTGGGTCGGTCGGCGGAGACCTCTTTGGCCATGGCAGCGTCGGCATCGCGGCCGAGGGCGATGTACAGGCCCGATTCACCGCGTTCTCGGATGCGGCTGGCGGCACTCAACCGGGCGCTGCGAACCAGACCACGACCGGCGCCGGTGCGGAAACGACGGGGGCGGCAGCCCTGCCCGAAGACGGGCTGGAAATGCGGCGCGTTCAGATCCTCGACAGCAACGGGCCGACGGGGCAGGCGGTATTGGCCTACGAGACGCTTGTGCCCGCCGGCTGGGACACGCAGGGCGGCGTGCAATGGAGCCACTCGGATGGCCAGGGGGGCTGTTTCACGGGCGCCGCGCTGATGTGGGGGGCGGGTACGCAGGACCAGGCCTATGGGCTTGCCTACATGAACCCGCTCAGCTGGGGCGTGTCGTCCTACGGTCCGGTGAGCTACATGTGCCTGGGCCAGGACCTGACCGATGCCGAGATGGCGGCGCGGGCCTATTTCCCGGCGCTCTCGACCCTCATGCAGGTCACGATCCAGAACGTGGACCGCCCGCCGGACCTGAAGCCCCTGGTCGAGCTGATCGAACAGCAGTGGCGCGCCAGCTGGCCGGAGACGGCAAGGGCGTGGGCGGACGGGGTCGTGATCCGGGCGCATGTGCGGACCCAGCAGCGCGAGAACGATGCCTATTTCGTAGTGATCACCAAACATGCCGAGGCGAATTACGATGGCGCGATCTTTCGCGACGGGCGGACGGCGCTCGTGATGGGGGTGTTCACCCCCGTGGGCAAACTGGACGAAGGGCATCCCGGCTTTGTCCCCATCCTGAACAACTTGCGGGTCAATCCGCAGTGGAAGCAGCTGGAACGGCAGTGGTGGGCCACCAGATTGCGCCAGCCGCGCCCGGCCGGGGGGGGCGGTGTGGCCGGGGCCGATACCTCGATCGGGGACATGATGTTCGAAAGCTGGAAACGGCGCGAAGGCATGAAGGATGCGGGCCACGCCAAGTCGATCAACGGCATCTGGGAAGTCCAGCCGTGGCAGACGCCCTCGGGCGGCACCGTGTTGCTGAACCAGAACTACAATTACGCGTGGGAATTGCAGAACGGGGCGATCATCCTGACCAACAACGCCAATTTCAACCCGATGCAGGCGTATAACCAGACCGGGCAGCAGATGCAGCGGAATTGACGCGGCACCGGGCCTCGCGCCGGTCCATGGCGATGCCGCGCAAATCGACGAGGGTGTTGCCTGTCGCGCGCTCGTTCTTGGAAATTTTTTAGGGTCGCGGCGTCTGCTTCCAGCAGGCCGCGATCATTCGGTCTCGAGGCGAAACTTGAGAAACCTTGCGCCGTCGTAGTCGACCTGGCCGACGGGCCTGGCCCCCAGCCGGTCGAGCGCCGCCAGTTTCTTTCGAGACGGCGGCAGCAGGAAGGTCACGAAGGGGATGCGGTGATCGGACCGGGCGAAGGCGAGGGCCTGCGCCGTGATGCGCCGGCCGAGGCCGAAGGCGTCCGGCTTCAGGACCAGTCCGAAATCCCACTCGTCGCCTTCTTTCTGGAAACCGCCCCAGCCGACATAGCGGTCGTTGTGCAGGATCGCCCAGTGCCCGAGGCCGTCACGGGCCCAGCACGCTTCCTTTGCTGCCACGAAGCGCGCCACGGTTGCGGCATCCCATGCGGTGGTCAGAAGGGGCATGTGTTCCGCCATCCGTGGGTCGGACATGTGCGTCTCGATTTCAGTTGGCTCTATGTCTGACAACCGGGCGAATGTGATTTCGCCGTTCAACCTGGTGCCTTTGGTGTCCATTTTAAGGTGATTTTGTCCTGTCAACGCGCGCGGCGTGTGGGTCATCGCCATGTGACAGGCCGCTAACCGGGACGCGCGGCCTTCGAAACCGTCCGAATTGGATCTGACCCTTGCGGGCCGCCTGACTACAGGATCTTCTGTCCGGTTTTTTCCCAGTCCGCGAGGAACGCGTCGAGCCCTTTGTCGGTCAGGGGATGCGACGCCATTTTCTTGATCACGTCCGGCGGGGCGGTCATCACGTCGGCGCCGATCAGGGCCGATTGGGTGGCGTGGTTGACCGTTCGGATCGAGGCGGCGAGGATTTGGGTCTCATACCCGTAATTGTCAAAGATCGTGCGGATGTCGCCAATGAGGTCCATGCCGTCGAGGTTGATGTCATCCAGACGCCCGATGAAGGGCGAGATGAACGTGGCCCCCGCCTTGGCCGCCAGCAGTGCCTGGTTGGCGGAGAAACAAAGCGTGACGTTGACCATGTTGCCCTCGCCCGCGAGCACCTTGCAGGCCTTGAGCCCGTCCCAGGTGAGCGGGACCTTCACGGCGATGTTGTCTGCGATCTCGGCGAGCTTGCGGCCTTCCTCGATCATCTGGTCGGCCTCGACGGCGACGACCTCGGCGGATACGGGGCCTTCGACCAGGCTGCAGATCTCCTTGGTCACTTCGAGGATGTCGCGGCCCGACTTGAGGATCAGCGAGGGGTTGGTGGTGACGCCGTCGACCATGCCCAGGTCGTTCAGTTCCTTGATGGCGTCGACGTCGGCGGTGTCTACGAAGAATTTCATCTCGAAAGGCCCTCTCTTGGCCGCGTTGGGGTTTCCTGTCGGATGCTTTACCTCATAAGGTATGCGCCCGAAACCCCCCGTCCCGGGCATGACCCGGGACCTCGTGACGAAGGTCGCCGTTCTTGACGTATTTCGGTGCAAGTTTTTTCGAAACCGGCCAGCTGGTGGGCGTTCTTACGACGCAACCGTTGGGCCGTGTGCTGGATTACAAGGCGCCGGAGGGCGGCTGTCACCTGGGGGCGTTCGTCGAGGTGCCGCTGGGGCCGCGCAAGGTGCTGGGCGTGGTCTGGGGCGCGGGGGCCGGGGATTATGACCTGTCGAAGATTCGGTCCGTCATCCGGGTGCTGGACGCGGCACCCATGCGCGAGGAGTTGCAGGCCTTCATCGCCAAGGCCGCCGATTACACGCTGACGCCGCTGCCCGCGATGCTGCGGCTGGCGACGCGCGCGCCGGGGCTGGGCGACCCGCCGTCGATGCAGAAGATCTATCGGCTGGGCGAGGGGCGGCCCGATCGCGACACCGAGGCGCGGCGCAAGGTGATCGCCGTGCTGAAGGAATATGGCGGGCTGGGCTTTACCCTGAAGGAAGTGAGCGACATGGCCGGGGTGACGTCCTCGGTCGTGAAGGGGCTGGTGAAGCAAGGGGTTGTCCGTGAGGAAGACACGCCGCGCGATGCGCCGTTTCCACGGCTGGACCCGGCGCGGCCGGGGGCGGAGCTGACCGAGGATCAGGCGGTGGCGGCGGATGCGCTGCGCGCGGGGCTGCGAGAAGGCGTGTTCGGCACGACGCTACTGCGCGGTGTAACCGGGTCGGGCAAGACGGAAGTCTACCTGGAGGCGGTGGCGGAATGCATCGCGCAGGGGCGACAGGCGCTGGTGCTCTTGCCGGAGATCGCGCTGACGTCCGAGTTCCTGACGCGGGTGCAGGCGCGGTTCGGGGTGAAGCCCGCCGAGTGGCATTCGGGCGTCACCATGACCGAGCGGCGGCGCATCTGGAAGATGGTGGGCCAGGGGCAGTGCCAGCTGGTGGTGGGCGCGCGGTCGGCGTTGTTCCTGCCGTTTCGGGACCTGGGGCTGATCGTTGTCGATGAGGAGCACGACACCTCCTACAAGCAGGAGGACGGGGTGCTTTACAATGCGCGCGACATGGCGGTGTTGCGCGGTAGTCTGTGTGCGGCGCAGGTGGTGCTGGCCTCGGCCACGCCGAGCCTGGAGACATGGGCCAACGCGGAGGCCGGAAAGTACCGGCGGCTGGATTTGACGGCGCGGTTCGGACCGGCGGTGATGCCAGAGCTGCGCGCGGTGGATATGCGCGATGAGCGGCTGGCCAGCAACGCGTGGGTTTCACCCACCCTACGGGCCGCCGTCGAGTCGCGGCTGGCGAAGGGCGAGCAGTCGCTCTTGTTCCTCAATCGACGGGGTTATGCGCCGGTGACGATCTGCCGGGCCTGCGGGCACCAGGTGGGGTGCGATCATTGCGACGCGCGGATGGTCGAGCATCGCTTCCTGAAGCGGCTGGTCTGTCACCAGTGCGGCGAGACCAAGCCGATGCCCGAGGCCTGCCCGGCCTGCGGCGTCGAGGGCAAGCTGGCCGCCGTGGGCCCCGGCGTGGAGCGGATGGCGGAAGAGGCGGTGGCGCTTTTCCCCGAGGCGCGGGTGGCGACGCTGTCGTCGGACATGTTCGGATCGGCGCGCGCCTTGAAGGCGCAGATCGAGGAGATCGCGGCGGGGGGCGCGGACATTATCGTAGGCACGCAGCTGGTGGCGAAGGGGCACAACTTTCCCAATCTCACATTGGTCGGCGTGATCGACGCCGATCTGGGGCTTCAGGGGTCGGATTTGCGCGCTGCCGAGCGGACGTTCCAGTTGATGCAGCAGGTGGCGGGCCGCGCGGGGCGGGCCGAGAAGGCCGGGGTGGCGCTGTTGCAGACCTTCCAGCCCGAGCACCCGGTGATCCGGGCCATTCTGACCGGCGACGAGGAAGGCTTCTGGCGCGCCGAGGCCGGCGAGCGGCAACATGCGGGTGTGCCGCCCTTCGGGCGGATGGCGGGGATCATCCTGTCGTCGACGGACATGCAGGAGGCGTTCGATATCGGCAATGCGCTGGCGCGCAACGACGGCCCGATCCGGGCGGTGGGGGCACAGGTGTTCGGCCCGGCTCCGGCGCCGATTGCGCGCGTGCGGGGGCGGCACCGGGTGCGGCTGTTGGTGAAGGCGCCGAAGGGGGTGGCCTTGCAAGGCGCGCTGGCGCAGTGGATCGCGCCGGTCAAGGGGTCGAGCCAGTTCCGGCTGGCGGTGGATATCGACCCGCAGAGTTTCATGTGAGCGTCTCGCGGGAGGTCCCGGGTCAAGCCCGGGACGGGCTTCCTGGGGCCGGGTGATCGCCAGACCGCGGGCTGCCGTCCTGCCGGCCTTTCAGCGCACTTTATCAACGCCAACTCCGGAAGACTTCAAATGGAAGCGCCGACGTCTGCCAATCGCCAGCCCGGGGGGCGGTCTGGCGATCGCGCGGCGGCGCAGCAAGCTGCGCCTTGACTCCGCGCGGCTTGAAATTCATGCGGCCTGCGCGCCCACGCCTCTTTGATCGACCAGGAAATCCGTCACCATCGCACCGATCCACATCGAGAAGAGCGCCAGCCATGCGGTGCCGGCGAAGATCGACGCGCCGGTGACGCCGTTGCCGATGGAGCACCCCCCGGCCAGCATCGCGCCGAAGCCCATCATCACCGCGCCGGTCATCATCCGGCGCATGTTGGCGGCATCCTCGAATCCCTGGAAGCGGAATTCGCGGGCATAGGACGAGGCAAGGAAGCTGCCGAGGAAGACGCCCGGCACCAGGCCGATATCGAAGTTCAGCACCGGGTCCGAGACCAGGAAGAACATCAGCGTATTGGCCGAGGGGCCGCTGAACGTGGCGCTTGTCACCGCGACGGGCTCGAAGCTGACCGAGGCGAGCGCGAAGGTCGAAACCCAGCCCACCGCCACGGCAAAGCCGACGCCGGAGGCGAAGAGCAGGCGGGCGGCGCCGATGCGGTTGCGGCGCGAGACGACGAGGGCGAGAGCGGCGAAGCCGAGGCCGATCAGGAGGCCCCCATAGGAGGGCAGGCCGAGCGTGCTGAGCAGGTCCATGTTGTGGCCGCCCGACGTGGTCCAGAGCGCGGCCAGTCGGGTGCGCAGGCCCGAGAGCATGCCCGACAGGCTCATTTGTGCCGCGACGGCAAAGACCAGGCCGGCGGTGATGGCCCGCAGGTTGCCGGTGGCCGCGAGCACCAGCAAACGGCCCGGACATCCGCGCGCCAGCACCATGCCCGCGCCGAAGACCAGCCCGCCGATCACCGCGCCCGACCAGCTGCCGGGGATGGCCATCATGCGGGCATCGGACGCGCGGAAAAGGCCCAGAAGCTGCGCGCCCTGCACCCAGACCACGCCGGTGGAGAAGGTCAGGAACCAGACCGCGATGCGGTCGCCCATGCGGCCACGGGCGAATTCCACCGCCGCCGCGCGCAGGCAGAAGCGCGAGCGCTGCGCCGCGACGCCGAAGATCACGCCGGTCAGAAGGCCCAGGAGCGCCGCTGCCGGGGCCTCGTCGATCCATTCCACGAGGGCGAGAATGTCCATGACCCGTGCCTCTCCTTCCGCATCGGGTCATGCCACCGGCCCGGATGCGTGGCCTTGATCCAGATCAGGCCGCGTATTTTTGCACAGCCGCCTTGCGCGGGAGGGAATGGTCAAAGCCGGAAGATGGGCGTAAAGCACGTGCATGGCGAGGACATACCCCCTTGAACTGGCGCGCGAGCTGCCGATCTGGAAGCGGCCCGTGGCGCTGCTCTTTCTGATGGCGGCGGCGATGCCGCTGGCCTTTGCGACGTGGTCGGCGCTGCTCAACAATTTCGTCATCGAGGCGGCGGGGTTCGACGGCTCGGATATCGGCTGGTTGCACACGGTGCGGGAAATCCCAGGTTTCCTGGCCATCGGGGTGATCGCCATCATCGTTTTCATGCGCGAGCAGACGCTGGCGTTGGTGTCGCTGATCCTGCTTGGCGTGGCCACGGCGATTACCGCTTGGTTCCCGTCCCTGGGCGGGATCCTGACGATCACCATGTTGAGTTCCATCGGGTTTCACTATTTCGAGACGGTGAACCAGTCGTTGCAGCTGCAATGGCTGAAGAAGGAGCGCGCGCCGCAGATGCTGGGCTGGCTGCTGGCCGCCGGGTCGGGCACGACGCTGGTGGCCTACGTGCTGATCGTGATGACGTGGGAGACGTTGGATCTGAGTTACAACACCGTCTACATGATCGCGGGCGGGGCGACGGTGCTGATCGCGCTGTACTGTATCGTCGCGTTCCCGCAATTCGAGGCGCCCAATCCGCAGATCAAGAAGATGGTGCTGCGCCGGCGCTATTGGCTCTATTACGCGCTGCAATTCATGGCCGGTGCGCGGCGGCAGATCTTCATCGTCTTCGCCGGTTTCATGATGGTCGAGAAGTTCGGCTTCGAGGTGCACGAGGTCACCGCGCTCTACCTGATCAACCTGGTGGCCAACATGGTGTTCGCGCCGCTGATGGGCCGGGCGGTGCATGTGTTCGGGGAGCGGGCGACGCTGTTGTTCGAATACGCGGGGCTGGCGATCGTGTTCCTGCTTTACGGGGGCCTGTATTTCTTCGGCTGGGGCGTGGTGCTGGCGGCGACGCTTTACGTGGTGGACCACCTGCTGTTCGCGCTGGCGCTGGCGCTGAAGACCTATTTCCAGAAGATTGCCGATCCGGGCGATATCGCGCCCACCGCCGCCGTGGCCTTCACGATCAACCATATCGCCGCCGTGTTCCTGCCGGCCGCGCTGGGGTATCTGTGGCTGGTGTCGCCGGTGGCGGTGTTCGTGATGGCCGCCGCGATGGCGGGCGTGTCATTTATCCTTGCGATGCTTATTCCCCGTCACCCAGAACCGGGGTATGAGACGATCCTGACCGCCCGGGCGCCCGCCCCGGCGGAGTGATCTTATCGCCAAGGGAGGCTCTATGCCCACATTCACCGCTTTGACGACCCTGCCCGGCAAATCCGAGGCCGAAGCCCTGGGCGAGGCGCTGGAACGGCTGACACCCGAACCCACGGGCGTGGGCGTGTTCGAGCTGGAGGACGGCTCGGGCCTGTGGGAAGTGGGCGGCTATTTCGAGGCGGAACCGGATGCGGCGGGGCTGGCGCTGCTGGCGTCGCTGCACGGGGCGAAGGATTTCACCGTCTCGGAACTGCCCGAGACGGACTGGGTCGCCAAGGTGAAGCGGGAACTGACACCGGTGGTGGCGGGGCGGTTCTTTGTCCATGGCAGCCATGACGCCGACAAGGTGCCCGAGGATGCGCTGCCGCTGTTGATCGAGGCGTCGATGGCGTTCGGCACCGGGCATCACGGCACGACGCTGGGTTGCCTGAAGGCGCTGGACCGGCTGAACGCCGAGCAGGGCGCGCAAGACAGTGTGCTGGATCTGGGCTGCGGCACGGCGGTGCTGGCCATGGCGGCGGCGCGGGTCTGGCCCGAGGCGACGATCCTGGCCAGCGACATCGACGCCGTGGCGGTCGAGGTGGCAGAGGTCAACGTGGCGGCCAACGACCTGATGGGCCGGGTGCGTTGCCTGGAGGCCGAAGGGCTGGACCATCCGGGAATCGCCGGGGCCGCGCCGTTCGACCTGGTGTTCGCCAATATCCTCAAAGCCCCCCTGATCGCGCTGGCGCCGGGGATCACCGATGCGCTGAAGCCGGGGGGCAGGGTGATTCTGTCCGGTATTTTAAACGAGCAGGCCGACGAGGTTGCGGCGGTCTATACCCAGGCTGGAAACAGTGTCGTGTCACGGGACCAGATTGGTGAGTGGACGACGATAATGACCCGTAAAAGTGTCTGAAAAGGCTTGGAAAAACAGTCATATTAAGGCAGGTGCCCCACTTTTGCCACATTTCAAACCTAGTTTGATCATCAAGGGCCGGGGATGAGATACAGTAGGACGCTGCCATGACCAACGCCACCAACACCTACCAGGGCTTCGACGCCCGACTGAAGAAAATCGACCGTAACCGCACCCGCCTTGCCAACGGCTATTCGGCCAAGGTGACCCGCGACGGCCTGATCGTTTTCCGCCCCAAGCGCCGGGCGCAGGGGTTTTCGGTTCGCGGTCTGGCGTTCCTGGTTCTGGGCGTGTTCCTGTTCAAGGGGATGATCCTCGCGCATCTCGGCGGCACGATCTATGACCAGCGGGTCGATGCGCTGAAATCCGGCACGGTGGTGGAACAGGCCGGTGCCTTCGTGATGCAGAAAGACACTGTTTCCGCAACCATCGCGCAATACCTGCGCCCCTTCGTGAAGTAACGATCAACGACGTCTGGCCTCTCAGCCCTCCAAAGACGCCTCTCTCGATACGAAAAGCCCTGCACGTTGGTCCGCGTGCAGGGCTTTTTGCTGTCCGGCGCAGGGAGAGGACGCCGGGCGGGCGGAATCCGCAATTAGCGGATCGCGCGTTCGATGTCGCCGCGCGACAGGCCGATATCGTCCAGTTCGCGGTCGCTCAGGCGGCTGAGCGCGTTGCGGGTGACGCGGGCGTCGTTCCAAGCGGAAACGGTGGCGAGAATGCGCGCGAAGATGGAGCCGAAATGGGCGCCGTGGTGCACGCTGCGGGTGTTGTCGATTGCAGCCATTGTCATGGTCCTTCGTATAAGTCGGTACGTTTGTTCTTCTGAAGCTGCAGGTAGGGGGTTGCGCTGATTTGGACAACACGCATTTTCCGCATAGTCACTATGCAGGCGCTGCATGGGTGAATTTACTTTAACGTCATGTTAATGCTGTATTTTTGATGCTCACATATTGTGCGCATGATCCCGGAAAGGCTGTGACATGCATACCGCGCAGGACTGGCCCGATCGCCCGGGGGCGTGGAAGGGCTTGGCGTATGTTCCCCTTTCGTGCTAGTGGCTTGGAAAACAATCAAGGGCGGGCAGTGCAGATGCGGGTCATCGGGATCGATCCGGGCCTACGCAACCTCGGGTGGGGCGTGATCGACATGGAGGGCAGCCGCCTGAGCCATGTGGCCAACGGGGTTTGCCACGGGGACGGGGGCACGCTGGCCGAACGGCTGTTGTCGCTGCACGGCCAACTTACGGATATCGTTGGGAAATACGCGCCCGGCGCGGCGGCGGTGGAACAGACCTTTGTCAACAAGGATGGGGCCGGCACGCTGAAGCTGGGTCAGGCGCGGGGCATTGCCCTGCTGGTGCCGGCGCAGTTCGGGCTGGCGGTGGGCGAATATGCCCCCAACACGGTCAAGAAGACGGTGGTGGGCGTGGGTCATGCCGGCAAGGAGCAGGTGGCGCATATGGTGAGGGTGCAGCTGCCGGGGGTCGAACTGGCCGGGGCGGACGCCGCCGACGCGCTGGCGATTGCCATCTGCCATGCGCATCACGGGGGCGCGAGAGCGCTGAAAGAGAAGGTGCGCGCATGATCGGGCGGATCGCGGGACGCATCGACTATCGCGCCGCCGATCACGTGCTGATCGACGTGAAGGGCGTTGGTTACCTTGTCTATTGCTCGGACCGGACGTTGGCGGCGCTGCCGGGGGCGGGCGAGCATGTGGCGCTTTATACCGATCTGCTGGTGCGCGAGGACCTGTTGCAGCTCTATGGCTTCACCTCGCTGGTCGAGAAGGAATGGCACCGCCTGCTGATGAGCGTGCAAGGGATCGGGGCGAAGGCGTCGCTGGCGATCCTGGGCACGCTGGGGCCGGATGGCGTGGGACGCGCGATTGCGCTGGGCGACGTGAACGCGGTGAAGGCGGCCAAGGGGATCGGCCCCAAGACGGCGCAGCGCGTGGTGATCGAGCTGAAGGACAAGGCGCCGGAGGTGATGGCGATGGGCGCGAGCGCGCCGATGCCTGCGCCGGAGGGGCCCGCCGACGACGAGGTGATCGAGACACCGGTTGCGAAGGCGCCGCCCCCGAAGGCCCCGAGTGGCGCGGCACAGGCCGAGGCACTGTCGGCGCTGACCAACCTCGGCTACGGCCCCGGCGAGGCGGCGGGCGCGGTGGCGCAGGTGGCGGGCGAGATGCCCGACGCGGCGACGGCGGACCTCATCCGCGCCGCGCTGAAGCTGCTGGCGCCGAAGGGATGAAGCGCGGGCGGATGATCGGGCCTTGCGGCCTGCCGCGTGGACGTGGGACGATTGACGCATGACCGAGCCTGACCCGACCTTGCGCCCCGAGGCGCTGCCCGAGGATGTGGACCGCGCGCTCAGGCCGCAGGCGCTGGCGGATTTCATCGGGCAGGCGGAGGCACGCGCCAACCTGAAGGTGTTCATCCAGTCGGCCCGGCAGCGGGGCGAGGCGATGGATCATACGCTGTTTCACGGCCCCCCCGGCCTGGGCAAGACGACGCTGGCGCAGATCATGGCGCGCGAGCTTGGCGTGGGGTTTCGCATGACCTCCGGCCCGGTGCTGGCCAAGGCGGGCGACCTGGCGGCGATTCTGACCAACCTCGAGGCCAATGACGTTCTCTTTATCGACGAGATCCACCGGCTGAATCCGGCTGTGGAAGAGGTGCTGTATCCGGCGATGGAGGATTTCGAGCTGGACCTGGTGATCGGCGAAGGCCCGGCGGCGCGGACGGTGCGGATCGAGCTGCAGCCCTTCACGCTGGTGGGGGCGACGACGCGGCTGGGCCTGCTGACGACGCCCTTGCGGGATCGGTTCGGGATCCCCACGCGGTTGCAATTCTATACCGAGGACGAGTTGCACGAGATCGTGACGCGCAACGCGCAGAAGCTGGGCGTTCCGGCAGAGGCGCAGGGCGCGCGGGAGATCGCGCGGCGGGCGCGGGGCACGCCACGGGTGGCGGGGCGGCTCTTGCGGCGCGTGGTGGATTTCGCCGTGGTCGAGGGCGACGGGCGGATTACGCAAGGCCTGGCGGACAGCGCGCTGACCCGGCTGGGCGTGGATGGTTTGGGCCTTGACGGGGCCGACCGGCGGTATTTGCGGCTCATTGCCGAGGCCTACCAGGGCGGGCCGGTGGGGATCGAGACGCTGAGCGCGGCACTGAGCGAGAGCCGAGACGCGCTGGAAGAGGTGATCGAGCCGTTCCTGCTGCAGCAGGGGCTTATCCAGCGCACCCCGCGGGGGCGGATGCTGGCGCAACGCGCCTGGGCGCATCTGGGGATGGCGGCGCCGAGGGCGGCGGGGTCGGGCGATTTGTTCGGCAAGTAGCGCCAGAAGAGTTTCGTGCCTTCGGCGGGGATATTTGTCGCCAGAGGAAGGGGGCTTTGACTTGCATGGGGCGGCGGCTTTGGTAGGGAGACGGCATGGCTGATCTGATCTCTCCCGAAGGTGTCGAGGCGCTGTTTACCCGCGCCGATGGCTCTTACCTTTTTGCCCGTTGGGGGCGGCCCATCGTGCCGGTGGTGTTCGGGACGGATGACAAGACGCTGGAGATCGTCAAGGGCGCGGTGGAGGCCGTGGTGATGATGGCGGGCCACCAGATGGCCGAGACCGATCCGGAACTGGGCGTGAACCTGATGTTCTTCTTCTTCCGGGAGTGGGATGAGCTGCTGGAGGTGCCGGACATGGACCGGATGATCCCCGACCTTGGCCCCCTGGTGGCGCGGCTGAAGGCGGCGGACGCCAACCAGTACCGGATCTTCCGCTTTGACGAGGCCGGCGCGATCAAGGCCAGCTTTGTTTTCCTGCGGATGGACGATCAAATGTCCCAAGTGCCCGCCGACACGCTGGCGCTGGCGCAAGTGGCGCAGACGATCCTGCTTTGGTCCGACCTGGCCTTTACCGACCGCTCGGTCCTGGCGCAGGCGGGCGAGGGGCAGGTGATCCTGCGGCCCGATATCGGCGCGGTGATCCGGGCGGGGTACGATCCGGTCATGCCCGCCGTGGCGCAGGACGCCAGCCACGCGCTGCGCCTGAGTGCGCGGCTGGGGCAGATGTAGCGGTTGCGGGCCTTTGTCGGTGTTCCGCTGGAGGACGCGGCCATCGAGGCGCTCTTGCCGGTGCAGGAGGCGCTGCGTCAGGGGCGGCTGGTGGACGAGGAGAACCTGCACCTGACGCTGGCCTTCCTCGACGACCAGCCGGAGGACGTGCTGGCGGAACTGGACGCGGCGCTGGGCGAGATCCGCGTGCCGCGCTGGGACATGGAGTTTACCGGGGTGGAGGCCAAGGGCGGCCGGCGGCCGGCGCTGGTCTGGGCCGATGTGGCGAAGGCGCAGCCGCTGCGGCAATTGCATGACAAGGTGCGCGGCGCGGCCCGGCTGGCGGGGATCGACCTGCCGCGCGAGCGGTTTCGCCCGCATGTCACGCTGGCCCGGTTTGGCCGCTCGCGTCCGGTGGACATGGGCCGGTTGACCGCGTTCCTTGGCACGTATGGCGGATTTCGCGCGGGGCCGTTCCCGGTGGAGCGGTTCTGCCTTTATGCCTCTACCCTGACGCCCGAGGGGCCGGTCTATGACGTGCTGGCGGAGTATCCGCTCTAGCGGCCCCCTCTTCCTCTGGCCGAAAATATCCCGGGGAACGGTGAACCGCAGGTTCGCCGTGGGGCGGAGCCCCTCTTTTGCGTTGCCGTCGCCACCCGCGCGCCGTAGAAGGCGGGCATGGCCCATTCCTTTCCCATCCGCGTTTATTACGAAGATACCGACATGGCCGGGATCGTCTATTATGCCAATTACCTCAGGTACATAGAGCGGGCGCGCAGCGACTGGGTGCGGGGGCTGGGGATCGACCAGAACGCGATGCGGCGCGACGATGGCGTGGTCTTTGCCGTGCGGCGGGTCGAGGCCGACTATCACCACCCGGCGAAATTCGATGACGAACTGGAAGTGCGCACGAGCGTCGTCACGGTCACCGGCGCGCGGCTGGTCATGGAGCAGAAGGTTCTGCGCGGCGAGGAACTGGTCTTTTCGGCGCAGGTGACCATCGTCTGCATCAACGACACCGGCCATCCGGCGCGTCTACCGGCGAATATCCGCCTGATGCTGCACTGATCACCCGCAATTGACCGCGCGGATACGGTTGATGTTGGCTTTCCCCTTGGAAATCGTCTAGTTTCGCGCTCAATACGGCCAGTCAACAAGGCCCGGCAAAGCAAAGAGCAGGCAGATGGAAGCAGAAACCCTGGCAATGGCACAGGAGATGGATTTCTCGCTGTGGGCGCTATTCGCACGCGCAACGCTGATCGTGAAACTGGTGATGCTGATGCTGATCGTGGCGTCCTTCTGGGCGTGGTCGATCATCATCCAGAAGACGATCACCTATCGCAAGGCCCGCGCCGAGGCCGAGGCGTTCGACCGCCGCTTCTGGTCGGGCGAGCCGCTGGATGAGCTTTTCGACGAGATCGGGCCCGATCCGGCGGGGCAGTCCGAGCGGGTCTTTGCCGCGGGGATGAGCGAGTGGCGCAGGTCGCATCGCACCGACGGCGCACTGATCGCGGGCGCCACGGCACGGATCGACCGCAGCATGGACGTGGCGATCGTGAAGGAAAGCGAGAAGCTGCAGAGCGGGCTGACTATTTTGGCCTCGATCGGGTCGGTGTCGCCCTTCGTGGGCCTGTTCGGCACGGTCTGGGGCATCATGAATGCCTTCATCGAGATCGCCGAACAGCAGAACACCAACCTGGCCGTCGTCGCGCCGGGGATCGCCGAGGCGCTTCTGGCCACGGGCCTGGGCCTGCTGGCGGCCATCCCGGCGGTGGTGTTCTACAACAAGCTGAGCGCGGATGCGGACCGGATCGTGGCCAGCTACGAGGCGTTTGCCGACGAGTTCGCGACCATCCTGAGCCGGCAATTGGACAGCTGACATGGGTGCTGGCGTCGTCCAAAAATCAGGTGACACGGGCCGCAGGCGCAGAGGTCGCGGGCGCAGCCGTCCGATGGCGGAAATCAACGTCACGCCCTTCGTGGACGTGATGCTGGTGCTGCTGATCATCTTCATGGTGGCGGCGCCCCTGATGACCGTGGGCGTGCCGGTGCAGCTTCCCGAGACCGCGGCCAATGCCCTGCCGGGCGAGGAAGAAGAGCCGCTGACCGTGACTCTGACCGCCGAAGGCGTGGTGATGATCCAGACCACCGAGGTGCAGCGCGGCGAGTTGGTGAACCGGCTGCGCGCCATCGCCACGGAACGCGACAGCACGCGGGTGTTCCTGCGCGCGGACGGGGCGGTGCCCTATTCGGACGTGATGCAGGTGATGGGCGCGCTCAATCGCGGCGGGTTCGCCAATATCGGGCTGGTGACCGATACCGGCGGGCCGACGCTTGACGAGCAGGGCGGCTGAGATGCGGCTGGACACCGGGCAGATCATTTCCGGTGTGGCTCATACGGGCCTGATCGTCGTTGCCATTTTCGGCGGGGCGTTCCAGTCCGAGCCGTTGCCGTTCGAGATCACCGAGGTGACGGCCATCTCGGAAGAGGAATACGCGGCGATGGTCGCCGAGCCGTCGCCGGATGCGGTGGCCAATGTCGATACGCCCGAGCCGCCCGAGGAGGGACAGGCCCCCGAGCTGTCGTCCGAGGCCGACGCCGCGCCCGAGCAGGACCAGCCCGAGGTGACGGAAACCGCCGAGCCGGACCCGGTGCCCGAGGCCGTCGAGCCCGAGCCGATCCCCGTGCCCGAGGCCGAGATCGCCGACGCTCCGCAGGAGCCGACGCCGCCGCAGGAAGACACCGCCGTGCTGGCGCCCGAGCAGTCCGAACGCCCGCAGCCCCGGCCCGCGCCACGCGTAGCACCCGAGGCGGTGGAGCAACCGGAACCGGATGTCGAAATCGCCGACGTCGACCAGCAGGCGCCCGAGCCTGCCGAGCAGGCCGAGGAGCCCGAGCCGGAGCAGGAGGAAACCGCGCGGCAGGAGGCCACAACCGAGATCGTGACCGAAGCCGAGGAGGTGGCATCCGCCGCGCCGACACGCTCGGTGCGCCCGCGCACGCGGCCCGAGCAGCCGACCCCGGCGGCCCAGCCGGACCCGGATCCCGAGCCGCGCGACGAACCGGCGCAGCAGGCCGACCCGGAACCGGCGGCGGAGCCCGAGACGCAAGAGGCCACCAGCCCCGACAGTTCGGCGGTGAACGACGCGTTGGCCGAGGCGCTGGGCAGCGACCCTGAACCGCAGGGCACGCCGCAAGGCCCGCCGCTGACGGCAGGCGAAAAGGACGGGTTGCGCGTGGCGGTGCAGCAGTGCTGGAACGTCGGCTCGCTGAGTTCCGAGGCGCTGGCCACCACGGTGACGGTGGCGGTGTCGATGTCGGAGGATGGCCGTCCGATCACCAACTCGATCCGCATGATCGGTAGCGAGGGTGGCAGCAACTCCTCTGCGCAGCAGGCCTTCGAGGCGGCGCGGCGGGCGATCATTCGGTGTGGAGCGAGCGGGTACGATCTGCCTGTCGAGAAATTCGCCACGTGGCGTGACATCGAAATGACATTCAACCCGGAGAACATGCGGATCAGATGAGACACGGGGCGATCACAGCTGTCATCATGCTGGCGGGGCTTGCGGCCCCGCTTTCGGCATGGGCTGCAGAGGACGGTTCGGTGCGGCCAAAACTGCCGGGCGAGGTGGCCCCGGTCCCGGAAGTTGCCCAGGCCGAGGCGGCGGCCCGTGATAGTCGTGCCTGGATCGGCGATATGCGACAGCAAGTGCAGGCCTGCTGGAACCAGCCCAAGGGCGGCGCTGTTGTCACCGTAGCGTTCGAGATGAACCGGGACGGCACGGTGGTGGACGACAGCCTGCGCTCAATTCCCCGTGAGATGGCCGACATGGACTCTTTCATGGCGGCACGGCGTGCCATTCTGAGATGCAGCCGGACGGGATTTGACTTGCCAGCGGATCAATATGATGTGTGGCGCAACATCGAGATGACATTCGACCCGGTGGTCGAAGGGGAGCAGTGATATGAGAGTAATTCTGGCCCTTGTGGCGATCCTTGCAGGCCTTGCGGCGCCGGTGATGGCGCAGGACGAGCGCAGCGGACCGCTGAGGATCGAGATCACCGAGGGTGTGATCGAGCCATTGCCCTTTGCCGTGCCGAATTTCGTGGCCGAGAGCGCACAGGCGCAGGAGATGGCCGCCAATATCACGCGGGTCATCGCCGCCGACCTGACCGGCACGGGCCTGTTTCGCGAGATCCCGCAGGACGCGCATATCGCGCGAGTCACGGCGTTTTCCAGCCCGGTTCAATTCGCCGACTGGAAGGCGATCAACGCGCAGGCGCTGATCGTGGGCGGCGTCAGCGTGGACGACAGCGGCAAGGTCGTCGTGAAGTTCCGGCTCTATGACGTGTTCGCGGGGCAGCAGATGGGCGATGGCCTGCAATTCGTGGGCACCACCGATGGCTGGCGGCGCATCGCGCACAAGGTCTCGGACCAGGTTTACGCGCAGCTGACCGGCGAGGACCCGTATTTCGACAGCCGCGTCGTCTTCGTGTCGGAAACCGGCCCCAAGGACGCGCGGCAGAAGCGGCTGGCGATCATGGATTACGATGGCGCCAACGTGACCTACCTGACCGACAGCGCCTCGATCGTGCTGGCGCCGCGGTTTTCGCCGGGCGGGGACCGGGTGCTGTATACCAGCTATGAGAGCGGCTTTCCCAAGATCTACGTGCTGGACGTGGCGACGGCGGGGCGCAACGTGCTGAACGCCGCCGATGGCGAGATGAGTTTCGCGCCGCGCTTTGCGCCCAACGGGCAGACCATCGTCTACAGCCTGACCACGGGCGGCAATACCGACCTTTATCAGCTGAACATCGGCAGCGGGCAGACCTCGCGCCTGACCACGACGCCGTCGATCGAGACCGCGCCCAGCTTCAGCCCCGACGGTAGCAAGATCGTGTTCGAATCCGACCGCTCGGGCACGCCGCAGCTCTACGTGATGCCTGCGGGCGGCGGCGAGGCGACGCGGATCAGTTTTGGCCAGGGCCGCTATGGCACGCCGGTGTGGTCGCCGCGCGGCGACCTGATCGCCTTTACCAAGCAATCCAAAGGCCGGTTCCATATCGGCGTGATGCGCACCGACGGCAGCGAGGAACGCCTGCTGACCGCGTCCTTCCTGGACGAGGGGCCGACATGGGCGCCCAATGGCCGGGTGATCATGTTTGCTCGCGAAACCCAAGGCGCGCAGGGCACGTCGAGCCTGTGGTCGGTGGACATCACCGGGCGCAACCTCAAGCAGGTGCGCACCGACACCGGCGCCTCGGATCCGTCCTGGGGGCCGTTGCAGAACTGAGGCCGCAAAAGGGACATGCATCCGCCGCGGGCCTATGATATTAACCATTGCAAGAGCAACAAGACATCGAGTGGGGCACTGAAATGAGACATCTGAGCAAGGCATTGATCGTGGTGGCGGGACTGGCGGTAAGCGCGTGCAGCAACCCCGACCGGTTCGGCGACCAATATGCCGACGGCACGGGCGCCGGCGGCGTCGGGGCCGGCGCTGTGGCCGGAACCGCGCAGGATCCGCAATCGCCGCTTTACTTCCAGCAGACGATCGGCGACCGGGTGCTGTTCGCGGTGGACCAGTCCACCCTGTCGCCCACGGCGACGGCGACGCTGGACGGGCAGGCGCAATGGCTGGCCACCAACGTGGAATACAACGCCATCATCGAAGGCCACGCCGACGAGCAGGGCACGCGGCAATACAACATCGCGCTGGGCGCACGCCGCGCCAACGCGGTGCAGGAATACCTGATCTCGAGGGGCGTCAGCCCGGCGCGGCTGAAGGTCATCAGCTATGGCAAGGAACGCCCGCTGGAGATTTGCAGCGAGGAATCGTGCTATGCCAAGAACCGCCGCGCCGTGACGGTGATCTCGGCCGTGCCGGCAAGCTGATAGGACGAAAGGCGGGGTGAACATGCGTCGTGTGATACTGGGCCTTGTGGTGGCCGCGTTCGGGATGGGGCCGGTTTCGGCCTCGGCGCAGGCCAATACCGAAACCCTGGCGGATATCCGGCAGGAGCTGTCGGTGCTCTATGTCGAGTTGCAGAAGCTGAAGCGCGAACTGAACACCACCGGGGCCGCGGGCACCGCGACGGTGGGCGGCAGCGTGCTGGACCGGGTGAACACGATCGAATCCGAGTTGCAGCGGTTGACGTCGAAGACGGAAGAGCTGGAGTTCCGCATCGACAGCGTGGTGACCGACGGCACCAACCGGGTGGGCGACCTGGAGTTCCGGATCTGCGAGCTGGAGCCCTCCTGTGATATCGGCAGCATCGAGCCCGGCGACACGCTGGGCGGGGTGGAACCGTCGACGGGCGGCAACGCGGGCGGCACGGGCGGCACGGGCACCGCCCCGGCCACCGGCACGACCGGCGGCGCGACCACCGAAGGCTCCACGGGCAGCACCACCGGCAGCACCACGGGCACCGATACCGGCGTGCAGATGGCTGCCGCGGAGCAGGCCGATTTCGACGCCGCCATGGCGGCCTTCGAGTCCGGTGAATACACCGCCGCGGCCACGCAGTTCGAGCGTTTCACCACCAACTATCCCGGCAGCCCGATGGAAGCGCAGGCCGGGCTGAAGCGGGGCGAGGCGCTGGAGAAGGCCAATGACATGACCGGAGCGGCGCGCGCCTATCTGGATACGTTCAGCACCGCGCCCGATGGCCCGCAGGCGCCGCAGGCGCTGTTCCTGCTGGGCCGGTCGCTGGGCCAGCTTGGGCAGACCAACGAGGCCTGCCTGACATTGGGGGAGGTGGCGCAGCGCTTTCCGCAGTCGCCTGCGGTCGGACAGGCGACGCAGGCGATGCAGAACCTTGGGTGTTCGTGAACCGACCCAACGCGCATATTCTGGATCAGTTCGTGGCGACATTCGGCAATGCCCGGCCCCATCGGCTGGGCATTGCCGTGTCCGGGGGCAGCGATTCTCTGGCGCTTCTGGTGCTGGCGCGGCACTGGGCCGCGCAGGGCGGGCCGGAGCTCTATGCGGTGACGGTGGATCATGGCCTGCGCGACGGCTCGGCTGACGAGGCGGCGGGGGTCGCCGCCCTGTGCGCGCGGCTTGGCGTGGCGCACCGGACCCTGGAATGGCGCGGCTGGGGCGGGGCGGGCAACCTGTCCGACGCCGCGCGGCGCGCCCGTTACGGGCTGATCGCCGACTGGGCCGAGGCCGAGGGCATCACCGACGTGGTGCTGGGCCATACCCTGAACGACGTGGCCGAGACCTTTGTCATGCGCCTGTCGCGCGAGGCCGGTGTCGACGGGCTGGCCACGATGACGCCGGGCTGGCGGCAGGGCGCGGTCGAGTTTCGCCGGCCGCTGTTGCAGGTGTCCCGGGCCGAGTTGCGGACATTGGTCACGGCAGAGGGGCTGGACTGGATCGACGACCCGACGAATACCGATGACGCGTTCGAGCGGGCGCGGGTGCGCAAGGCGCTGGGCGTGTTGGAGGGACTGGGGATAACCGCGCGCGGTCTGGGCACCGTGGCGCGCCACATGTCCGAGGTGCGCCAGGCGCTGTACTGGTACGTGTTCGTGGAGGCGCGCAGGTATGTCACGTTCGACCGGGGCGACGTCGTGATCGAGCGCAAGGGGTTTCGCACCCTGCCGCGCGACATCTGCCGCCGCATGGTGCAGGAGATCCTGCGCTGGATCAGCGGCGCGGAATACGGCCCGCGCGGCAAGGCCGTGGACCTGATGCTGGAGGCGATCCGCGGCGGCAACGGCATGACGCTGCACGGCGTGATGATGAGCGTGGGTGCCGATCACCTGCGCTTCACCCGCGAGCCGCAGGCGGTGGCGCAGCTGCGCGCGGCGCCCGGCGCGGCGTGGGACGGACGCTGGCGGCTGGACGGGCCGTGGCCCGACGGGGCCGAGGTGGCCGCGCTGGGCGAGGCGGGGCTGGCGCAGTGCGAGGATCGGGTGCGGCCCGGCTTGCCGCGGGCGTCGCTTATGGCCAGCCCGGCGGTCTGGCGGGGCGGGCATTTGGTCGCGGCACCGCTGGCGGGGGTCGCAGAAGGCTGGTCCGCCACGCTCTTGCGGGATGAAGACATGTTCTTTGCCGGCATTCTTGCGCATTGAACAACACGTAACGATCTCTATTTATAACACTCGGGTCCTGTGGTAGGCCAGACCCCTAAAGACGTGAGGAGAAAGCCCTTGGGCAACGCGAGAAACTTCGCCTTCTGGTTGGTCCTGTTCCTGTTGATCATGGCGCTGTTCAGCCTGTTCAACGGATCCGGCAACACCCTGCAGAGCAAGGCCATCCCCTATTCCGAGTTCGTCGAGGCGGTCGAGGACGGTGAAGTGTCCGAGGTGACGCTGGACGGCGAGAACGTGCGATTCCGGGGCGAGGACGGCAACAATTACTCGACCATCAAGCCCGAGGATGCCGAGGTGACGTCCCTCCTGTTGGAGCAGGATATCCCGATCAAGGCGGAATCGCAGGAGCAATCCGGGTTCCAGACCTTCCTGATCTCGCTTCTGCCCTTCGTGCTGCTGATCGGTGTGTGGATCTATTTCATGAACCGGATGCAGGGCGGCGGCAAGGGCGGCGCGATGGGCTTTGGCAAGTCGAAGGCCAAGATGCTGACCGAAAAGCATGGCCGCGTGACGTTCGACGACGTGGCGGGCATCGACGAGGCCAAGGAAGAGCTGGAGGAAATCGTCGAGTTCCTGCGCAATCCGCAGAAATTCAGCCGTCTGGGCGGCAAGATCCCGAAAGGCGCGCTGCTGGTGGGCCCTCCAGGCACGGGCAAGACGCTCCTGGCGCGCGCCATCGCGGGCGAGGCCGGCGTGCCGTTCTTCACAATCTCCGGCTCGGACTTCGTGGAAATGTTCGTGGGTGTCGGCGCGTCCCGCGTGCGCGACATGTTCGAACAGGCCAAGAAGAACGCGCCCTGCATCGTCTTCATCGACGAAATCGACGCCGTGGGCCGCCACCGTGGTGCCGGCTATGGCGGCGGCAATGACGAGCGCGAACAGACCCTCAACCAGCTTCTGGTCGAGATGGACGGGTTCGAGGCCAACGAGGGCGTGATCATCGTTGCGGCGACCAACCGCAAGGACGTGCTGGACCCCGCGCTGTTGCGTCCGGGCCGGTTCGACCGCCAGGTGACCGTACCCAACCCCGACATCAAGGGCCGCGAAAAGATCCTGGGCGTCCATGCCCGCAAGACCCCGCTTGGCCCCGACGTGGACCTGCGCATCATCGCGCGCGGTACGCCCGGATTTTCGGGTGCGGACTTGGCCAACCTGGTGAACGAGGCGGCGTTGATGGCGGCGCGCGTGGGCCGGCGGTTTGTGTCGATGGTCGATTTCGAACAGGCCAAGGACAAGGTCATGATGGGTGCCGAGCGGCGATCCATGGTCCTGACGCCCGAGCAGAAGGAAAAGACCGCCTATCACGAGGCCGGTCACGCCATCGTGGGCCTTGCCCTTCCGCAATGCGACCCGGTCTACAAGGCCACGATCATCCCGCGCGGCGGTGCCTTGGGCATGGTCGTCAGCCTGCCCGAGATCGACCGGCTGAACTGGCACAAGTCGGAATGCGAGGAAAAGCTTGCCATGACGATGGCCGGCAAGGCCGCCGAGATCATCAAGTACGGCCCCGACGCGGTGTCGAACGGCCCGGCGGGCGACATCCAGCAGGCGTCGTCGCTGGCGCGCGCCATGGTGCTGCGCTGGGGCATGTCCGACAAGGTGGGCAATGTCGATTACGAACAGGCACATGAAGGCTACATGGGCAATAGCGCCGGTGGCTTCTCGATCTCGGCCCATACCAAGGAACTGATCGAGGACGAGGTGAAGCGCCTGATCGACGAAGCCTACCAGCGCGCCTATGACATCCTGACCGAAAAGCAGGACGAATGGGAGCGGCTGGCGCAGGGCCTGCTGGAATACGAGACCCTGACCGGCGAAGAGATCGAGCGCGTGATCAACGGCGATCCGCCCGAGGCCGATGACGACCAGGGCGGCACGCCGCAGAAGGACGACAAGCCGTCCCTGACCGCGATCCCGAAGACCAAGCCCAAGTCGACGCCGCCCGAGGGCGGACTGGAGCCGGAACCGACAGCGTGACGACGACGACACACGTGAAGACCGACTGGAACCCGGGCGCCTACGCCCGGTTTCACGACCTTCGGCTGCGTCCGGGCCTTGATCTGGTGAACACGATCAGCAGCATGGGCGCGGGCGACATCTATGACCTCGGCTGCGGCAACGGCGCGCTGGGCGAGGCGCTTCGGGCGCGGGCCGGAAACCGCAAGGTGATCGGCGTGGATGCCAGCCCGGCGATGCTGGAAAAGGCCCGCGGCTGCAAGGCGTATGACAGTTTCAGCCAGGCCGATATTTCCGACTGGACGCCCGCGCGCGTGCCGGGGCTGATTTTTTCCAACGCCGCGCTGCACTGGGTGGGGCATCACGAACAGTTGCTGCCGAAACTGGTGCGGATGCTCAGCAAGGGCGGCACGCTGGCGGTGCAGATGCCGCATCAGAACAAAGCGCCGTCGCACCGTGTCTGGCTGAGCCTGGTCGAGGAAATGTTCCCCGGCCGGGTCGAGAAGATGGGCACGCCCGGCGTCATGGCCCCGGTGAAATACGACGAGCTTCTGGCCGGCATGGGCCAGTTCCGCATGTGGGAAACCGAGTATTACCAGCGCCTGATGGCCGAGCCGGGCAGCCACCCGGTGCGCCGTTTCACCGAGAGCACCTATGCGCGCCCGGTACTGGAAGCGCTGGACGACGACGAGAAGGCGGCGCTGATCAAGCGCTATGAAGAGGCGATGCACGCGGCCTACCCGGTGCGCAAGGACGGCTCGGTCCTGTTCCCGTTCCGAAGGATTTTCTTTACCCTGTCGGTCTGAGCGCGGGCGTTTTCTTGAAAAGAAAACGGGACGGAATTTTTTCAAAATTCCGGCGCGCGCGCTTCACCGTCACGCACTGTTTCGGGCGGCGTAAAAGACCATGGCCTCGTCCAGCAGGCGAAACCCGGTGTCGAACGCGGTGAGCGTCATGTCGTGGACGGACCCGGGCCGTCCGGTGGGCAGCTCCGCCGTGACGCTGTCGGCCAGAGCCAGCTGCGTCGCGCCGTTGTGGAACATCTTGATGCGCTCCATGACCACATCGCCGTTGGGTGGGGCGTCCAGCACCTCGTCCATCAGGTCCAGCACGTCGTCGGAAATACAGAGCGTCCGGTACATCAGGCCCACCGCGTCGCGTTCGGCCCTGTGAAGGTCCCGGAAGCCGGGCGCGTTGCGCCAGACGCAAGGGATCTGCGCGCCGAGCGCGCGCACCCTTTGCACCGCGTAAGGCAGCAGGAACAGCTGCGTGTCGTTGTCGGTGAACCGGCCCGAGATCAGGGCCTCGCGCCCAGTTGTGTAAGCGTTTTCAAGCGTCAGGCCGCGGTTGAACCTTGCCAGCATCGCGGCAGGGGATTCCCCCGGCAGCGCGCGGGGCGGGGGCATTGACCGGGCCCACGCCCAGCCGTCGCGCAGGCCGCGCATATGGGCGGCCATGCCGAGCCTGTCGGCCTTGAGCGCGCTGTCGAATTCTTCCTGCGTCCCGTTGGCGGCAAGCGTGGCCATCAGCAGGATATGCCGGTGCTCGGGGCCGAGCGCGTCAAGATCCTGCGCCCCGGCCTTCTCGCGCAAGTCCTCGAAAAGCTCAAAGACCTGCACGGCCATCCAGTCGGTTTCGCTGACGCCGGGGTTATGCCTGCGGTGTGTGGCGGAGGTCAGGACCTTGCCGTGCTTGACCAGCGCGATGGCCCGGATCTCGGCATGAAACGCCTTGACCGACTGCCAGGCCTCGGGCGAGAGCGGCCTGGGGTGTTTGCGAAAGAAAGCGAAGGCCATGAACGTCCCTTTTCATGCGTGTTCAGGGCGAAGATGACCGGGGACCTTGACCTGTGTTGGGCGATAAGGTGACATGCCCGGACAATGATGAGATTTTCCCCGGGAAAGACCCGAAGTCACCGTGGAGCGCGGTGACCGAGACGTGCGAAGGAACCCGCCGATGCCTGCCTTGATCCCCACCGATCACTATGCCGAAATCACTTGGATCGGGTGCGTCGCGGACCAGAAGAGCGGCATCCGCTCGGCCGCGCTGGACCAGGTGGAGCTGACATGGGACGGGGTGCCCGGAGAGTTCCACGGCGGACGGACGCGCCCCGCCTGCGTGCGGTTAAAGGACCAGCACGCAAGAGGCACCGAGATTGCCAATGTGCGTCAATTGTCCATCGTGTCGGCCGAGGAAATGGCGGCGATTGCCGAGGACATCGGGATCGACGCGCTGCGCCCCGAGTGGCTGGGCGCGTCGCTTGTGCTGAAAGGCATCGACGATTTCAGCCGCCTGCCGCCCGCGTCGCGCTTGCAGACCGAGAGCGGCACGGCGCTGATCGTGGACATGGAGAACCGTCCCTGCATCTGGCCCGCCAAGGAACTGGAGAAGGATCACCCGGGCCTTGGTAAACGCTTCAAGCCCGCTGCCGCGCACCGGCGCGGTGTCACCGCCTGGGTGGAACGGCCCGGCCCACTGCGGCTGGGCGACCGGATCCGCCTGCACGTGCCGGACCAGCGGCCCTGGCTGCACCTGGAGGGATGCCTGAGCGGCAAGGCCTTCTGAACGTCGGCTGTTTCCGATGTGAAACGCGGGCGCGACAGGCTGCCGCATCAGCCCCCGGAAATGTCGGATTCCTGACCGGGTGACCGCAGCTGACTTTGTATGGCTGTCCGCGAAGCATCATCGCTTATGTCCAAAGGAACCTACAATGAGCCACAAATCAGACATCGAGATTGCGCGTGCGGCGTCGAAGAAGCCGATCCAGGAGATTGGCGACAAGCTTGGGATACCGTCCGAGCACCTGCTGCCCTACGGGCATGACAAGGCGAAGGTGAGCCAGGACTACATCAACTCGGTGAAGAGCAACGAGAACGGCAAGCTGATTCTCGTGACCGCGATCAACCCGACGCCGGCGGGCGAGGGCAAGACCACCACCACCGTTGGTCTGGGCGACGGTCTGAACCACATCGGCAAGAAGGCGATGATCTGCATCCGCGAGGCCTCGCTGGGGCCGAACTTCGGGATGAAGGGCGGCGCCGCGGGCGGCGGCTATGCCCAGGTGGTGCCGATGGAGGACATGAACCTGCATTTCACCGGCGACTTCCACGCGATCACCTCGGCCCATGCGCTCTTGAGCGCGATGATCGACAACCACGTCTACTGGGGCAACGACGCCGAGATCGACACCCGCCGGATCGTCTGGCGCCGGGTGGTGGACATGAACGACCGCTCCTTGCGCCAGATCACGTCCAGCTTGGGCGGTGTGGCCAACGGCTTTGCCCGCGAGGACGGCTTCGACATCACCGTGGCCTCGGAAGTGATGGCGATCCTCTGCCTGGCGAGTGACCTCAAGGACCTCGAGGAGCGGCTGGGCGCGATGATCGTGGCCTATCGCCGCGACCGCAGCCCGGTTTTCTGCCGCGACATCAAGGCCGAGGGCGCGATGACCGTCCTTTTGAAGGACGCGATGCAGCCCAACCTGGTGCAGACGCTGGAAAACAACCCGGCCTTCGTGCATGGCGGGCCGTTCGCCAATATCGCGCATGGCTGCAACTCGGTCATCGCGACGACCACGGCGCTGAAGATCGCCGATTACGTGGTGACGGAAGCCGGGTTCGGCGCCGACCTGGGCGCCGAGAAGTTCATGAACATCAAGTGCCGCAAGGCCGGGATCGCGCCGTCGGCGGTGGTGATCGTGGCGACGGTGCGGGCGATGAAGATGAACGGCGGCGTGGCCAAGGCGGACCTTGGCGCCGAGAACGTCGACGCGGTGAAGGCGGGCTGCCCGAACCTGGGCCGGCATATCGAAAATGTTAAGTCTTTCGGTGTCCCGGTGGTGGTGGCGATCAACCACTTCGTGACCGACACCGATGCCGAGGTGCAGGCGGTGAAGGACTTCGTGGCGGAAAACGGCGCCGAGGCGGTGCTGTCGCGTCACTGGGAGCTGGGCTCGGAAGGCTCTGCTGACCTGGCCAAGAAGGTCGTGGAGACGATCGAGAAGGGCGAGGCGGACTTCAAGCCGATCTACCCCGACGAGATGGACCTGTTCGAGAAGATCGAGACGATCGCCAAGAAGATCTACCGCGCCGACGAGGTGATCGCGGACAAGAAGATCCGCGACCAGCTGAAGAGCTGGGAAGAGCAGGGCTATGGCAACCTGCCGGTCTGCATGGCGAAAACGCAGTACAGCTTCTCGACCGATCCCACCCAGCGCGGCGCGCCCACGGGCCACTCGGTGCCGGTGCGCGAGGTGCGGCTCTCGGCCGGTGCGGGCTTCGTCGTGGTGGTCTGCGGCGAGATCATGACCATGCCGGGCCTGCCAAGCCGGCCGGCCTCGGAATCCATCCGCCTGAACGACCAGGGCGAAATCGAAGGGTTGTTCTAAAGGACCGGTTTTCCCCACCCCGTGCCAAAGGTATAGGGTGGGGGACCATTTTCGGGCCGGGAGGAAAAGCATGACGGCAGAGATTATCGACGGCAAGGCATTTGCCGCAAAAGTGCGCGAGAAGGTGGCGGGCCACGTGGACCGCCTGAAGGAAGAGCACGGCATCACACCAGGGCTGGCCGTGGTGCTGGTGGGCGAGGACCCGGCAAGCCAGGTTTATGTCCGCTCGAAGGGCAAGCAGACCGTCGAGGTCGGCATGAATTCCTACGAGCACAAGCTGGAGGCGGACACCTCGGAGGAAGATCTGCTGGCGCTGATCGACCAGCTGAACAACGACAAGGACGTGCATGGCATCCTGGTGCAGCTGCCGCTGCCGGACCACCTGGATTCCGACCTGGTGATCAACTCAATCGACCCGGCCAAGGACGTGGACGGGTTTCACATCTCGAACGTGGGCCTGTTGGGCACGGGACAGAAAAGCATGGTGCCCTGCACGCCGCTGGGCTGTCTGATGATGCTGCGTGAACACCATGGCTCGCTGTCGGGTATGGACGCGGTGGTTGTCGGGCGCTCGAACATCGTGGGCAAGCCGATGGCGCAGCTTTTGCTGGGCGACAGCTGCACGGTGACCATCGCACATAGCCGCACCAAGGATTTGCCTGACGTGGTGCGCCGCGCCGATATCGTGGTGGCCGCGGTGGGCCGGCCCGAGATGGTGCCGGGCGACTGGATCAAGGAAGGGGCCACCGTGATCGACGTGGGCATCAACCGGGTCGAGCGCGACGGCAAGACCAAGCTGGTGGGCGACGCGGATTACGAGTCCTGCGCCGAGCGTGCGGGGGCGATTACCCCGGTGCCGGGCGGCGTCGGGCCGATGACCATCGCGTGCCTCTTGGCCAACACGGTGACGGCCTGCTGTCGCGCCAACGGGTTGTCGGAGCCGGAAGGGCTGACGGCCTGAGACCTCTTGCCCGGCGGCCGCCGCCGGGCAGCCCCCGACCGCCCCCACGGGCGGGGGCTTCACCCCCACCCTCGGCCGGGGGCAGCCCTCATTTCTTTTCCGTTTGGACGCGGGTTTTGCGGGCCAGAAGTTTCTAAAGCTCCACCGGGATCATCGTCCCGACCAGCATGGCGATGTGGCGTTCCGTGCCGTCCGTCACGGCGAAGACATCCGACTGCACTACCATCAGACGGCGGCCCGGTCTGATCACCCGGCCTCGCGCGACGAGGTGATCGCCCGCGCCGGGGGCCAGGAGGTTGATCTTCATCTCAGTGGTCATCACCTCCATCCCCTCGGGGATGAGGGTGAGCGCGGAATAGCCCGCGGCGCTGTCGCCGATGGCGAAGGTCAGGCCGGCATGGGCGACGCCCTGTTGCTGGCGGCTGCCTTCGAGGATAGGCGCGGTGATCTCGACCTTGCCTTTGGCGATGTCGGCGAGCGTGGCGCCCAGCGTTTGCATCATGGATTGCCGGGCGAAGCTGTCGCGGATGCGGGTCTCGAAGGGGGCGGACATGGGGGTCTCCGGTCGGCTTTGTGCGCGGCAGTCTAGGCCGGGCAGGTGGCAATGGGAACGGGGCGTGTCACGCTCGTTGGCTGCGCGGCATGGGCGCGGGATGGGGCGTGTTGCCGGTCAGGATCGCCAGCGCCTCGGTGCGCATAAGGTCGCAGAGCGCGGTGTCATGGCTTCGCAGGCCGCCGGTATAGGTGCCGTAAGCGGGCATCACCAGCCGGTCGCTGTCGAGCAGGAAGGCGGGCCGGGTGATGGCGCGGCCCCGGACGGGCAGGGTGACCTTGGGGTGGTAGTGCCCCGACACCTCGCCCGAAAAGCCCGGTTGCGCGATGTGGCGAAAGGTGAGCGGCGGCACGGGCAACTCGAACAGGTGCGCGCCGCCGAGGTCGACGGGGCCGGGATCGTGGTTGCCCTCGATCCAGACCCAGCGGCGACCTGCCTGAAGGCGGCTGATCCAGAGCTTTTCGGCCTCCAGCAGGGCGCGGGCGGCCAGCGCATCGTCGAAGCTGTCGCCGAGGCAGATGACGGTATGGGCGCCGGTGGCTTCCAGGTCGGCTTGCAGGCGGGACAGCGTATCGTGCGTCTCGTAGGGGGGCAGTTGCGCCTCGCCCAGGCGTGCGCGGCGTTCGGTCTTGCCGAGGTGCATGTCGGACACGCAAAGCAGGTTCTGGTCACGCCAGAAAAGCGCGCCCGAGCCGAGGGCGGTGAGGCGGGCGCCTGCCAATGTGAACTCGTAGCCGTTCATGCTTCGTTCATCACGCGGGAGGACCGATTTTGCAAGCGGTTTTCGGGAGGTCAGGCGAGACCGGCGGCCTGCATCAGGCGTTGGGTTTCTTCCTCGAGCAGGCGGTCCTGTGCGCTGCCTTCGACGGGGGTGCGCCCGGCCTCGAGGAACAAGGGCGCGGCGAAGGGCGTGACGCGGGGCAGGCGCACGAGGTCGACGCGGTCGCCGATGCGGTCGAGCATTTCCTCGATCCGGCCAAAGTCGATCAGGCCGCGCATCGCCTCTTGCTTTGTAATGTCCAGAAGCAGGTGATCGGGGTCGTATTTGGCCAGAGTGTCGTAGAGGATGTCCGACGAAAATGTGGCCTGCCGCCCGGATTTGCGGACTTGGGGCAGGTTGCGCTGGATCAGGCCCGCGATGGTAGCCGAGGCGCGAAAGGTGCGCTTTATCAGCTGGTTACCGGCCAGCCACTTGTCCAGGCCTTCGCGCAGAGCGGCGCGGTCCAGAAGGCCGGTGGCATCGGTCAGCGGCTCCAGCCCCCAGATCAGCGTGGCGTAATCGGTCGAGACGAAGCCCATGGGGGCGAGGCGCATCTCCTCCATGCGTTTGCTGAGGATCAGGCCCAGCGTCTGTTGCGCGTTGCGGCCCGCGAAGCCGTAGATGCAGGCGTGTTCGCGCCCGTCATGGGGAAAGCTTTCTATGAGCAGGCGACCCGCCTGCGGAAGGCGCGACACGTCCTGCTGAAGCGCGATCCAGTCGGCGGTGTGGGCGGGCAGGGCGGAGTGGTCGCCCGAGTGCAGGAGCGACAGGATGCGCTGGCTGAGCTGGGTGGAGGTGGCGAACTTGGTGCCGGCGAAGGTGGCGATCTTGGGTTTCTTGGCAGCGTCGCGGCTGACCTCGACCACGGTTTCGCGCAGGCCTTCGTATTTCACGATCTGCCCGCCGATCAGGAACGTGTCGCCGGGGGTGAGGGAGGCGGCAAAGCCTTCCTCGACCTCGCCCAGGGGCTTGCCGCCGCGGTTTCGCCGCATCCGCACCTTCAAGAGGTCGGCGTCCTGGATGGTGCCGATATTCATGCGAATGAGGCGGGCGCTGCGCGGGTCGCGCAGCTGCCACAGGCCGTCGCGGTTGAGTAGGCGTTGCCATTGGTCATAGGCGCGCAGGGCATAGCCACCGGTCGCACAGAAATCGAGGCAGGCGTCGAACTGGGCGCGGGTGAGCGTGGCGTAGGCGCCGACGGTCTGGATTTCATCGAACAATGCATCTGCATCGAACGGGCCGGCGCAGGCGCGGATGAGGATGTGCTGACAGAGCACGTCGCGGGGGCCAGGGCCGCGCGGCTCGCCGTCGAGGTCGTGGTCGCGCACGGCCTGCAACGCTGCGACGCATTCGATGACCTCGAAGCGGTTGGCGGGCACCAGGAGCGCCTTGGATGGCGCGTTGTAGCGGTGGTTGGCGCGGCCGATGCGCTGGACCAGCCGCTTGACGTTCTTGGGCGCGCCGACCTGGATCACGAGGTCCACGTCGCCCCAGTCGATGCCGAGGTCCAGACTGCCGGTGCAGACCACGGCGCGCAGTTCGCCGCGCTGCATGGCGGCCTCGACCCGTTCGCGCTGCGCCCGGTCGAGCGAGCCGTGGTGGATGCCGATGGGCAGGGCATCCTCGTTGGCGAGCCAGAGGTTGTGAAAGAAAATCTCGGCTTGGGCGCGGGTGTTGTGGAAGATGAGGGTGATGCGGTGGCGTCGCACCTCGTCCAGTACCGCTGGGATGGAATAGGCCGCCCCACCCCCGGACCAGGGCGGATATGCGTCGGTTTGCAGCATGGCGATGTCCGGTTCAGGGCCGGGATCGGCCATGAGGATCTCGCACGGGTCCGGGTGGCGGGCGAGAAGGTGCGCGATGGCGGCGGGGTCCTCGACCGTGGCCGAGAGGCCCACGCGGCGCAGGCCGGGGCACATGGCCTGAAGGCGGCTGAGGGCAAGGAACAACTGATCGCCGCGCTTCGATTCCGCCAGCGCGTGGATTTCGTCGACCACGATGCGCTTGAGACCCTTGAAGATGCGCGGGGCGTCCTCGTAGGAGGTGAGGAGTGCGAGGCTTTCGGGCGTGGTCAGCAGAATATGTGGCGGGTCGGCGCGTTGGCGGCGCTTGGCCGACGAGGAGGTGTCGCCGGTGCGGTCCTCGATGCGGATGGGCAGGTTCATCTCTGACACAGGCGTGGTCAGGTTGCGCTTGATGTCTGCCGCCAGCGCCTTGAGCGGGGAGATGTAGAGCGTGTGCAGCCCGTCGTGGCCGTGCTCTGCGATGTCCACCAGCGTCGGCAGAAAACCCGCCAGTGTCTTGCCGCCCCCGGTGGGGGCAATGAGCAGAAGGGCGGGGTCGTCCGCGCGGTCCAGCATGGCCTGCTGATGCGGGTGGATGGACCAACCGCGGGTGGCGAACCAGTCGGTGAAAACAGGGGGTAGCGACGTCATCCGCCAGATGTAGGCGGAACCGCAAAACTTTTCAGGAAAAGTTTTGCCCGGAGTTTTCGATAAACTCCGGGGCGCGCTTATTTCACGATGGTCTCGTCCTTGACGAACATGTTCGCCCAGGCGCGGTCCAAGAGGTCGGGTCGCATCTGGTAGGGGATGCCTTCGAATTCGCAGATCGAGATCATCTGGTCGATCAGGAAGATCGGCTGGTAGTTGGCGTAGACGTTGTTGATCGTCGGGTACTTGACCTTGAGGAGGTGCAGCAGCGTTTCCTCGTCCAGCGGCATCCCGCGTTTCTTGGCCACCATGGCGAAGATCTTGAGGAAATCCTGCTGGTTGGGTCCGTCGATCTTGATCTTGAAGAAGATCCGGCGCAGGGCGGCCTGGTCGAAGATCTCGTTGGGGTGGAAGTTGGTCGAGAAGATCACCAGCGTGTCGAAGGGCACCTCGAATTTTTCCCCCGATTGCAGCGCCAGGATATCCTTGGATTCCTCCAAAGGCACGATCCAGCGGTTGACCAGGCTTTGCGGCGGTTCAGCCTGGCGGCCAAGGTCGTCGACGATGAAGATGCCCCCCGTTGATTTGAGCTGCAACGGTGCCTGGTAGGTCCGCGCGGTGGGGTTGTAGACCAGATCGAGCATCGACAGGCTGAGCTCACCCCCGGTGATGACCGTGGGCCGTTCGCAGCGCACGTAGCGCGTGTCGAAGGTGCGCTTGCGGCGCAGGGAGTTGGGGTCGTCGACCTCGACCTCGGCCTTGGAGTGGACGATGGGGTCGTAGACGGTGATGACCTGGCCCGCGTATTCGATGGCGCGGGGGACATAGATCTTGTCGCCCATCGCGTCGCGGATGCCGTTCGAGATCGAGGATTTACCGTTGCCGGGCGGGCCGTACATCAGGATCGAGCGACCTGCCGACACGGCGGGGCCGAGGTGATCAAGCAGATCGTTGGGCAGCACCAAGTGCCCCATTGCGCCGGTCAGTTCGTCGCGGGTGATCTGGATGTTGCGGATCGACTGGCGTTTGACCTGCTCGCGATAGACGGCTAGCGGCACCGGCATGGCGCCGAAATATTCCGATTGCGACAGGGCGTCGAGCGCGCGGGACTTGCCCGCGTCGGTCAGTTGAAAGCCCATTTCGCCGCCCGAATTGGCGTTGAGCGTGCCGGTCGCCTCGAGCAGACGTTGCTGGCGGGCCATGTCCACCAGTTCCTGCGTAACGGCGCGGGGCAGGCAGATCGCCTCGGAGATTTCGCTGACCATGTCCAGGTTCTTGCGGAACATGGTTTTCAGCAGGATATCCCGCATCATCACGATGGGAAGGCGCATTTCGTCCAGCCCCGACGGCGGCGGAGGTGGTTGAACGCCGGTGGTCACTTGCATGTTCATGGTTTTACGGCCCGCTCTCTGAGACAAGTTGACGTGTTTCGACCCCGCAGACGGCGGAGTGTTTGCGGTCAGGCTGACAGAAGATCATGCGGAAATTATGGTGGCCCGCGGGCAGGGATGGGGCAGGGGCCTCAGGCCCCGTAGGCCGCGCCGAGGGCGAGATAGATCACCAGGGTCGCGCCCAGGGCAAAGCCCATGGGAAACTTCTTGCCTCGGTCCCAGCTGACCCAGTTCGGCGCCAGCCGGCGCAGGGGCGAGTGTTTCGCCAGCCGGTGGGTGACGAAACAGGCCAGCAGGTTGGCAGCGAAGAGGAACATGATGATCCGCCAGTCGGCGGGGGCGACGAAGGGGGCGGCGGCGGCGATGAATTTGCTGTCGCCCGCGCCCATCAGACCGCCGGCATTGGCGATGAAGCCGATCACAAGCGCGAAAACCATGATCGCGATGCGCCAGGCGTAATCGGGCCAGATCGGGGTGACGGCCCAGAGACCCACGACCACGAAGATGCCGGCCAGCGTCAGGACGGAAATGTTGGGGATGCGCATCGCCTTTAGGTCGCTCCACATCACCCAGAGACAGACCGGGGTCACGAAGGGCAAGAACCAGAACGCCGCCCAGCTGGTGATTTCAAGGGGCATGGCCCGCGCCTCGCAAGCCGCTTATTCTACGTTGTTTTCCAGCGCGTTCAGGCTGCGCGCGGCGGCCTCGAAATGCTGGGGATGGGTGTCGATGGCGTCGCGCAGCAGGCCCTTGCCGATAGTGGTGTCGCCCTGCTTGATCGCCGACAGGCCCAGCGTGTAGAGCAGTTGCGCACGCTCTTCCTGGCTGGTCTGCATGACCGGCATGGAATATTTCTTTTGCGCGCCGCGGGCCAGGACAAGGTTGTTCTTGGCGGTGAACAGGCTGTCATCCTGCCGGATCGCATCGGTGAACAGGCGCTCGGCGGCGGCGAAATCGCCGCGGGTCAGCTTGGAATAGCCCCAGTTGTTCATCACGCTGGCGGGGGTCGTCGTCAGCCCGATGGCGGTTTCGTAGAAACTGTCGGCCTTCGACCAGTTCTCGTTGCTGTCGGCGACCATCGCCTCGAGCCGGTACCGCTTGAAGGTCTCGTGGGTCGGCGGGACGGCATCCAGCACCTCGTCGGCGCGTTTCCATTCGTTGTTGCGAATGAGCGCGTCGGCGAATTCGACCTGGTCGTCATTGGTGGATTTCTCGTGCTCGACCACGTTCTGCCAGGCCGCGACGGCCTCGGTGTGGCGCTTGGCCCGGATGAGCGATTGCGCAAGGCCGCGGCGCACGTCGATGCGGTCGGGCTGTTCGCCCAGGGTGCGCTGGAAGTATTTCACGGACTCGTTGGGGTCTGCCACGGTCAGCATGACATCGCCAAGATTGCTTTCGTCGACGACGTTGAGATCGGACAGGGCCCGGTCCACATCGGCCTTGCCGGCCTTGTCATCGCAAGCGGAAAGGGCAAATGCGCTGCCCACGCAGATGCACATGAGAATAGGATGGCGCATTTTTGCGTCCTTTTACTGCCTTCGCCTCAACCTGGTATACTGCGGATCAGGTAGTCGCTGCTCCCGCGCCGCACCAGTTTATAATCTTGTTCTAGTTCTTCAGTATAAAGAGAATTTTCCGATTTTGCGAGAACTAAGCGCAAATTGTCACGAATTGAGTCACTTTGGCCATTGTCGAGCGCATAGGCCTTCTTGAACACCTGTTCCGCTTCGCCGTTTTCGCCCTTCTCCAGCAGGACGACGCCAAGGTTGTTCCACACCTCGGGTGAGAATTCGTCCTTTTCGATGGCCTGGCGCAACAGGCGTTCGGCGGTGTGCAGGCGCCCCAGGCCGAGATTGGCGGTGCCCAGGCCGGCCAGCACGTCGGCGCTCATGCCTTCGTCGAGGGCGGCGCGGGAAAAGGCGTCGATCGCCAGCTCGAACTCGCCCGCGGCCACCAGGCGGTGGCCGACCAGCTTGGAGTCGACGGCCTCGCCGCCCCGGGCGACGCCGGGGGCGTAGGGGCCGTCCGGGTCACGCGAAGCGCCCTCGCCGCAGCCCGCGACGAGAGCGATGGAAACCACAAGCCAGACACCTGCTCGTGCCATGCCGGTTATGCCGCCTCTTCGTTATGCCGACAGGCCCGCGCGGGGCCTGCCGTTCGTTGGTCCGGCCGTTACTGGCCCGCCATCGTGAAGAGTTCCATGATCCCCAGCACCGACGGGCCGACCAGGATGATCAGCAATGGCGGCACTGTAAGCATCATCGTGGCCAATGTCATCTTCGTCGGAAGCTTGTTGGCCTTTTCTTCCGCGCGCATGACCCGTTTGTCACGCATCTCGCCGGCATAGACGCGCAGGGCGTCGGCGATCGAGGTGCCGAAGGTCTGCGACTGCACGAGCACGGTCACGAAGCTGGAGATATCCTGCACACCGCAGCGTTCGGCCATTTCGTTCAGGACCGAAGGCTTGTCACGCCCGGCCTTGACCTGGTGCGCGACGATCTCGAATTCCTCGGAGAGCGCCGGATAGGAGGCGCGGATTTCCCTGGACACCCGGATGATCGCCTGGTCGAGCGACTGTCCTGCCTCGACGCAGGTCAGCATCATGTCGAGACTGTCGGGGAAGCCCTCTTCGATTTCCTGCTGGCGCTGCTGCTGGCGTTTGGTCACCCAGTATTTCGGGATCATGTAGCCGACGCCACCCGGCCCGAGGATGTACATGACCGTCTGCGTGGTGGTCGTGTCATCGGCCCCCGCGAGGAAGACCACGAAATAGAGCACGCCGAGGATCAGGAAGCCGATGCCAAGCGCGAACTGGGCGAAGTGGAAGTACCGCACCGCATCGCGGCTGCGATAGCCGGCCTGCATCAGGGTCAGGCGGATCTGGCTGAGCTGCTTTTCGTCCTCGGGTTCGAGGAACTTGGCGTATTTGTCCAACTTTTCGTTGCGCTGGCCGGTGCGCAACTTTTTCTTCTGCTCTTCCAGCGACGGTCCGCTGCGCGACTGTTTCCTGATCTTGTCCAGCGGGTCGTTCGACTCGCGGATCAGGATCGGGATCGTCAGCAAGACCAGCAGCACACCGAGCGTGCCCACCGCGATCAGCGGGCCGAACGGGCCCAGCATGTCGGTCATGAATTGTGAAATCGTGTCCAGCATTGTCAGGGCCTTTTACACTTTGATGTTCACGAGGGCGCGCATCACGAAGAGGTTCGTGACGAGGAAGAAGCCCACGGCCAGGCAGGCCGGGATGAAATAGGGGTGTTCCATCGCCTCGTCGTAGTAATCGGGCTTGATCATCTGGATCGCGATCAGCGCCAGGATCGGGAAGGCGGACAGGAACTTGCCGGACCACTTGGCCTCGGCGGTGATGGCCTTGACACGGCGGAACAGACGGAAGCGGGCGCGGATCACCTTGGCCAGGCCATCGAGGATCTCGGCCAGGTTGCCGCCCGATTGCTGCTGGATGGTCACGGCCACGGCGAGAAAGCGCAAGTCCTGCATGTCCAGACGTTCGGCCATGTCCTTGAGCGCCTCGCCCATGTCCCGGCCATAGGCGGCCTCGTCGGCGATGACGCCGAATTCGGTCGCCAGCGGGTCTGCGACCTCGTTGGCGACGATGGAAATGGCCGAGCTGAACGGGTGGCCGACGCGCAAGGAGCGCACCATGAGTTCGATGGCGTCGGGCAGCTGTTCTTCGAGCATTGCCATACGCTTGCTGGCCTTCATGTTGACCCAGACGAAGATACCGCCGACGCCCATCACCACCGAAACCAGCGCGCGCACCGGCAGCGCGGTGCTCGTGCCCACCGACAGGCCGATGAACGCGACAAAGCCGCAGGCGACCATCAGCAGCATCAGCTGCTTGGGCGAAAACGCGATGGCGCCCATCTGCGCCTTGGTGGCGAGGATCGAGTAGAGCGGGATCTTGCGCGCCTTGAGATGCTGTTCCATCTCCTTGCGCAGCTTTTCCATCACCTCTTCGCGGTTGCCGCCCTTGTCCAGCATCTCCAGCCGGCGGTTCACGCGGTTGTTGAGGCTGATCGAGCGACCGAAGACGGTCAGGTAAAGACCCTGCACCAGGACCATGATCCCGATGAAGATCAGGCCATAGATGATCGGCTCTGCACTGATAGACATGGCGTTTACTCTCCCACGGGTTCGTAGATGCTGGGCGGCAGGTCATACCCCCACAAGCGGAACCGTTCTGAATAGTTCGACCGCACACCGGTGCCGGTGAAATGGCCGATGATCTTGTTGTCCGGCGTCAGGCCGACGCGCTGGAAGCGGAAAATCTCCTGCATGGAAATCACGTCGCCTTCCATCCCGGTGATCTCGGTGATCGAGGTCATCCGGCGCGAGCCATCCTGCAGGCGGCTGGCCTGCACCAGAAGGTTCACGGCCGAGGCGATCTGCGAGCGCACCGCCTTGAGCGGCATCTCGATCCCGGCCATGGCCACCATGTTCTCCAGGCGGCTGATGCCGTCGCGCGGGTTGTTGGCGTGGATCGTGGTCATCGAGCCGTCGTGGCCGGTGTTCATGGCCTGCAGCATGTCGATCACCTCCTCGCCGCGCGTCTCGCCGACGATGATGCGGTCGGGGCGCATCCGCAGGGCGTTCTTCAGGCAGTCGCGGGGACTGACCTCGCCCTTGCCCTCGACGTTGGGCGGACGGCTTTCCATCCGGCCCACGTGGATCTGTTGCAGCTGAAGTTCGGCGGTGTCCTCGATCGTCAGGATGCGTTCGGAATTGTCGATGAAGGACGACAGCGCATTGAGCGTGGTCGTCTTGCCCGAGCCGGTCCCGCCCGAAACGATCACGTTGAGGCGCGTGGCGACGGCGGCCTGAAGATAGGCGGCCATTTCCTCGGAAAAGGCGCCGAAATTCACCAGGTCGTCGATGCCCAGCTTGTCCTTCTTGAACTTACGAATGGACACCAGGCTGCCATCCACCGCGACCGGCGGCACCATCGCGTTGAAACGCGAGCCGTCCTGGAGACGGGCGTCAACGTAAGGGTTTGATTCATCGACGCGCCGGCCCACGGCGGAAACGATCTTGTCGATGATCCGCAGCAGGTGCTTTTCGTCCTTGAAGGTGGTGTCGGTCAGCATCAGCTTGCCCGCGCGTTCCACGAACACCTGATGCGGGCCGTTGACGAGGATATCGTTGACCGTGTCGTCCTTCAGCAGCGGTTCCAGCGGGCCCAGGCCGCGCACCTCGTCGTAGAGGTCCTGCGTCAGGGTGGTGCGGTCCTCGCGGTTGAGGACGATGCTGCGTTCCTCGAGGGCCTCGCCGGCGATGGCGCTGATTTCTGCACGCAGGTCCGCCTCGGTCGCGGTGTCGAGCGCTCCGAGGTTGAGGTTGTCGAGAAGCGCGCGGTGCAGGTCGATCTTGATCTCGGCCAGCCGTTCCTTGCGCTTGCGGTCCTTGTCCTGCGGGGCGGTGGTCGCCGCCGCCTTCTGAAGCGGTTTGCGCAGCGAAACGCTTTGCGCTTCTTCCACGGGCGCGGTCTTGGGCGCCTCCGCGACGGGTTTCTTGGCGGCCTTGACCGGCTGGGCCCCGTCGGTTGCTTTTTTGTATCGCGAAAACATCGGCGTGATCCCCTATGCGGCTTTCTCGGCGTCGCTTTGGCCGAGCGCGTGCAGCGAGGCCGCCAGCTTGGCGATTTCCTTGCGCAGCGGGTTCTTGCCCGCGGCACTGGCCAGCGGCGTGCCGTGATCGCCCGCCTGCATCACCGGCTTGCCGCCATCGGGCAGTTGCACCTCGATGCTGATCTCCAGGCTTTCGGCCAGACGCTTGACGCGGCTCTTGCCGTTCAGGTCGGTGAATTTCGGCGCCCGGTTCAGGCAGAAGCGCAGCTTTTCGATCGGCAGATCCTCGGACCGCAGCGCCCGCTTCAGACGCAGGGCGTTCTGGGCCGAACGCATGTCAAGCTCGAGCGTGGTGAAATAGATCTGCGCGGAATGCAGCACGGTTTCGGTCCACTGGACCAGCGTGCTGGGCATGTCGACGATGACGTAGTCGAACTTGGAGCGGGCCAGGTCGAGCACGCGCTGCACGTCCTCGGACGTGATCATGTCGAGCGGCAGGATGTCGGTGGGCGCGGTCAGCACCCACAGCTTGTCGTCGAAGGGCACGAGCGCCTGCTTGAAGATATCCTCGTCCATCGAGTCGGTGTCGGCCCACATTTCATAGACGACGTCCTTGCGCGGCAGGTCGAGATAGGTGGCGACCGATCCGGTTTGCAGGCCGAGATCCAGGATGCAGACGCGCGGCGCGTCGGTCTTGGAGACCGAGGCCAGCTCCCATGCGAGGTTGACCGCCAGCGTCGTGGCGCCGGTGCCGCCCGCGAGGCCCTGGACGGCCAGCAGGACGCCATCGCCCGGGGCACTGGAGGCGCCGAAGGGCGCGGCGGCGTCGGGCTCTGCCGCGGCGGGATTGCTGTGCAGCCGGTCGATGGCCGCCTGCAATTCGTTCTCGGGAAGCGGGTAGGGGACGAACTCGTCCGCGCCTTGCCGCAAGAGCTGGTGCAGGGAGGCGGGGCTGACGTCTTCGGCGATGAGAATGACCTTGATGCCGCGGGCCTTGGCCAGCGTGATGATCTCGCTCAGCAGGCCGATCTCGTCCTCGTCGGTGGAGTCGATGGCCAGGGCCACGAATTCGAGGCAGTCGGCCTCGGGTTGGTTGAAGAAGGCCAGCGCCTCGGCGAACCCCAGATCGCCCCAGGCTTCGCCCATCGCGGTTTCCATGTCCTCGATCAACAAGTCGAAATCCTGCACGTTACGGCTGATGGTACAGGCCGTGATCGGGCTGGATTCTGGTTGTTTTTGCACACTACTCATCTGTGGTCGGCCCCATGTTTGTCGCGACGTCGTTGCGCCCGAAACCGTTAGTCTTCAGGCGGTTGGACCCTGCGCAAAGACGCATGGACCCAGTGCCATGCTCGTAAACTGCTTGAAAATGTAGGCGATAATGGGGCCAAAAGATCGTAATTGTGCGATATCTCAGGACAAAAAAAACCCGCCCAACGGATTGTTTCGGGCGGGTTCTTCAGGTGGCCCGACCATTGGCCGGACAGGGAGAATTCAGGTCATTCTTCGCTACCGCTGGTGACTTGCCCGCCTTCCTCGACCATGATCAGGGTCGAGCGCGGTGCGGCGCTTTCGACATATTCGCGATAGACCACTTCGGCATATTTGCCGTCCATGACGATGGGATGCGACGCGACAAAGCCCGTCACCTCGGTCACGGTGCGGCGGTTGCGGCGTTCGCGGCCCTGGGTGACGACCAGCGGCTGTGCCTCGCCGAAGGAAACGACGGCTTCGAGCCGGCTGCGGCTGATGCCCTGGGCCACCAGGTAGTTGACCACGGCGTTGGCGCGTCGCTGTCCGAGGTTCTTGTTGTAACCGGCGGACCCGACAAGGTCGGTATGGCCGTAGACCCGGAAGCGGACCTCGGGGAATTGCCGGATCCAGCGGGCCTGTTCGCGCAGCGTGTCACGGGCGCCGGCATCCAGCTCGGCACTGTTGAACGCGAAGTTCACGGTGCTCAGAACCTCGTTCGAAAAGCGGTTGGCAAGGTCGTAGACATAGCCTTTCTCGCCCCGCATCACCAACTGGTTGTGCATGTTGGCGTTGCCGAAATTGCCGCCGTCCACCACCCCTCCGGCTTCGCCGAAATAGGATTTGTAGACCTCTCCTTGCTGGGAACACCCGGCGAGGGCGAGAACCGATGCGGTAATCAGAAGATTATATTTCATGGCCTCGTCTCTCCTCAGTCCATCACGTAGCCGTAGGACCCGTTGAAATCCTGCCGGGCGACTTCGCCGGTCGATCCGCGCGACTCCCGCACGTCCTTGGCCACGCGGCCATTCAGGAACAGGTCCTTTTCGGTCGGCAATTTGACCCGGTCGGTCGGCAGGGCCAGGACCGTGCCGCTGGTCGGGGTCACAAGATGCGCGGTCACGATGATCACCAGTTCGGTCTGGGCGCGCTCGTATTCCGCGCTGCGGAACAGGGCGCCAAGAACCGGGATATCGCCCAGCCACGGGATCTGGCCCGCATTGTCGCGGAAGTCGTCCTGCAGCAGGCCGGCGATGGCAAAGCTTTGCCCGTCGCGCATCACCACCGTGGTCGACGCGTCGCGGCGGCGGAAGGCGGCCACGTTCAGACCGTCGGCCTGGATGCCGTTGGCGGGGTCCAGCGAGGAGACCGCCGCGGCCATTTCCAGGTTGATGACCTCGTCGTCCAGAACGCGCGGGGTAAAGTTGAGCTCGACGCCGAAGGGCTTGAACTCGATCGTGGTGGTGCCGTTATCCTGGGCCACCGGGATCGGGAATTCGCCACCGGCGAGGAACTTGGCCTCCTGGCCCGAAAGGGCGGTCAGGTTGGGTTCCGCGAGGGTGCGCACGACGCCTTTTTCTTCCAATGCTTCCAACAGGATACCGACCTCGGTCGAGCCGATGTCGAAGCCGATGGCAAGCGCGCCGAAGTTGTTCTGCACCGACGGGATCGCCCCGGCCAGCGTGCCGATGACACCGCCTTGGGTGTTGGTGGTGCCGGTGCCGCCGATAAAGCCCGCGCTGCCTGCCGAGCGCGCGTCCAGCGACAGCGACGTGCCCAGCGCCTTGGACACGGTGCGCTGCATCTCGGCAAAGCGGACCTTCAGCATGACCTGCTGCTTGCCCGAGACCGACATCAGGTTCGACACGCGTTCGGGCGCGTAGCGGTTCGCCAGTTCCAGCGCGCGGTCCATCTTGCTGGCGCTGGTGACGGTGCCCGACAGTACGATGCCGTCATTGGCAGAGCGCACCTCGATCTTTTCGCCGGGCATGATCTGTTGCAGCCGCTCCTTGAACTCCGAGATGTCCGGGCTGACATGCACCTCCACGTTTGTGATCAGCCGGCCGGTGGCGTCGAGAAGGGTCAGGGTGGTGCGCCCCGGCGCCTTGCCGAGGACATAGACGGTACGGTCCGACAGGGTAGAGAAGTCCGCGATGGACGGGTTCGCGATGCTCAGCTCCGCAAACGGCGTGTCGCTTTCGATCACGACGGCCCGGTTCATCGGAATGCTCAGATCACGGTTCGCGCCCTTCTGGATCACCGTGATGTTGTCAGCCATCGCCATGTCGGCGACAGGGGAAAACACGACAGCCAGCCCGACAAGGGCGGCCTTGAATACGCTCGATTTTATCATGTGACCTGCCTTTCCGATCACGCCTCATTTGTCGGGTCTTTTCGCCCGGAATTGACAGGACTGTGGGCCAATTCGAAAATTTTTTCAAGAATCAACCACTTTCGACGCGCTGTTGCTGTGGATTTTGGGGGACAGTTGCCCGAAAGAAACGAGGCGCCCTGTGGTGGGGGCGCCTCGCATACACAAGATGTAGTGCGGATCAGTTGGTCGCGCAGGGGATCGGGGTCGAGATCACCTCGCCGCCGCGGCGGGTCTTGATGGTGCAGATCTCTTTCTGGACCTGCGGCGCGGGGGCGGCGGCGGCCTCGATCCCCAGAAGCATGTTCTGGTCGACCTCGATCGCCTCGGCCACGGTTTCGTCGTCGGCGCCGACCAGCGACAGCGACAGGCTGCCGGTGGATTGCGCCTGCGCGAGCGCGGCGACCTGCTGCGGCTTGATGGCAACGGTGACGGTGCGGGCGATGATCGCCTCGGTGGTGTCGCCGTTCGCCACCTGGTCCACGGCAATCAGGCGCACGCCGGTTTCGATCAGCTTCGTGACCTCGCTGCCGCCGCGACGGCCGTCGATACCTGCGGCGGTGCCCACGTTGCCGGTCCAGTAGATGTCGACGCGGTCGCCGGGACGCAGGAAGCCGGACACGCCGCTGGACACGTCGACCTCGATTGCGAAGGCGCGCATCCCGCGCGTGAGCTGCGAGGTGATGCCGGCATCCTCGCCCGGTCCGGTGACCTTGACGTCCAGGATCGCTTCCATCGGTTCCATGGTGCGCAGGACCGTGCGCGGCTCGTCCTCGCCCTCGGGGAAGAGGTCTTCCTCGGCGGAATAGGTGCCCTCGGGCAGCGAATTCACCGGATACGCCACAAGCGACACGTGGTCCATCAGCAGGCGCTGGCCGTATTCCAGTTTCTGCTTGGCGACGTAGACCTCGACCGTTTCAAAGGCCGGGGCGCTCTTGGCGCGTTCCTGTTCAAGCTGGGCCTGGTAGCCCTGGATGTAATTCTTGGCCATGAAGACGGCAAATCCTGCCAGACCGAGGCCAAGAATGAGTACAAGTCCAAACACCAAACGCATGGCGTGTCCTTTCGAATTCAACTGCTCACTGGCACACTGGTTGCGCCTTACCGTTCAGACTTACGATGGAAATGTGGCGAAATAACGGGGTGGGTGTGGTGCTTTGGTGAAGGCCCGTGCCGGGCGCGCGAAGGGGGGCAAGGTGCCGCGGCGCCCTGACCGCAAGGCCGGAGGCCGGGACTGCATGGCGCGCGATCGCAATCGGCCGCGGCGCTTTGCGCGGGGTGCGGCTCGCGGTGCCGAAACGGACTGCGCGGGCCTTGCCGGACCCCGGTGGATGGCCGGGTGCGCATTACCGCGTGCGGTGACCCCGGCAAAGGCGGGGCAGGGTCACTCGGCGTCGTTGACGGACGTGGCCGAGACCGCGGTCGAGATACTGGTCGATGCCGACGTGACACCGCTGTTCACCGTGGCGCCGAGCCCGCCGGCCAGCACGGCCAGGCCTGCGGTCAGCACGACCCAGTCAACCGTGATCGCGCCATCCTCACGCTTGAGGAAATGTCGTATGCTCTGGATCATGTAATCACCTTCTGGGGCATGTTGGGTTGCGCCTTGCATAGCAGCCGAACGCGGCAGCATTTGGGCATTTTGAAAGATTTCCAGGGCGCATCCTGAAAATAAATTGATGATTTTACGGGAAAATAACCCTGCCCCCAGACAGGCAAAAGGCCGCGGTCCGGGTGGACCGCGGCCTTATCGCACAGTGCGGATACCTTACTTGGTGCCCGCGCCGACGTTGTCTGCGGAGTCGACTCCGGTGACGATTTTGCTGGCCAGGCCGTTCACGCCACCGGACACGGTGGAAACGCCTGCAACGCCCAGGCCGACGACGGCTGCGGTCAGCACGACCCAGTCAACAGTCACGGCACCTTCTTCGTCTTTGCGGAATTTTTTGATGAATTTGATCATGGTTGGTCCCTCCAAAGGATCAGTTTTACTCAGGTTGCAACCGCTAGCAGTTGAGTGGGCCGCCTCTCTCTTTGGCCCGCTGCGTTGCGGTATGAGCAGCATATAGCCGTCCGACTGCGGCAGGATTTGGGCGGCTTTCGAGCGATTTTGGAGACCGTTAACTTTTTTGCCGCGGAGGGTATTAAGCTATTGATTTTGAATAATTAAAAAAGGTTAAATTTTTTCGGCTTATTGCTTTCGCCCGTCATTTCGGTGCGAAACGCCGGCGTCGGTGTTCGTCAACACTCAACAATTATGGGCAAACTTGCCGATTGATGGCATACTAGCAAGAAAACCAACCGAGGCAGAGCAGGCCCGATCATGCGATTCACGAGATTTCTCGCCCTTGGCGTTGCCTTGGCGTGCGCGCTTCCCGTCCACGCGGGGGATCCGCCGCCGTTTCCCGAGTTCACCTTCAAGAAAGGCAAGCCGCCCAAGAAAGGCGGCGGCAAGCTGATCACGGTGCAGATCGACCCCGAGGACCAGGCGCATCTGAAGCCCAGGGCCAAGGACAGCGACGCAGGCGCCGACTCGGGCACGGTCGATATTCCCGTCGTGCCCAGCGTGACGGCGGCCTATGGCTGGTTCTGGACGAAAGTCCCGACCGACGACACGGCCAGCGGGCCGGACCGGCTGCGCCTCGCGTTCGAGACCCTGCGCGACGGGCCGGGCGGGGCGTCGGTCAAGGGACCGAGGTTGCAGCATATGCAGGAGATCGCCCGCGCCCACGGCGCCGACATCCTGCGCGCCACGATCGGAACCGAGGTGTCGCCGGCGCTGGTGCTGGCGGTGATCTCTGTTGAATCGGGCGGACGGACGGATGCGGTCAGCGGGGCCGGGGCGCAGGGGCTGATGCAGCTCATACCGGCCACGGCGCAACGCTTCGGCGTCAGCGACTCGATGCTGGCGGGGCAGAACATCAAGGGCGGGGTGGCCTACCTCGACTGGCTGATGAAGGAGTTTCGCGGCGACGCGGTGCTGGCGCTGGCGGGCTACAACGCCGGCGAGAACGCGGTCAAGAAGCACGCGGGCGTCCCGCCCTATGCCGAAACGCGCGACTACGTGCCCAAGGTGCTGGCAGCCTTCCAGGTGGCCAGCGGCCTTTGCAAGACCCGGCCGGAGCTGATCACCGACGCCTGTGCGCTGACGCTGGCGTCTTACTAAGGGACGCGGTCACGCCTTTTTCTTGGCGCGGCCCGTTCCCTTCTTCGTGCCCTTTTTCGCGGCCTTCTCGGCAATGAGTTCCACGGCCATCTCCATGGTGACGTTCGCGGGCTCCACGTCCTTTGGCAGGGTGGCGTTCACCTTCTCCCATTTCACGTAAGGTCCATAGCGGCCTTCCATGACATTCACCGGCCCGCCGCTTTCGGGGTGCTCGCCCAGTTCCTTGAGCGGCTTGGCGGCGGTGCGCCCGCGCCCGCGCCCCGGGTTGGCGCGTTTCTCGGCCAGAAGTTCCACGGCGCGGTTCATGCCGATCTCGAAGACATCCGCAGGATCCTTGAGGTTGACATAGACCGGCTTTGCCTCGTCCTCGGCCTGGTGCATGACATAAGGCCCGAACCGGCCGAAATTGGATTTCACCTCGCCGCCGTCGGGATGGGTGCCCACGATGCGCGGCAGGCTGAGCAGGGTCAGCGCCTTTTCCAGCGTCATCTCGTCCTTGTCCCACCCCTTGGGCAGCGACGCGCGCGGCGGTTTCTTGTTCTCTGGCGTCGGCTCGCCGCGCTGCACGTAAGGGCCGAAGCGCCCGGACTTGAGCCAGATCTCGTCGCCCTGATCCTCGCCCAGCAGGCGCTCGTCGCCCTCGGCGCCCTCGCCGGCGATGGGGCGGGTGTAGGTGCATTCAGGATAGTTGCCGCAGCCGACGAAGCCGCCGGTGCGCGAGGTTTTCAGATGCAGGCGCCCTTCGCCGCATTTGGGGCAGATGCGCGGATCGGTCCCGTCCTCGCGCGGGGGATAGAGCTGCGGGGCCAAGACCTCGTCCAGCTTGTCGAGCACCTCGGCGATGCGCAGTTCGGAGGCTTCCTCGACCGCGGCGTGGAAATCGCGCCAGAACTCGGCCAGCACCTTTTTGTAGTCGGCGTCGCCGGCCGAAATGACGTCCAGCTCTTCCTCGAGGTTGGCGGTGAACTCGTAGCCCACGTATTTGCGGAAGAAGTTGAGCAGGAAGATGGTGACGATCCGGCCCTTGTCCTCGGGGATCAGGCGGTTCTTGTCCTTGCGGACATATTCACGCTCCTGGATCGTGGTGACAATGCTGGCATAGGTCGAGGGGCGGCCGATGCCCAGCTCTTCCATCTGCTTGACCAGCGTCGCCTCGGTATAGCGGGGCGGCGGCTGGGTGAAATGCTGTTCGGGGGTAACCGAGCGCTTGTCGGTCTTGTCGCCCTCGGCCAGCTGCGGCAGGCGCTTGTCGTCGTCATCCACGACGGCGTCGTCGCGGCCTTCCTCGTAGACCCGCAGGAAGCCGTCGAACAGAACCACCTGGCCAGTGGCGCGCAGACCGACCTGGCCGTCCTTCGAGCCGATCTCTACCGTGGTGCGCTCCAGCCGCGCGCCTTCCATCTGGCAGGCCAGCGTGCGTTTCCAGATCAGGTCATAGAGCTTGCGCTGGTCGGGCTCAGAAAGCTTCAGGCTTTCGGCGTCGCGCGTCATCTCGGTGGGGCGGATGCACTCGTGCGCTTCCTGCGCGTTCTTGGCCTTGTTCTTGTAGATGCGCGCGGAGGACGGCACGTAGTCCTTGCCAAAGCGCTCGCCGATTGCATCGCGGGCGGCCTCGACGGCCTCGGGCGCCATGTCGATCCCGTCTGTCCGCATATAAGTAATGTGTCCGGCCTCATACAGGCGCTGGGCCGCGCTCATGCATTGCCGCGCGCCCATGCCGAACTTGCGGCTGGCCTCCTGTTGCAGGGTGGAGGTCATGAACGGCGGGCTGGGGTTGCGGCTGCCGGGCTTGGCCTCGACGCTCGTGACCGTCAGGTCGCGGCTCTCGACGGCCTGCTGGGCCATTTCGGCCTGCGTGGCATTTTCCAGGTCGTACTTGTCCAGCTTGTCGCCGGCCAGGCTGACCAGCCGCGCCTCGAACTCCTGGCCCCGGGGCGTGGTCAGAAGTGCCTTCACGCTCCAGTATTCGCGCGGGTTGAACGCCTCGATCTCCATTTCGCGCTCGACGATCAGTCGCAGGCAGACCGATTGCACCCGCCCGGCGCTGCGCGCGCCGGGCAGCTTGCGCCAGAGTACCGGCGACAGGTTGAAGCCCACGAGGTAATCGAGCGCGCGGCGGGCCAGATAGGCCTCGACCAGCGGGCCGTCCACGTCGCGCGGGTTCTGCATCGCTTCGGTCACGGCGGTCTTGGTGATGGCGTTGAACACCACGCGCTTGACGTCGGTGTCCTTCTTGATGGCGCGGCGCTTGCGCAACGCCTCTTCCAGGTGCCAGCTGATCGCCTCGCCCTCGCGGTCGGGGTCGGTGGCAAGGATCAGGGAATTGTCGTCTTTCAGCGCGTCGGCGATGGCCTTGATATGTTTCTTGCTGTCATTGCCGACCTCCCAGGTCATATCGAAATCCTGGTCGGGATCGACCGAGCCGTTCTTGGCCGGCAGGTCGCGCACATGGCCGTAGGAGGCCAACACGGTATAGTCCTTGCCCAGGTACTTGTTGATCGTCTTGGCCTTGGCCGGGGATTCGACAACAACGACTGGCATGAACACTCCTACGGTATGAAAAACAGGGGGGCGACTCGGGCCGGTCCCATGGCGGCGCAACATGTGGTGTCTGAATGGGGATTGTCAATGCAGGGTATCCCGCGGCTTGTTCATCCCGGCCGGACGGCGCAGTGTCGAGGCAGCAACGGAGGATGCCATGCCGAGACACCTTTTGGCCGTGCTGCTGGTGATGCTGGCCGGGGCCGCCGCCGCGTGGGAGGAGCCGCCGCGGGGCAGCGAGACGCGCGGCGCGCTTCTGGACGCGATCCGGCCCATCGCCGAGTGGAAACTGGGCGCGCCCGTGCAATTCGTGGTGCATCACCTGCGCCGCGACGGGGACGTGGCCTTTGCCGGGCTTGCCGCGCAGCGCCCCGGCGGTGGGGCGATCGACCTGAGCCGGACGCCCGCGGCGCTGCGGGGCGAGGAGGACGGTAGCTTCGATATCACGGAGATTTACGTTCTCTACAGGAAATCCGGCGATACCTGGGTCGCGGTGCATCACAGTTTCGGCGCGACGGACGCGTGGTGGTCGTGGGAGCCATTGTGCGCCGAATACCGCGCGGTGACGCCGGACGCCTGTGCGCCGTTCGACTGAGCCTGCGTCAGGATCGCGAGACCAGCCCGCCGGGATGGCGCGTGATCTTGCCACTGACCTCGAGGTCGGTGAGCGCGGGAGAGACCCGCGCGGCGGGCGCCGACAGGTCGCGGATCAGCTGATCCTCGGCCAGCGGTGCCGGGCCGAGACGGTTCAGTATGTCGGTATGCAGCCGGGCCGTTTCGGCCAGGCTGCGCTTTTCAGGCGGTTGGGCAAGTGGCAGGTCCGGCTGCGGTGGTGCCGGCGCCTCACCCCTTGCGGGCAGGGCGGCCAGAACGTCGTCGGCGTTGCGCACCAGCGTCGCGCCGTCGCGGATCAGCATGTTGCAGCCGGCGGCGCGGGCGTCGAACGGATGGCCCGGCACCGCCAGCACGTCGCGCCCCTGGTCGAGCGCGTTGCGCGCGGTGATCAGCGAGCCGGACCGGGCCGCGGCCTCGACCACGACGACGGCCTGCGCCATGCCGCTGATGATGCGGTTGCGCGCCGGGAAGTGCCGCGCCTGCGGGACCGTGCCGATGGGCTGTTCCGACAGGCGCAGGCCGGTGCGGGCGATATCCTCGGCCAGCTTGGTGTTCTCGGCGGGGTAAATCACGTCGACGCCCCCGGCGACGACCGCCAGGGTGCCGTGATCCAGCGCCGCCAGGTGCGCCGCCGCGTCGATCCCGCGGGCCAGGCCCGAGACAACCACATGGCCCCGTTCGGACAGCGCGCCGGCCAGCGCCTTGGCCATGCGCAGGCCCAATGACGATGCGTTGCGCGCGCCGACAAGCGCGACCATGGGACGCTGCAGCAACGGCGCGCCATCGCCCACGGCCCAGAGAAAGGGCGGCGCGTCCGGTGTAGCGGCCAAAAGGTCTGGATAGTCCGGAGTGCCGATGAAGATCAGCCGTGCGCCAATCGCGGCACCCGCCTTCAGCTCGGCCTCGGCCACGCCGACGGGGCAGGCGGCGTAAGTCTCGACTCCTGCCGCACGGGCGACCTCCGGCAAGGCCTCCAGAGCGGCCTGCGCGGTGCCATGTTCCTGCATCAACCTGTGAAACGTCGCCGGTCCGACCCGGCGAGAGCGCAACAGACGAAGCCACGCTACCCGATCATCTTCCGTGGTGGGTGGGAGTGGGGGGTGAGTGGAAGGATGTAATTCCTCGGACATCGTGACTTCGCCTGATTGCAGGGTCAGTGATACGCGCGGTTGGTTAACACAGGGTAAACCAAACCCGTTCCGATTGAAGAAATTTTGAGCGCAGGGGCGAAAGACGTTTTGCCGAGGGAGATGAGGCGCGCGCCGGTCCGTGCTTGGCGGCACGGCGCAACCGCGGGTCCTTACGTGTCGAGCACCCCGGTGGCCAGCCAGATCCGATGGGGTATGCTCATGGGCTCGTCGGGAAATTCCCGCCTCAGAAGGGCGGCAAGCTCGGCATCGAAAACCGAGGTCCTTTCGGCGTCGAGCGAGGCGGCGACACCGGCGCTGGCCCGGATGCGCCCGCGCCAGGCAACGTGCGTGTAGGGCTGCGAGACGTCGACGGATGCGGTCTCCAGCGCGGTCAGGCCCGCCTGCGCCAGGTCCGTCAGCCAGGCCGGATAGATCCCGGTGCCGCCCGCGCCCGCCCATCCGGGATTGTGGCGCAGGATCAGCGCCTCGGTCGCCGCCACCACGTTGCCGGGCAGCGGCAACCAGTCGAAATGGGCGATCACCGCCCGCCCGCCGGGGCGCAACAGGCGCGCGACCTCCGCGGCGGCTGCTGGCCGGTCGAACCAGTGCCAGCATTGCCCCGCCGTGACGAGATCGGCCGAAGCGGCGGCAAGGCCCGTCGCCTCTGCCGTTCCTGTCTTGTAGGTGATCTCGACGCCTGCGGCGCGGTCCAGTTTGCGGGCCTCGTCGAGGAGCGGCTGTGCGGGGTCGATGCCGGTGACGTCGAGCCCAAGGCCCGCCAGCCCGCGCGCGACGGTGCCGGTGCCGCAGCCCAGGTCGACGGCGGTCTGGCCGGGGCCGGTCCAGCCGCGCTGTGTCAGAAGCTCGAAAAAGGCAGGCGGGAAGCCGGCGCGATGGGTGGCGTAATCGCTGGCGGTGCGGCCGAAATCGACGCCTTCCCCGAAGGCGCGGAGGGCGTCGGTGTCGAGGTTCTGGGTCGGGTCGGTCATTATGTTACGTGCCTTTGGTACTTGGTTCGCGCGGAATAAAGGCCGCAGGCCGCCGCGCGATCGTCCGCTGACCGAAAGGCGATTGCCTGCAATCGCCGAAAGGGGGGCCGCCCGGACGGGCTGGCGATTGGGTGATGCTGGCGATTTGATTTGAGGTTTTGCGGAGGTTGCAGGGATAAAGTACTCTGGACCACTGTTGGGCCGCCAGCCCGCGGTCTGGCGATCGCGCGGCTCTTTAGCAATCGACCCCCTCAACTCCCCGCCTGCGAACCGCCCACGGTCAGCCCGCCGATCATCACCGTAGGCTGACCGACGCCCACGGGTACCCACTGACCCTGCTTGCCGCAATTGCCCATGCCGGGGTCGAGCGCCATGTCGTTGCCAAGCGCCCGGATCTGTTGCAGCGCCGTCGCCCCGTCGCCGATCAACGTGGCGCCCTTGACCGGCGCGCCGATCTTGCCGTTCTTCACGCGGTAGGCCTCGGTGCAGGAAAAGACGAACTTGCCGTTGGTGATGTCGACCTGACCGCCGCCGAAGCCCACGGCATAGATGCCGTCCTTGAGATCCGCCACGATCTCGTCCCGCGTCGCGTCGCCGCCCAGCATGTAGGTGTTGGTCATGCGCGGCATGGGTGCGTGGGCATAGCTTTGGCGCCGCCCGTTGCCGGTGGCCTCGACCCCCATCAGGCGGGCGTTCTGGCGGTCCTGCATGTAGCCCACCAATATGCCGTCCTCGATCAGCACGTTCCTGCCCGAGGGCGTGCCCTCGTCATCGACGGTGATGCTGCCGCGCCGGTCGGGTATAGTGCCATCGTCGAGAACCGTCACGCCGGGGGCGGCGATGCGTTGGCCCATGAGGCCGGCGAAGGCGGAACTGCCCTTGCGGTTGAAATCCCCCTCCAGCCCGTGACCGATCGCCTCGTGCAGCAGGATACCGGGCCAGCCGGGGCCAAGGACCACGTCCATCACGCCCGCCGGCGCCGCCTCGGCCTCGAGGTTGACCAGGGCGATGCGCAGCGCCTCGCGGGCCTTGGCTTGCCAGTCCTCGGGGGCAATAAGGCCGTCGAGCATGACGCGTCCGCCGCCGCCGACGCTGCCGGTTTCGCGGCGGCCGTCCTTTTCGACGATGACACTTATATTGAGGCGCGTCATGGGCCGGGTGTCGGAAACCTCGTGCCCGTCGGCGCGCAGGATCACGACCTCCTGCAGGGAGGCGGCGATGGCGGCGGTCACCTGCACCACGCGAGGGTCCATGTCGCGCAGGTAGGCGTCGATCTCGCGCAACGTATCGAGCTTGACGGGAAACTCGTGCCCGGCGATGGGGTCGGCGTCGGAATAGAGCCGCCGGTTGGTGGCGGCGGGGGCGTCGGCCATCGTGCCGCCGCCATCGCCCACGGCCAGGCGCGCGGTTTCCACGGCGCGGCCCATCGCGGCTTCGGAAATCTCGGATGAATGGGCATAGCCCGCTACCTCGCCGCGCACGGCGCGCAGCCCGAAGCCCTGCGCGGCGTCATACGAGGCGGTCTTGACCCGGCCATCGTCGAACAACAGGGATTCCGCCCGGCGACGCTCCAGGAAGAGCTCGCCGTCATCCGCGCCGGCCACGGCCTCGCGCAGCCTGGCCAGCGCCGCCTCGCGCTCGATCTCGGTCTCGAAGGGACGAAAAACGTCTGATGTCATCTGCCTGCTCCTGCTCGCGGCGCCGGAAACGCCAGTATTTTAACGGTTTCAAAAGCGTCCGTTTGCCGCAACGCATTTCCTTGTACGCCCCGTAAGAATATTGTTATTTACGGCGCGAACAACGGGATTCCATGGCATGCGCCTTGGGACGTTCTGCAGAAGATAAAACCGAACTAACGGGATCAGGGTGCAACATGCGCAAATTCACCAGCTTTCTGGCGTCCATGATGGCCGCTGCAACGGCGCTTCCGGCGATGGCACAGGAAAATCTTGAAATCATCGGCAAGCCCGAACAGGGCGCGATCGGTTTTCAACCGGCTGCCACGGAACTGGCGCGCGACCTGCATTGGCTCGACGGCATGGTGCTGGTGATCATCACCGCGATCACCATTTTCGTCTGTGGCCTGCTGGGCTACTGCATCGTGCGCTACAACAAGCGTGCCAACCCGACGCCGTCGAGCTTTACCCACAACTCGCCGATCGAGGTGGCCTGGACCGTGGTGCCGATCGTGATCCTGGTGTTCATCGCGGCGTTCTCGTTGCCGGTGCTGTTCAAGCAGCAGGAAATTCCCGAGGGCGACGTGAACATCAAGGTCACCGGCTACCAGTGGTACTGGGGCTATGAATACATGGATCACGATTTCGCCTTCGACAGCTACATGATCGGCGCGCCGGCCACGGGCGGCGACAACCGCCTGACCGACGATGTGCGCGCGCAACTGGAAGAGGCGGGCTATTCCGAGGACGAGTTCCTGCTGGCCACCGACACCGCCGTGGTCGTGCCCGTGGGCCAGACCGTCGTGATGCAGGTCACCGGCGCGGACGTGATCCACAGCTGGACCATTCCCGCCTTCGGCGTGAAGCAGGACGCCGTTCCGGGCCGGATCGCGCAGCTGTGGTTCAGCGCCGAGAAGGAAGGCATCTATTTCGGCCAGTGTTCGGAACTCTGCGGCCAGGCGCACGCCTACATGCCGATCACGGTCAAGGTCGTCAGCCAGGAAGACTATGATGCCTGGCTGGAAGGCGCGATCGAGGAATATGCAGGTGACCCGTCGACGCTTCCCGACCGCGTGAAGCTGGCCGCCGCCGAGTAAAAGACAGCCGGGGCGCGCAGCACGCGCGCCCCATGCCATCCCCCGCAGGATGCGCCTCCGGGCGCATCCCGTGTTTCGGAGAAGACATGAGCGACGCAAGTCTCAACACCAGCAAGGTTCAGGGCTTCGAGGACGAGGCCAGCTTCGGCGATTTCTTCGCGCTGTTGAAACCGCGCGTGATGACGCTGGTCGTGTTCACGGCCTTCGTCGGGCTGATCGCCGCGCCGGTGTCGGTGCATCCGGTGGTGGGCTTTGCCGCGATCCTGTTCATCGCCGTGGGCGGGGGCGCGTCGGGCGCGCTCAACATGTGGTGGGACGCCGATATCGACGCGGTGATGAAACGCACCGCAAAGCGGCCCATCCCCGCCGGCAAGGTGACGCGGGACGAGGCGTTCGCCTTCGGCATGGCGCTGTCGGGTTTTGCCGTGGTGATGCTGGGGCTGGCGACCAACCTTCTGGCGGCAGGCCTGCTGGCCTTCACCATCTTCTTCTACATCGTGATCTATACCATGTGGCTGAAGCGCTGGACGCCGCAGAACATCGTGATCGGCGGCGCCGCCGGGGCCTTCCCCCCGATGATCGGCTGGGCCGCGGCGACGGGATCGGTCTCGGTCGAGGCGGTGCTGATGTTCTGCCTGACCTTCATGTGGACGCCGCCTCATTTCTGGGCCCTGGCGCTGTTCACCAAGATGGATTACGACAATGCGCGGGTGCCGATGCTGACCGTGACCCACGGGCGCCGGTCGACCCGCGTGCATATCCTGGTCTACACCGTGCTGCTGGCGGCGCTCGCCATCGGGCTGGGCTTCACCAGCGTGGGCGGGCCGCTCTACCTGGCCGTCGCGCTGGTGCTGAACGCCACCTTCCTGAAAGGCGCGGTGGACATCTGGCGCCGGGACGAGGCCGCCTCGGAAGCGGACAAGTACCTGGCCGAGCGCAAGTTCTTCAAGTTGTCGCTGCTGTACCTCTTCGCGCATTTCGGCGCGATTGCCGCCGAGGCGCTGTTGGCGCCCTACGGCCTGGGAGGGTGGTGAGCCATGTCGCTGTCGCGCCAACACGAAATGCACAAGCGCCGCTTTTCGCGCAACCTCGGGCTCGGCCTGGTTCTTGCCGCTTTTGTCGCACTTGTCTTCGGGCTGACCATCGCCAAGGTGTCTGACGACGATTTCGCGGTGACGACAGAGGAGGCAGGCTGATGGCGATGGACCGGAATACCAAGACGGTGATGCGGCTGGTGGCCGTGGGCGTCACGATGGGCGCGCTGGCCTGGGCGTCGGTGCCGCTTTACGACTGGTTCTGCCGGGTGACGGGCTATGGCGGCGAGACCAACGTGGCCGACCTGGGCTCGGACGAGATCCTGGACCGCACCATCAAGATCCGCTTCGACGCCAGCAACGAGCGCGGCTTTCCTTGGGAGTTCAAGCCGGTGCAGCGTCAGATGGAGATCCGCATCGGCGAGACGGGCCTTGCCTTCTACGAGGCCTACAATCCCACCGACCGCCCGATCGCGGGCTCGGCCAGCTACAACGTCACGCCGTTCGAGGCGGGCGGGTTCTTTACCAAGATCGATTGCTTCTGCTTCGAGCAGCAGGTGTTGCAACCGGGCGAACGCGTGCAGATGCCGGTGACGTTTTTCGTCGATCCCGAGATTGTCGACGACCGCGATGCGCAGTACACGAAAACCATCACACTGGGCTATACGTTCTACGAGATCGACCTGCCCGAAGACGAAACGCAGGCGGCGCTCGACAAGGGCGAGGCGCCTGATAACAACGTGAACTAAGAGCCACCGACGAGGGACTTTGCTAGATGGCACATGAAAAAAATCACGACTACCACATCCTGAACCCCTCTATCTGGCCCCTCCTGGGGGCAATGGCCGGGTTCGTCATGCTGTTCGGCGCGGTGCTGTTCTTTCACGGCAGCGGGCCGTGGATGCTGCTGGCCGGCTTCGTGGGCGTCGCCTACGTGATGTTCGGCTGGTGGGCGGACACGATCAAGGAAAGCCAGGCGGGCGACCATACGCCGGTGGTGCGGATCGGGCTGCGCTATGGCTTCATCATGTTCATCATGTCCGAGGTTATGTTCTTCGCCGCGTGGTTCTGGAGCTTCTTCAAGCACGCGATCTACCCGATGGGCGAGATGTCCCCCATTACCGATGGCGTCTGGCCGCCGGCGGGGATCGAGACGTTCGACCCCTGGCACCTGCCGCTGATCAACACGCTGATCCTGCTGTGCTCGGGCATGGCCGCCACCTGGGCGCACCACGCGCTGGTGCACGAGAACAACCGCGACGACGTCAAATGGGGCCTGACCATCGCCATCGCCCTGGGGGTGATCTTCACCGGGTTGCAGGCCTATGAATACAGCCACGCGGCTTTCGGATTTTCGGGCAACATCTACGGCGCGAACTTCTTCATGGCGACCGGCTTTCACGGGGCGCATGTGGTGATCGGAACGATCTTCCTGTTCGTCTGCCTTCTGCGGCTCATGCGGGGCCACTTCACCCCCGAAAAACACATCGGGTTCGAAGCCGCCGCCTGGTACTGGCACTTCGTCGACGTGGTGTGGCTGTTCCTGTTCGCCGCGGTCTACATCTGGGGCGGCTGAAGAATTTTCGTACGAAAATTCTCTGCCTCCGGCGGGGATATTTGAAGCCAGAGGAAGATGCGGAGGGGGAGCCTTCCGCATTTTCGCGTCAGATGGGGCATCATGCTAAGAAAAACACTCCTTCCGCTGATCTTCGGGCTGGCCGGTGCGGCCGTGCTGATCTGGCTGGGCGTGTGGCAGGTGCAGCGTCTGGACTGGAAGGAAGGCATCCTTTCGCAGATCGAGACGCGGATCGACGCCGCGCCGGTGGCGCTGCCGGAAAGGTTCGATCCCGAGGCGGACAAGTATCTGCCGGTGGAAGTGAGCGGTCAATTCGGAGACGGGGCGCTGCGCGTCCTAGTCAGCCGCAAGCAGGTGGGCGCGGGATACCTGGTGATCTCGCCCTTCGAGACTGAAGGCGGGCGGCGCATCCTGGTGGATCGCGGCTTCATCCGGCAGGGCGATGCGCTGAGTGACGCGCCCGGGGGCGCGCTGACGGTCACCGGCAACCTGCACTGGCCCGACGACCGCAACAGCTCGACGCCCGAAAACGATGTCGACGGCAACACCTGGTTCGCCCGCGACCTGGGCCAGATGGCCGAGGTGCTGGACACCGAGCCGGTGCTGCTGGTGGCGCGCACCCTGTCGCAGCCAGAGGAGGCCGTGACGCCCTTGCCGGTGGACACGGCCCACATTCCGAACGATCACTTGCAATACGCGATCACGTGGTTCTCGCTGGCCGCCATCTGGCTGGGCATGACCGCTTTCTATATCTTCCGCGGCCGTGGCGCCGCAAAAGGACTGGACCGATGAAATACATCTCGACCCGGGGCAACGCGCCCGTCTTGAGTTTCGAGGCAGCCATGCTGACCGGGCTGGCGCGGGATGGGGGGCTGTACCTGCCCGAAAGCATCCCGACGCTGGCGGCGGACGAGATCAAGGCGCTGCACGGGGTGTCTTACGAGGAGGCGGCGTTGCGCATCATGCGGCCCTTTATCGGCGACGCCTTCACCGACGACGAGTTCCGCGCCATCATCGCCAAGACCTATGCCGGGTTCGGCCATGCCGCGCGGGCGCCGCTGAAGCAACTGGATGCCGGGCATTTTCTGTTGGAGCTGTTTCACGGCCCCACGCTCGCGTTCAAGGATTTCGCGATGCAGCTGATCGGCCAACTGTTCGAGGCGTCGTTGAAACGCTCGGGGGACCGGGTGTGCATCGTGGGCGCTACATCGGGCGATACCGGCTCGGCGGCGATCGAGGCGTTCCGGGGGCTGGACAAGGTGGATGTCTTCATCCTCTACCCCCATGGCCGGGTCAGCGAGGTGCAGCGCCGCCAGATGACCACGCCTGTCGAAGACAACGTGCACGCCATCGCCGTCGATGGCGATTTCGACGCCTGCCAGGCGCGGGTGAAGGACATGTTCAACGACTTCGAATTCCGCGATGCGGTCGGTCTGGCCGGCGTGAACTCGATCAACTGGGCGCGGGTGCTGGCGCAGGTGGTGTATTACTTCACTTCCGCCGTGTCGCTGGGCGCGCCCGAACGCAAGGTGAGCTTCACCGTGCCCACGGGCAATTTCGGCGACATCTTCGCAGGTTACATCGCCAAGCGTATGGGCCTGCCGATCGACCAGCTGATCGTCGCCACCAACCAAAACGACATCCTGCACCGCTGCCTGACCACGTCGGAATACAGGCCCGACGGCGTGATCCCGTCGATCAGCCCGTCGATGGATATCCAGGTCAGCTCCAATTTCGAGCGGGCGCTCTACTATGCTTACGATCAGGACGGTGCCGCCGTGGCGCAGCTGATGGACGAGTTGAAGGCCGGCGGCTTTTCAGTCAGCCAAGGAGCATTGGAGGCGTTGCGGGAAACCTTCGCCTCGGGCCGCTGCGCCGAGGACGAGACCCGCGCGACGATCCTGGAGACTTGGAACGCCGCCGGGGAACTGCTGTGTCCGCATTCCGCCGTCGGCGTAAAGGTGGCCGAGGAAATGCGCGACCCTGCCATCCCGATGATCACGCTGGCAACCGCCCACCCGGCCAAGTTCCCGGCGGCGGTGGAAGAGGCCAGCGGCCAACATCCCCCCTTGCCGGACCGTATGGCCGACCTGTATGAGCGGTCGGAACGCGTGACACGGGTCGAGAACGACCTTGCCGCCATCGAAACCCTCATCAAGGACCGCATCCCGAATTGACCGTCAACCTGACCACTCTCGACAACGGATTTCGCATCGTCACCGAACATATGCCGGGCCTGCAATCGGCGGCCATCGGCGTGTGGGTCCTGGCGGGTGCCCGGCACGAGGACGCCGCCCAGAACGGCATCGCGCATTTCCTCGAACACATGGCCTTCAAGGGCACCAAGCGGCGCAACGCGCTGGAAATTGCCGAGGCGATCGAGGATGTGGGCGGCTATATCAATGCTTATACCAGCCGCGAGGTGACGGCCTATTACGCCCGCGTGCTGGCCGATGACGTGCCGCTGGCGCTGGACGTGGTGGCCGATATCCTGCGCAACCCGGTGTTCGACGCGCGCGAGATCGAGGTCGAGCGCGGCGTGATCCTGCAGGAGATCGGGCAGGCGCTGGATACGCCCGACGACATCATCTTCGACTGGTTGCAGGAGCAGGCCTATCCCAACCACCCGCTGGGCCGCACCATCCTGGGGCCAGAAGACCGTGTGCGCAGCTTTTCGCGTGATGACCTGACGCGGTTCGTCGACCAGCGCTATCGCCCGGGGCAGATGATCCTGTCCGCCGCCGGGGCCGTGGATCACGACGCGCTGGTCAAGCTGGCCGAAGAGGCGTTCGGCGACATGCAGCCCTCGAACACCATCGCGCCGCCCGCCGCCAAGTTCGCCGGGGGCGAGACGCGCACCGTGCGCACGCTGGAGCAGGCGCATTTCGCCATGGCGTTCGAGAGCTCGAACTATTCCAGCCCCGACATTCATACCGCGCAGATCTACGCGTCGGCGCTGGGCGGCTCGATGTCCTCGCGCCTGTTCCAGGAGATCCGCGAGCGGCGGGGGCTGTGCTATACGATCTTTGCGCAGGCCGGGGCCTATGCGGATACCGGGATGCTCACGATCTATGCCGGCACGTCCGCCGACGAGATGGAAAGCCTTGGCCGCCTGACGGTGGACGAGATGAAGCGCGCCGCCGAGGATTTCAGTCAGGCCGAGCTGGACCGGGCGCGGGCACAGATGAAGGCGGGCCTGCTGATGGGGCTGGAAAGCCCGTCGAACCGGGCCGAACGCTCGGCGCGGATGATGCAGATCTGGGGCCGGGTGCCGGACCTCGACGAGGTGGTCGAGCGGATCGACGCGGTCACGCTGAAGGACCTCAAATCGCACGCCGAGGTGATTGCCACCGAAGCGCCCGCCGCGCTGGCGCTTTACGGGCCCGTCAGCCATGCGCCGTCACTGCAGACCTTGCAGGAAAGGCGTGCGGCCTGATGTTCCTGCCGCGCCGGAAGATCCGGATCGAGACGGAGCGCCTGACCCTGCGTCAGCCCGTCCTGACGGACTTCCGCGACTGGTCGTCCTTGCGCGAAAGCAGCGCCGATTTCCTGACCCCGTGGGAGCCGCAATGGGCCGCCGACCACCTGTCGCGCAAGGGGTTCGCCAACCGGGTCTACTGGTCTCAGCGGTCGATCTCGTCGGGCTCGGCGGTGCCCTTGTTCCTGTTCCGGCGCGAGGACGACATGCTGGTGGGGGCGATCACGCTGGACAATATCCGGCGTGGCCCCGCCCAGTCGGGCACGCTGGGCTACTGGACCGGTCAGCCTCATGCGCGCAAGGGCTACATGCGCGAGGCGCTGCAGGCAGTGTCGCACTACGCCTTCGAGCGACTGGACCTGTCGCGGCTCGAAGCCGCCTGTCTGCCGGAAAACGCTCCTTCGCGGCGTCTGCTGGAAAGCTGCGGGTTCAAGTACGAGGGCGTGGCGCAGAGCTATTTGCAGATCGCGGGGCGCTGGCGGACGCATGTTCTGTATGCCGCGCTGCGCGGTGACCGGCGCGGCCGGACGGATGTGGGGTAAACCATTCGGCCTTTTGCACCGCGCGATTGCCAGACCGCGGGATGGCGAACCGACGTCTCTTCAGAGCACTTTATCTTCGCCACATCCGTAAAACCTCAATTCGAAGTGCCCACGGCACCCAATCGCCAGCCCGGGGGGCGGTCTGGCGATCGCGCGGCGGCGCGGCAGGGCCGCGCCTCTGTTCCGCGCGGTGCAGCTACCCTTTCGCAAAAAGAGGGGAGCCCGAAAGCCCCCCTCATCACTCGTTACGAACTCAACAACAGAACTCGTTACGCAAGTCTTGGCTTAGCGCGCCTGTGCGATGGCCAGCGCGGTGAAGCCGCCCATGCCCAGATCGGCTTCCATCATGGCTTCACCGGTTTCCAGGTTGATGGTGTAGAAGCCGGCCGTCTCGGCGCCTTCCATCTGCAGGATGGCATAGGCCATGTCTTCGCCCTCGGACGGCGACATGATGTCGAAGCCGCCCCAGTCGCTCAGGTCCACGGCTTCGCCGTCGACGGTGACTTCGGCGATGGTTTCCAGCGTGCCTTCGTTATTGGCCAGGCTGACCAGCGAGTCCGTTTCCGCGTCCAGCGCGTATTGGAACGTGCTGCCGGCGGTCTCGCCGTTGATCGCGTTGGTATAGGCGTTGGCATAGATCATCGGGTCGGCGCCGGCATTGGCGTCGCCTTCGGCATAGGCCAGGTCAGTGACGCGCACGACCTTGCCGGCCTTGTCCTCGGCGCTGAAATCCTTGGGGAAATAGACCAGGTTGTCTTCTTCCGAGGAGACGGCGCGGACGGCGTCGATCTTGTTGTTGAAGTCGAACGCGACCTTCGAGCCGTCGGCGACCATGGCGTCGTCGTTGAACGCCGCTTCGAGATCGGTCATCTCACCGCTCGCGGGGTCGATGGTGACGACCATGCCGTTCTTGAAGCCAAGCAGTTCGCCGGTGACGGGGCGCCATGCGATGGCGTCCAGTGCTTCGCTGAGGTCCATGGTCTGCACATCGGTGGGCGATGTGATGTCGGCCATGGACACAAGCGTCATGCCGTCATTGGCAAGCGCGAAACCCATGTCGGCGCTATCGCTCTGCGCGAAGGCGGCGCCCCCCAGCATCGACAGGGCGGAAACGGCGGTGATGGTACGAGTATACATTGTATTCCTCTCTCTTTTTCAGCTTACGCAACCAGCCTCCCTGGCCGGCGCTTGACCGAAGATACGGAGGGTGATCGAGAGAAGTTTCAGCGCGCTCGGATTTTTTTTCGTCGTTACACGCTAGCTGTTTCATGCAGAGGTGTTGGCGATCCTGTTGAAGCGCATGGTAAGGCTGTGTAGCGTTGGGAAACTCACAATGGAGAGCCGCATCATGTCATTCCGCGCCTTTATGACCGCCACGCTGGCCGTGTTCAGCCTGTCAGGCAGCGTCATCGCGGCCCCCGACACCGTGCCGCTGACCGGCGATATCACGCTGGGCGGCGGCGGGTTCAGCACCGGCGGCGGCGTCACCGTGGCGGTCGAGCCGCGCCGGGCCACCGATGGGCAGTTGGCGCTCTGCGGTGTCTGGGCGCAAAGCGAGCGGCTGACAGCCTATGTGCGCCCGCATGTGCGCGACCTTCTGGCACCCGGATCGCTGGCCGTGGACGGGCAGGCGGTGCTGCATGACCTCCGGGTGTTCAACGAGGTTGCGCCTGCCGAAAGCTATGTCGGCGCCCCGGCCACTTGCATGGGCACCGGTCTGCCGTATCGCGATGGTGTCCGCGTCAAAATCCGCATTCCGCGCCGCGCCGTGGTGCGTGAACGCGACAGCGACGGCATCGGGGCCGAGATCTGGTTCATGCCGGCGACGGGCGAAAACCTGGCGCTGACCTCGGGGTCGATCCTGCCGGCGCGGTGGACGCGGTTCACATCGCCGGGCGACCAGTACGACACCACGCGCCCCGAAGAGAACCCGCCGCAGGACTGAGCGTCGCGTCCGTGTCATCCCGATTGAAAAACCCCGGACGATGGGGCAATATCGTGACCATTGAAGGTTAACGAAACGGTGCGGCAAAGACGGGGCAAACCCGCGATCCCGCCGGCACCACGAGGACAGAGCAGGACAGTCCCGATGAAAAAGGTATTGATGACCCTTATGGCTGTCGGCCTTGCCGGCTGCGGCCAGCCCGATCGCTTCGACGGGCGCAGCGGTTCGGTCAGCCGCGCCGCGCCCATGGCGTCGGGTCCGATCTCGAACGCCTGCATGGCGTCCGACCGCAAGGCGCGGTCGCGGGCGCTGTGCGGCTGTATCCAGGCGGCGGCGGACCAGACGCTGAACCCCTCCGACCAGCGCCGCGCGGCGGCGTTCTATCGCGACCCGCACAAGGCGCAGGAAATCCGCCAGTCGGACCGGGGCCGGGACGAGTCGTTCTGGAAGGCCTATCGCGCCTATGGTGAGCGGGCCGAGCGGCTTTGCCGATGAGCGGCCTGTTCGACTTTCTGACCGAGCTTCCGCCCTATGACGACAACGAAACCACGATCTATCGGCTGAACCAGCGGCACAAGCTGATCATCGACCCGTTCGGCCCGCAGATCGAAGGGGCCCGCGTTCTGGACATCGCCGCCCATGACGGGCGGTGGTCCTACGCGCTGGCCGCCGCCGGCGCGGCCGAGGTCGTGGGGGTCGAGGCGCGGCCCGAGCTGGTGGCAAGGTTCGACGCCTTCCCCGAGACCGACTTCAAGCCGCGCGTGAGCCTGACCTGCGGCGACCTGTTCGACGATCTCGAGGCGCGGGGCGCGGCGGGCGAGCGGTTCGACGTGGTGGCGCTCTACGGCATCTTCTACCACGTGATGGACCACTTCCGCCTGTTGTCGCTCATTCGTGCACTGGAACCGGGGCTGGTCATGATCGACAGCGAGTTCATCGTGCAGGACAACGCCATGATCCAGGTCCTGAAGGAAGACGTGTCGAACCCGCTCAATGCCGTGACCGAGGTGGAGGGGCGCAGCCACACGGTCGTCGGCGTGCCGTCCCGCAGGGCCACCGAGTTCATGGCCGAGGCGCTGAACCTTGACTGTGTCTGGATCGACCACGACCTGATCCTGGGCGAGGACCGTCGGGGTATGCACGACTATTTCCGCGACGGGCGCAAGGTGCGGCATGTCTGCGCGCTGAGCCCGGCAGGCCGGGGCTGACCGGCGCCACGGGGGCCGCGAAAATGCGCATTTTCGCCGCCATTATCCGCGCGGAAAATGGGCCCGCTCACGCCTTCAGCCGATAGCCTTTGCGGAAAAGTGCCCAGGCCAGGAGCGACACCGCCAGCGTCGAGCCCAGCACGATCGCCGCGCCCAGCGGCACGCTGCTGTCCGAGACGCCGATCATGCCGTAGCGGCCCCCGTCCATCAGGTAGAACACCGGGTTCACGTGGCTGATCGTGTAAAGCGCGCCGGGCAGCGCCTCGACCGAGTAGAACGTGCCCGAAAGGAACGCGAGCGGCGTGACGATGAAGTTGGTGATCGCCGCCATCTGGTCGAACTTCTGCGCAAAGATCCCCGCGACCATGCCAAGCGCCCCCAGAAACGCGGCACCCAGCGTCACGAAGCCCAGCCAGATCAAAGGATGCGCCGGCACGATCCCCAGGAACAGCGCCAGCCCCACCGCGATGGCCAGCGCCACCAGAACGCCGCGCGCGACGGCCCCGGCCAGGTAGCCCAGCACCAGCTCGGCCGGTGACAGGGGCGGCATCAGCGTGTCGACGATGTTGCCCTGCACCTTGGAAATCACGATGGACGACGAGGTGTTGGCGAAACTGTTCTGGATCACCGTCATCATCAGGATGCCGGGCGCGATGAAGGTGGTGAAATCCACGCCCATCACGTCGCCCCGGCGCTCTCCGATGGCGATGGAAAAGATCACCAGGAACAGCCCCGCCGTCGCCAGCGGCGCCATCAGGGTCTGGGTCCAGACGGCAAGAAACCGCTGGGTTTCGCGCTTGGCGAGCGTCGCCAGCCCAAGCCAGTTGACCCGCCCGAAGCGGCGGCTGCCCATTTCGTGGAATTCCTGCATCTCGGCCTCGATTGTCGTCTTGCGGTGCCTTGTAACTCAACGCCCAGTGATTAGAATAGGGCAACTTGCAAAAAGACCACGCCCCGGGGAAACCCGGCGGCGTGATGAACCAATGAAAGGTGGCTCATGTCCTGGAGTGACGAGCGCGTCGAACTGCTGAAGAAAATGTGGAGCGAGGGCCAGTCGGCCAGCCAGATCGCCAAGGAACTGGGCGGCGTGACCCGCAACGCGGTGATCGGCAAGGTGCACCGCCTTGGCCTGTCGAACCGCAGCGGCTCGGGCAATGGCGCCGCCGCGTCCGAGACACCGGCCAAGGCCAAGCCCGCCGCCAAGGCGAAACCGGCTGCCAAGGCCAAGCCTTCCGCGCCCAAGCCCGAGGCGAAAAAGCCCGAACCCAAGGAAGAGCCCGCGCCCACCGCCGCGGCAAGCCGCGTCAAGGCGATCATCCCGGCGGGCCAGCCCCTGCCGCCGCAACCTTCGGCGAACGAGATCGACCCCGCCGCGCTGGCCAAGGTCAGCGAGATCGAGAAGAAGGCGAAGAAGCTGTCGCTGATGGAATTGACCGAGCGGACCTGCAAGTGGCCCGTGGGCGATCCGGCGACGGATGATTTCTGGTTCTGCGGTCTGCCGGTGAAAGCCGGCAAGCCCTATTGCGAGGCCCATGTCGGCGTCGCGTTCCAGCCCATGAGCTCGCGTCGCGACCGCAAGCGGTAGGATCAGTCGGTCTCTGACAGCCACCGGGGCCGCAGCACCATGACGGTGGGCTGCCCCGGCAGCGTATCGAGCGAAACCGTCAGCGCACTGTCCTCGGTGCGCACCACTGCAAACTCCTCCTCCATCGCCGCCAGGAAGGCCTGAAGCGTGCCGTCGCCGAACCAGTGCATCGGTATGACGATGGACGACCGCAGGCGCTCGACCGTCTCGATCATCCGGGGCAGCGGCAGAGTATAACCTCCGTCGACAGGCGCCAGCAGCACATCAACCCGCCCCAGGGCCGCGAACTGCTCGTCGGTGGGCATGTGGTGCAGGTGGCCCAGGTGTCCGATGCACAGGCCGGCCGTTTCGAACACGAAGATCGAGTTGCCCTCGGGCTCGGCTGGCGCGCCATAGCGCGGGCGGATATCGGTCGAGACGTTGCGGATCACCATGTCACCCAGATCGAGATAATGGTCGATCCCCGCGCCATGCTCTTCGCCCCAGCCCGGCAGAACGTTGGGAATGCCCGGGTCGGGGAAGGGCGTCCAGTGGGTCTCATGGGCGTGGTTCATCGTCACCACGTCGGGCAGGAAATCCACGTTGCCGATGAAGCCGGTGAAATCGGTGACCGCGCTGGTGCCGGAATGGGCCTGTATCAGGAAAGAGGCGTGGGCGATGTAGTGGATGCGCACGCGATCCTGCGGGACCGGGTCGCGAAAGCTGGCCTTCTGAACGTACTCGATCCCGGGGGCTGATTGCGCAATGGACAGGCAGTGACTGGGCTTGCGCTCGGCCTCCTGAGCAAAGGCAGGGGTGGCGAGAGCGGCGAAGAGCAGGGCAACTCGAAGCATCGGCGGTACCTCCTGGCGAGAAGTGTAGCGCATGGGGCGGGAAAGTCAGCTTTGCGTCGGTGGCGAAGCTGCACGGTGTGGTGCAATGCCTGTTTGAGCAGCATATCGGTGCCGCGTTGTCCGTCGCGCCGCGCCCACGAGCGGGAGATCCCGGATCAAGTCCGGGATGACGTCGCGAAAAGACGCGCCGTCAGCGCAGTATCTCGAACCCGTCCTGATCGGGTGCTTCGGCGGGCTCCGGCTCCACCCGCGCGACCTTTGCCGCCGGCGGGCCCTTTTCCATCGCACGCAGCATGTCCGCCACGGCCTCTTCCGGCCCCGACAGAACGGCGCGGACCGACCCGTCCGCCTCGTTGCGAACCCAGCCGCGCAGACCGCGCGACCGCGCCTCCTCCTGCGTCCAGGCGCGGTAATTCACGCCCTGCACCTTGCCGGTCACCAGAACGCCGGTCAGTGTCGTTTCGTTATGCATGGTCGCCTCCTGTTCTGGGGAAGGATATAGGGCGTTTCGCGTCGTTGTCCCGCGTGCTCAAGCCACCTTGACCACCCCCCAATTCCCCTACATACCAACCGCATGACACCGCTTTCGCATATCCGCAATTTCTCCATCGTGGCGCATATCGACCACGGCAAATCGACGCTGGCCGACAGGCTGATCCAGGCCACCGATACGGTGCCGGACCGCGACATGAAGGAACAGCTTCTGGACGCGATGGATATCGAGCGCGAGCGCGGCATCACCATCAAGGCAAACACCGTGCGCATCGAGTATACCGCGCTCGATGGCGAGGATTACGTGCTGAACCTGATCGACACGCCCGGCCATGTCGATTTCGCCTACGAGGTCTCGCGCTCCATGCGCGCCGTCGAGGGCTCGCTGCTGGTTGTGGATTCCACCCAAGGGGTCGAGGCGCAGACCCTGGCCAACGTCTACCAGGCGATCGACGCCGACCACGAGATCGTCCCGGTCTTCAACAAGATCGACCTGCCCGCCTCGGATATCAGCCGCGTGGCCGAACAGGTCGAGGACGTGATCGGCATCGACGCGTCGGGCGCCATCCCTGTGTCGGCCAAGACGGGCGAGGGCATCCGCGAGGTGTTGGAGGCCATTGTCAAACTTCTGCCGCCGCCCAAGGGCACGCGCGACGCGCCGCTGAAGGCGATGCTGGTCGACAGCAAGTACGACCAGTACCTGGGCGTCATCTGTATAATACGGATCATCGACGGAGTTCTGAAAAAGGGCGACCGTATCCGCATGATGAAAACCGGCGGCACCTATGACGTGGACGATATCGGCGTCTACCGGCCGTCGATGAAACCGGTCAAGGAGCTGGGCCCGGGCGAGATCGGCTATCTCAACGCCTCGATCAAGCAGGTCCGCGACACCCGCGTGGGCGACACCATAACGCTGGAAAAGAACCAGACGCCCGAGCCGCTGCCCGGCTTCAACCCGTCGCAGCCGGTGGTCTTCTGCGGGCTCTTCCCGGTGGACTCGGCCGAGTTCGAGGATCTGCGCGACGCCATCGAGAAACTCGCGCTCAACGACGCGTCGTTCAGCTACGAGATGGAAAGCTCCACCGCGCTGGGCTTCGGCTTCCGCTGCGGCTTCCTGGGCTTGTTGCACCTCGAAGTCGTCCGCGACCGGATCGAGCGGGAATACGATATCGAGCTGATCACCACCGCGCCCTCGGTGATCTACCACGTCTACATGAAGGACGGCACGCAGATCGACCTGCACAACCCCGCCGACATGCCCGACCCGTCGACCGTGGCCCACGTGGAAGAGCCGCGCATCAAGGCGACGATCCTGGTGCCGGACGAATTCCTGGGCGACGTGCTGAAACTCTGCCAGGACCGGCGGGGCATCCAGATGGACCTGACCTATGCCGGCAGCCGCGCGATGGCGGTCTATGACCTGCCGCTGAACGAGGTGGTGTTCGACTTCTACGACCGGCTGAAATCGGTGACGCGGGGCTATGCGTCGTTCGACTACCAGCTGGAAGGCTACCGCGAGGACAACCTGGTGAAGATGTCCGTGCTGGTGAATGACGAGCCGGTGGACGCGCTCAGCATGATGGTCCACCGCGACCGGGCCGAGATGCGCGGCCGGGCGATGTGCGAAAAGCTCAAGGACCTGATCCCGCGCCACATGTTCAAGATCCCGATCCAGGCCGCCATCGGCGGCAAGGTGATCGCCCGCGAGACGCTGTCGGCGCTGCGCAAGGACGTGACCGCCAAGTGCTATGGCGGCGACGCCAGCCGGAAGCGCAAGCTTTTGGACAAGCAGAAGGCGGGGAAAAAGAAGATGCGCCAGTTCGGGAAGGTGGATATCCCGCAGGAGGCGTTCATTAGCGCATTGAAAATGGACAACTGATGTTGTCCATTTTTTTTGCGAGGGGGCGAAAGCGATTGGCGTAGGGTGGGTGAAAACCCACGCGGCGCGACGTTCCTTGGCGCGTGGGTTTTCACCCACCCTACGCGGCGGCGCGGATATCTCGATGTATCGTCGAATAGGGCCAGTCTTCGGGGCGCTCGACCAAACCGTGTTTCACTGGGTTGAAGTGGCAATAGTTCACATGCGCGACAAAGTCCGCGTCATCGCGGATCGCGTGTTCCCAGAAACGCCGCTGCCAGATCCCCTTTTCTCCTTTGCGTCGCCTGCTGTCGTTGATGCATCCGGTCGTTTCCGAATGACGCGAGAACAACGCTTTGATCTTTTTCCACCGTGTCGAGAAATCGGCGTCTTCGGGCGGCAGCGTCCAGACCGCGTGGATGTGATCCGGTAGAACGACCATGGCGTCGCAATGCAAAGGGTGCTGGGCCACGACCGAAGCATAGACCGACCGCAGAAGGTCGATTTCATCGGTCAGCGTCGCCGCCGACCTGTCGGCAAGCGTGACCGTGAAGAAATACTTTCCGCCGGGAACGTACAGGCGTCGGTATCTGGGCATGTGCCCACAGTCCCAAGCCAAGGTTAAGAAACCGTGTAGGGTGGGTGAAAACCCACGCATGGTCAAGCGTCGCGGCGCGTGGGTTTTCACCCACCCTACGGCTTGGACAATGAAGGCCGGGCGTCGCCGCCCGGCCATTTCCCTTGGCTCCGCCCGTTCGCGCCTCAAACCGTCCCCCGGGCGGTTTGCCGGGCGTTACCGCCCGGACCGGCGCTCACCCCCTAGGCGCGTTGGCCATCGCCGACCGCACTTCCTTTGCCAGGGCGATCGGGTTGTCCACCAGCCTCGGGTCGCGGCAGATATAGTTCGCGATGCTGGTCGCTTCCTGCGGGCTGTAGCCGGCCTCGACCAGCGAGTCGACGAAGTTCGGGTTCGCCTTGTCCCAGATCACTTCGGTCCACGGGCCGCGATAGCAGCTGACGAGAATGTAGGTATCGGCCTTGGCAGTATCGGCCATCACGAGAAATGCCGCGGCAGCGGCGCACAAAGTTGTTTTGAACATGGGTCCCCACCCTGGTGATATGTCAGGCCAGCATAGCACGTGAGTCGCGCTTCTCTGAGTCAATTTTAAGAAAAAGGTTAATTTGCAACCGCAGAATCCGGCCGGGCAGGCCCGCTCTCTTCTGGATTGCGGTTATCCCGCGGCAAAGGTGCCGAAACACTTGGCTTTCGGGATTTATCCACAGGTATTTCCAGCGCGATATCAACAGGTTATCCCCAAGAATTTTTCATGCCGCAGTGCTTTTTTCTTGCCCGGAGGAGGTTTCGGGTGTGTCATTTGAATGACTGCACCGGGTCGCTGACCTGACGCAGCGCCGCAAAGGCCCCTCGGGACCGGCGCGGGCGGAACCGGGGGTCGCACGACCTTATCGACCGCTCAAGCCAGTTCAGGCCGATGCTCGGGGATGCCCGCGCCTTTCGGGGCCGGGGTGACCCGCGTATCGCCGGGTCGATGCAAACGGGCAGGGGCCTGTCCCTTGTTCGTGGCCAAGAGGCCTTCGGGCCTTGAGGCGGTCATGCCCGGCGACGGGTGTGGAACGGTGCCGTTGCCCTCGGGCGGCGGGATCGCCGATGGTCTCCACGAGGCCGGAGGCAAAGCTGGGCCGGATGCCCCTCGGGGTGATCGGTTCGGCAAAGGCGTCAGGATGCGGGGTGAAACCTGCGATGCAAAGACCGCGTCTGAGCACCTGGCGCCTTTACTCCCGGCTTGCCGCGACAGACTGCGTGTCAGTTTCTCGCGGAATGCCGGTTTCCGATGCGCCGAATGGCAGTAGGTCGGAACGCGAACGGGGTCCGTGGCCATTGGCCGCCGGACCCCGCTGTCAGTGATGCTACCGCGTCTAACACCTGTGTCTTTGCGATATAGCGTGGTGTGGCGCCGGTCAACCAGATCTGGCGTCATGGATGACAGATTTCACCATATCTTCGCAAATCGGCCACAGCCCGCGCGCGGCAGGCGCCTGTGATCCAGATCAAGGCACTGCCCGGCGCGGCGCGCTATGCAGGACAGGCGCAACAATCCCACTCGGAGACCCGCCATGATCTGGTTGATGGTTATCTTGCACGTATTCATCGGATCCACCCTCGCAGGCTCGTTCGTCATCGCCGCCCTGGCGATGGGTCACGACACGTTGGCCCCCATCCTGATCTCTGCCGCGGCGGGGTTCGCGGTGGCCTTCCCGGTGTCCTGGGTCGTGGCGAAACAGCTCTACCGCGCACGCTGACGCCGGGGAATTGGCACCGACGCAATGCCACCCGGATACCGACGCTATACCGACGTCGTGTTTTCCAGCCATCCGCGCACGGCGGATTCGAACTCGCGCGGCCGCTCGGCATGCAGCCAGTGGCCCGCGTCCTTGATCTTGACGAAACTCGCGTCGGGGAAAAGCGCCTTGATACGCGGGCGGTACTCCCGCGCGACATAGTCGGAGTCTGCGCCGGACAGGAACAGCGTCTTGCTGTCGAACCGGCTGCCCAGGTCGGGAAAGCCGAGGATCTTCGGCATCTCGGCCTCGAGAGTATCGAGGTTGAGCCGCCATTTTTTCCCTTTCACGTCAAGCGATTGCGTGAAGAAGGGAATGAGCGCCGGGTCGTCGACGGCATCCTTCAGCTGTGCCTCTGCGTCCGATCGCTTGGTGATCGCCGAAAGATCCACGCGGCGCATCGCGGCGATATATTGCAGCTGGCTGTGGCCATAGCCGACCGGCGCGATGTCCGCCACGATCAGCCGGTTCACCAAATCGGGCCGGGTCAGCGCCAGCACCATCGACGCCTTGCCCCCCATGGAGTGCCCCAGCACGTCGATCGCACCGCCGGTTTCGGCCTCGATCACCTCGGCAAGGTCGGCGGCCATGTCCTCGTAGGAATGCGTGGAAAACCAAGGGCTTGTGCCATGATTGCGCATGTCGACGGCCATGACCGGCCCACGGTCAGACAGGCGCTTGGCGATGACTCCCCAGTTGCGGCCCGAGCCATAAAGCCCGTGAGCGATGAGAAGTGGCGGTGCATTGCCGCCCGAGGCGTGATGAATGACATTCAGCATGGATCAAGCCAATACACGCCATTGCTCCCGCAATCAATTGCACCTAGTGTGCGCCGCCAAGGGGTGCACTAAGTGATTGATCGCAAACAATTTGACGCGCGGCGCGAGGCGCTGGAAAAGCAGCTTCACGAAAAGCTGGGGCTCAGGGGCAAAACCCTGTCTGCGCGGCTGCGTCGGGCCGGGCGGCTGTTGCCCAAGCGGCTTCGAGCGGAGGGGCGGTATCTGGTGGACGCGGAGCGAAAACTGTCGCATCCGCGCCTGGCGACACAGGTTGATGAAGCGCGTGTGGAGAAAGCCTTCGAAGCCATTGAGACGCACCTGAAAGCCATCGACCCGGCGGACCGGCGGCGGGGACGGCTGATCCACTGGCTGGCCGGGCTGGTGTTCAACCTGTTGATCCTGGCCGCGATTGTTCTGGTCGCGCTGCGCTGGCAAGGCGTCATTTAAAAACCCGCGCAAGCAATGGCTTACGCGGGTTTCAGGATCGGTCAGACCGAAATCAGAGGTTCGGGTAAAGCGGGAAGCGGGCGCAGAGATCCGCGACCTCTGCCTTGACCTCGGCCTCGGCGTCGCTGTTGCCATCCTCACCATTGGCCGCAAGCCCGTCGACGACCTCGACGATCCAGTCGGCGATCTGGCGGAATTCGGTTTCGCCGAAACCACGGGTCGTGCCGGCGGGCGAGCCGAGGCGGATGCCGCTGGTGACGGTGGGTTTCTCGGGATCGAAAGGCACGCCGTTCTTGTTGCAGGTAATATGCGCACGGCCCAGCGATTTCTCGGTCGCGTTGCCCTTGACGCCCTTGGGCCGCAGGTCGACCAGCAGGACGTGGGTGTCGGTGCCGTGGGTCACGGTGTCGAGCCCGCCCTTGATCAACTGGTCGCTCATCGCTTGCGCGTTGGTGATGACCTGCTGGATGTAGGACTTGAACTCGGGCCGCAGCGCCTCGCCGAAGGCGACAGCCTTGGCGGCGATCACGTGCATCAGGGGACCGCCCTGGATGCCGGGGAAGATGGCCGAGTTGAACTTTTTCGCCAGGGCCTCGTCATTGGTGAGGATCATGCCGCCGCGCGGACCGCGCAGGGTCTTGTGCGTGGTGGTCGTGGCGACATGCGCATGAGGGAAGGGCGAAGGATGCAGGCCCGCGGCCACCAGGCCGGCGAAGTGGGCCATGTCCACGTGCAGGTAGGCGCCGACCATGTCGGCAATCTCGCGCATGCGGGCAAAGTCGATCCGGCGCGGCACGGCCGAACCGCCGGCGATCAGCAGCTTGGGCTGGTGTTCCTTGGCCAACGCCTCGACCTGGTCGTAGTCGATCAGGTTGTCTTCCTTGCGCACGCCGTATTGCACGGCGTTGAACCACTTGCCCGACTGGTTGGGGGCGGCGCCGTGGGTCAGGTGACCGCCGGCGTCCAGGCTCATGCCCAGGATGGTGTCGCCGGGTTGCAGCAGGGCGGTGAACACGCCCTGGTTGGCCTGGCTGCCGGAGTTGGGCTGCACGTTGGCAAAGCCGCAGTCGAAGAGCTTGCAGGCGCGCTCGATGGCCAGGTTCTCGGCGATGTCGACGAACTGGCAGCCGCCATAGTAGCGCCGGCCGGCATAGCCTTCGGCGTATTTGTTGGTCATCACGCTGCCTTGCGCTTCCATCACGGCGGCAGAGACGATGTTTTCCGATGCAATCAGTTCGATCTCGTCGCGTTGGCGACCAAGCTCTTTCTTGACGGCCTCGGCGATATCGGGGTCGCGAGACGCCAGCGATTCCGTGAAAAAGCCTTCTGAAACAAAATCTTGATTTCCGTCATGCGCCATTGTTGGTGTCCTCCACATTGCGAGCCAAGCGATTTCGTATCGGAAACACCGTCTTTTTGAAAGGCGGTAATGCGACACATGTCGCCCGCGAACCGGCATCGCTGGTACGAAGGCGCGAATTATGCTTCGATCAACATCCAGAACAAATCAAGGTAGCCAAAATGGGCAATCCGCAGAAAATCGCCTTTGTCGCCAGCCGCGTGTCCGTCGCGCAGACCGCGCGGGACAGGCTGGCCAAGCGGTTCGAGCATGTCGAGCCCGAGGACGCCGATGTGATCGTGGCGCTTGGTGGCGACGGGTTCATGCTTGAGACGCTGCACGATGTCCAGAAGCTGGGCAAGCCGGTCTACGGGATGAATCGCGGCACGGTGGGCTTCCTGATGAACGAATACAGCGAATCGGACCTGCTGGAGAGGCTGGACGAGGCCGAGGAGGAGGTTATCAATCCGCTGTTCATGTCGGCCACCGACAAGGACGGGCAAACGCACGAGGCGCTGGCGATCAACGAGGTGTCGCTGTTGCGGGCGGGGCCGCAAGCGGCCAAGCTGCGGATCACGGTGGATGGGCGGTTGCGGCTGGAAGAGCTGATCTGCGACGGGTGCCTGCTGGCCACGCCCGCCGGGTCGACGGCCTATAATTACAGCGCGCACGGGCCGATCCTGCCCATTGGCTCGGATGTGCTGGCGCTGACGGCGGTGGCGGCGTTCCGGCCCCGGCGGTGGCGCGGGGCGCTGTTGCCGATGAACGCGCAGGTGCGGTTCGATGTGCTGGACCCCGGCAAGCGGCCGGTGATGGCGGATGCGGACAGCGGCTCGATCCCGGATGTCCTGTCGGTCGAGGTGCGGTCCGATCCGACCATTCAGCACCGGATATTGTTCGATCCAGGGCACGGGCTGGAAGAGCGGCTGCTGCGGGAGCAGTTCAGCTAAGCCCTACTTCGCCAGGCCGAGGGTTTGCAGCGCGTCGCGGATCTCGTCCAGGATGGCCGGATCGTCGATGGTCGCGGGCATCTTGAAGTCCTGGCTGTCGGCGATCTTGACCATGGTAGCGCGCAGGATCTTGCCCGAGCGGGTCTTGGGCAGGCGGTCCACGACCACGGCCAGCTTGAAGGCGGCGACGGGGCCGATCTGGTCGCGCACCAGCTTGACGCATTCGGCGGTGATTTCCTCGTGTGGGCGGTCGACGCCTTTGGTCAGGCAGACGAAGCCGACGGGCAGTTGCCCCTTGAGTTCGTCGCTGACGCCGATCACCGCGCATTCGGCCACGTCGGGATGGCTGGCCAGCACTTCTTCCATGCCGCCGGTGGACAGGCGGTGGCCCGCGACGTTGATCACGTCATCGGTGCGCGCCATGATCCAGACATAGCCGTCTTCGTCGACCATCCCGGCATCGCCGGTCTCGTAATAGCCGGGGAAATGGTCGAGATAGCTTTTGCGAAAGCGGTCCTCGGCATTCCAGAGCGTGGGCAGGGTGCCGGGGGGCAGGGGCAGCTTGATCGCGATGGCGCCCAGCGTGCCGGAGGTTACCGGGTGGCCGCCATCGTCGAGGATCTGGATGTCGTAGCCGGGCATCGCCACGGTCGGCGAGCCGATCTTGACCGGCAGCGCCTCGATCCCCGCGGGCATACCGGCGATGGTCCAGCCGGTTTCGGTTTGCCACCAGTGGTCATAGACCGGCTTCCCGGTCATCTTTTGCGTCCACTCGATGGTGTCGGGATCGGCACGTTCGCCCGCGAGGTAGATCGCATTGAGATTTGAAAGATCGTATTTCTTCAGGTACTCGCCATGCGGGTCCTCGCGCTTGACGGCGCGGAAGGCCGTGGGCGCGGTGAAGAAGGACTTCACCTTGTGCTGTTCGATCACGCGCCAGAACGTGCCCGCGTCCGGTGTGCCTACGGGCTTGCCCTCGAAGACGATGGTGGTGTTGCCGTGAACCAGCGGGGCGTAGCAGATATAGCTGTGGCCCACGACCCAGCCGACGTCGGACGCGGCCCAGAAGACGTCGCCGGGATCGACGTTGTAGATGTTCTTCATGCTCCAGTTCAGCGCCACCAGGTGACCGCCCGTGGCGCGGACGACGCCCTTGGGCGCGCCGGTGGTGCCGGAGGTATAGAGGATATAGGCGGGGTGATTGCCCTCGACCGGCACGCAGTCTGCGGGTTCGGTGCCTTTCTGGAAATCGTGCCAGTCGACGTCGCGGCCCTCGGTGAGGGTGGCTGTCTCCTGTTCCCTCTGAAAGATCACGCAGAAATCGGGCTTGTGCGTGGCTTGATCCACCGCGCCGTCGAGCAGGGGCTTGTAGTGGACAACGCGGCCCGGTTCCAGCCCGCAGGAGGCGGCGATGATGCATTTGGGCGTCGCGTCGTCGATCCGCACGGCCAGTTCATGCGCCGCGAAGCCGCCGAAAACGACCGAGTGGATCGCCCCGATCCGGGCGCAGGCCAGCATCGCCTCGAGCGCCTCGGGGACCATGGGCATGTAGATGATGACGCGGTCGCCCTTTTCGACGCCCCTGGCCCGGAGGGCGCCCGCGAGGCTGGCAACCCGGTCCTTCAGTTCCGCATAGGTGATCCGGGTAATACTGTCCGTGATCGGGCTGTCATGGATGATCGCCACCTGCTCGCCGCGACCCGCCGCGACATGGCGGTCGACAGCGTTGAAACAGCCGTTCACCTTGCCGTCGCTGTACCATTCATAGTGGGGGGCCTCGGCGTCAAAAAGCGCCTTGGTGGGCTTTTCGTCCCAGTCGATGGCCTCGGCGGCCTGCATCCAGAAGCCTTCGGGATCTTTCTTCCAGCTTTCGTAGACGTCCTTGTATGCCATTGTATCCCCTCCACGGTCCTCGCGCTTCGTTTACGCCAGGGCAATGCGCCAGAACAAGAGCGTCCGGGCGGCCCGTGGCACAATACCGCAAGCCGCCGGGGGAAGGGAATATCCCAGCTGCGTCAGCCGTAATGGGCCACCGGGGTGCCGGCGATGGCGGCCATGTTGAGTAATCCGCGCGCCGTGATCGAAGGCGTCACGATATGCGCCCGGTTCCCCATCCCCATCAGGATCGGCCCGACTTCCAGCCCGCCGGCCTTCATTTTCAGGATGTTGCGCACGCCCGAGGCGGTGTCACCGTTGGAGAAGAGCAGCACGTTGGCGGCGCCCTCCATGCGATTGTCCGGCAGGAGACGCTGGCGCAGGTCGGGATCGAGCGCGGCATCGAGGTTCATCTCGCCCTCGTAGCAGAAGTTGCGCGGCTCGCGGTCGAGGATCTGAAGCGCCTCGCGCAGGCGGTTGCCGGAATCGCTGCCCTGGTTGCCGAATTGGGATTGCGAGCAGAAAGCGACGCTGGGCACGAGGCCGAACCGCTTGACGTGGCGGGCCGCGCCGATGGCGGTTTCTGCCAGTTCCTCGGGCGTGGGCCGGATGCGCACATGGGTGTCGGCGATGAACAGCGGGCCGTCCTCGAGGATCATCATCGACAGTGCGCCGTGCGGGTGATGCTCGGCGTCGCCCAGAACCTGGTTCACGTAATTCAGGTGCCAGCGGTACTCGCCGAACGTGCCGCAGATGAGCGAATCCGCTTCCTCGCGGTAGACCATGATCGCGCCGATCGCGGTGGTATTGGTGCGCATGATCGCCTTGGCGAGGTCGGGCGTGACACCGCGGCGTTTCATGATGTCATGATAGGTGGCCCAATAGTCGCGATACCGGTGGTCTCGTTCCGGGTTCACGATGCTGAAGTCCTTGTCGGGGCGGATTTCCAGACCGATGCGCTCGCACCGGGCGGCGATCACGTCTGGGCGGCCGATCAGGATTGGCAGCTCGGTCGTTTCCTCCAGGATCGCCTGGGCCGCGCGCAGCACGCGCTCGTCCTCGCCCTCGGCAAAAACGATCCGGCGTGCGGCGGTGGCCGCCGCCTCGAAGACCGGGCGCATCAGCAGGGCTGACTTGAAGACCGACGCCTGAAGATTGGCCGCGTAGGCGTTCAGATCCTCGATGGGACGCGCAGCAACGCCCGACTCCATCGCGGCCTTGGCCACGGCGGTGGGCACAACGCTGGACAGGCGCGGATCGAAGGGTTTCGGGATCAGGTACTCGGGGCCGAAATTCATCGGCTCGCCCTGGTAGGCGGCGGCGGCCTCGGCCGACGTAGTGGCGCGGGCCAGCTCGGCGATGGCCTCGACGCAGGCAATCTGCATGGCGTCGTTGATGTCCGTCGCGCCCACGTCGAGCGCGCCACGGAAGATGAACGGGAAACAAAGCACGTTGTTGACCTGGTTCGGAAAGTCGCTGCGCCCCGTGGCGATGATTGCCTTGGGGGCGACCTTGCGCACCTCGTCGGGCATGATTTCCGGCATCGGGTTGGCCAGAGCCAGGATGATCGGGCGCTCCGACATCCGGGCGACATGTTCGGGCTTCAGCACGCCCGCGCCGGAGAGACCGAGGAAAAGGTCAGCGCCATCGACCACGTCGTCAAGCGTGCGCAGGTCGGTCTTTTGCGCAAAGGCGGCCTTTTGCGGGTTCATATCCTCGGCGCGACCCTCGTAGACAAGGCCGTGGATATCGCAGAGCCAGACATTTTCGCGCTTTACGCCCAGCTTCAGCAGCAGGTTGAGGCAGGCGATGCCTGCGGCCCCGCCGCCGGTCGAGACGATCTTGATGTCCTCGAAGGATTTGCCGGCGACATGCAGCGCGTTCGTGGCCGCGGCGCCGACGACGATGGCGGTGCCGTGCTGGTCGTCGTGGAAAACGGGGATGTTCATGCGTTCGCGGCAGATCTTCTCGACGATGAAACAGTCGGGCGCCTTGATATCCTCGAGGTTGATTGCGCCGAAGGTGGGTTCCAGCGCGCAGACGATCTCGGCCAGTTTCTCGGGATCCTGCTCGTTCAGCTCGATGTCGAAACAGTCGATGTTGGCGAATTTCTTGAACAGGACCGCCTTGCCCTCCATCACCGGCTTGGCGGCCAGCGCGCCGATATTGCCAAGGCCCAGAACGGCGGTGCCGTTGGTGACCACGGCGACCTGGTTGGCGCGGCTGGTGTAGCGGCTGGCGTCGGCAGGGTTGGCCTTGATCTCGAGGCAGGCTTCGGCGACGCCGGGCGAGTAGGCGCGGGCGAGGTCACGACCGTTGGCCAAGGGTTTCGTCGCCCGGATCTCGAGTTTGCCGGGCTTGGGAAACTCGTGATAGGTCAGTGCCGCCTGGCGCAGGGTTTCGTTCGCGTTGTCAGCCATGAGGTCCCTCTGCGAAAATTAGTTTAAGGCTAAACTATATTGGATTTGGTGGATGTGCCACCCCTGATCGTGCCGGGTCACAGTTAGCTTGCATATCGAAGCGTGGCGACGCAATCTTTAAACGGCGACGACATTGGCAGGAAGCCGGGAGGCGGGATGAGTTTGCTGGAAGAGGCGCAGCGCGTTCGGGACAATGCCTATGCGCCCTATTCGGGCTTCAAGGTCGGCGCGGCTCTGAAAACAACGTCCGGTCGCGTCTTTACCGGCTGCAATGTCGAAAACGTGGCCTATCCCGAAGGCACCTGCGCCGAAGCCGGGGCCATCGCGGCGATGGTCGCGGCGGGCGAGGCCCGCATTGCCGAGATCGTGGTCATCGCCGACAGCCCCGAGCCGGTGACGCCCTGTGGCGGATGCCGGCAGAAACTGGCGGAATTCGGCGACGGCGACATGCCGGTCACGATGGCCACGCTGGGCGGTGCCACGGTCACGCGGACCCTGAAAGAGCTGTTGCCCGGGGCCTTTGCAACGCATCACATGGTCAACGGCTGACCGTTGGAGACGCGCAGTGTCATAGCGGCGATACGCGATGGGAACGCGGTGTCCGACGCGGCCCTCGGGGGCTTCGTGAAGGGGCTGGCCGATGGCGGAGTGAGCGACGCGCAGGCCGGGGCCTTTGCCATGGCGGTCTTGCTGAAGTCGCTTGCGCCCGAAAGCCGCCGCGCCCTGACGCTGTCGATGCGCGACAGCGGACGGATCCTGCGCTGGTCCACCGACCGGCCCATTCTGGACAAGCACTCGACCGGCGGGATCGGCGATTGCATCAGCCTCGTCCTTGCGCCGGCGCTGTCGGCCTGCGGCGCCGCGGTGCCGATGATTTCCGGCCGCGGGCTGGGGCATACGGGAGGGACCCTGGACAAGCTTGAAGCCATCCCGGGTGTCAGCACCGAGCTGGAGACGGCGCGGTTGCAGAAAATCGTTCAGGAGGTCGGTGTCGTGATCGCCGCGGCCAGTGCGGATATCGCGCCTGCGGACCGACGGCTTTACGCGGTGCGGGATGTCTCGGCCACCGTCGAAAGCATCGATCTGATCACCGCCTCGATCCTGTCCAAGAAACTGGCGGCGGGGCTGACCGGGCTGGTGCTGGACGTCAAGCAGGGCTCGGGCGCCTTCATGAAGGATCTGCAAGCGGCCCGCGCCCTGGCCACGTCGCTGGTGGAAACGGCGAACGCGGCGGGCTGCCGGTGCAGCGCGCTTGTCACCGACATGGATCAACCTTTGGCGGCCTCGGCGGGCAATGCGCTGGAAGTGGCCGAAGCCATGCGCGTGCTGACCGGCAAGGCCGAAGGGCGCCTGGAGAAACTGACCTGCTATCTGGGGGGCGAAGCGCTGTACCAGGGCGGGCTGTGCGACACCGCGGCGGACGGGGCGCGGCAGATCCTGCAGGTGCTGAGAAACGGGCAGGCGGCAGAGGTGTTCGGCCGGATGCTGCGGGCCTTGGGCGGACCGACGCAATTCGTCGACAGCTGGGCGCGGTTCTTGCCGGAGGCCACGATCATCCGGGAAGTCCCGGCGCAGGCCGCCGGCTTTGTCGCGAGCATCGATGGCACCGCGCTGGGCCGCGCGGTCATCGCTCTGGGCGGCGGTCGGCAGGTAGAGACGGACCGAATCGACCCTGCGGTGGGCCTTTCGGATATTCTGCCGCTGGGGGCCGAGGTCGCGCCGGGGCAGCCCTTGATGCGCATACATGCCAGCCGCACGGGCCATGCCGACGCCGCCGAGGCCATCGTGCGCGACGCCATTGATATCGAAGCCGCTGCGCCGGCGGAGAAACCGCTTGTGATCGAGCGCGTCGGGCCATGAGTCGCGCGTTCCTGGTGGTGATGGATTCCGTCGGCATAGGCGGTGCCCCGGATGCGGACAGGTTCTTCAACGGGGCGGTGCCCGATACCGGGGCGAATACAGTGGCGCATATCGCGCAGGCGAGGCCAGGCGGCCTGCATCTGCCCAACCTGGACCGATTGGGCCTGGGCGCGGCGGTGAGGCTGGCCTCTGGTGAAGATGCGCCGGGCCTGGGTGCGGCACCCGAGGGGCTATGGGGGGCGGCAGAGGCATCCTCGCCGGGCAAGGACACGCCGACCGGGCATTGGGAGTTGGCCGGGCTGCCCGTGCCGTTCGCGTGGCACGTCTTTCCCAAGACCGTGCCGGCCTTTCCCGAAACGTTGACAGACGCGGTAAAGGCCGCCTGCGGGGTCGAGGGGATACTCGGGAATTGTCATGCCTCGGGCACCGAGATCCTTCAGGCGCTGGGGGCCGAGCACATGCGCACGGGCTGGCCCATCTGCTATACCTCCATCGACAGCGTTTTCCAGATCGCCGCACACGAAGAGCGCTTCGGGCTGAAACGCCTGCTTGCGCTGTGCCGGACCCTTGCGCCGCTCTTGCACGAGATGGGCGTGGGCCGCGTGATCGCGCGGCCGTTCGTGGGGTCCGAAGCCGACGGGTTCGAGCGCACCACCAACCGCAAGGATTTCGCAATGCCGCCGCCCCGGCCGACGCTGTGCGATTGGGCCAGCCAGGATGGGCGCAATGTGCATGCCATCGGCAAGATCGGCGATATCTTTTCCATGCAGGGGATCGACGATGTCGTCACCGGAAGTGACGCGGCATTGATGAGCGCCTTGCAAAAGGCCGTGCGCGAGGCGGACGACGGCAGCCTGACATTCGCCAATTTCGTGGAGTTCGACAGCAAGTACGGCCATCGGCGCGATGTCGAGGGATACGCGCAGGCGCTGGAGCGGTTCGACGCGGGCATTGGTGCGTGTCTTGTCGCGATGCGGCCCGCGGACCTGATGCTGATCACCGCCGATCATGGCAACGATCCGACATGGCCCGGCACCGATCACACCCGCGAACGCGTGCCGGTCCTCGCGGCGGGCGTCGGCGCGCACAAGGCGGGCCTGGTCGATTTCGTCGATGTGGCGGCCAGCGTCGCGGCCCATCTGGGGCTGAGGCAGCACGGGCCGGGGCGGTCGTTCCTGCCTTGAGCTCTGCGTTGCCCTTTGCCGGTTTTTCTGGAAATAACGGGTCAGCCCTGACCAGCCCTGCCAAACGGAGCCGAAATGCAAGATCATCTGACCGTCGTCACCCATCCGCTGGTGCAGCATAAACTGACGCTGATGCGGGACAAGCACACGCCCACGGCCGTGTTTCGCCAGCTGCTGCGGGAGATCAGCCAACTACTGGCGTATGAGGTCACGCGTGAGTTGAAGATGACCACCCAGACCATCGAGACACCGCTGCAGGAAATGGACGCGCCGGTCCTTGCGGGGCGCAAGCTGGCGCTGATCTCCATCCTGCGGGCGGGCAACGGCCTGCTGGACGGGATGCTGGAACTGATCCCCTCGGCGCGGGTCGGATTTGTCGGGCTTTACCGGGACGAAGACACGCTGAAGCCCGTGAAGTACTATTTCAAGGTGCCGGAGCAACTCGGCAAGCGGCTGACGATCCTGGTGGACCCGATGCTGGCCACCGGCAATTCCTCTGCCGCGGCGGTCGACATGGTGAAGGAAGCGGGCGCCACGGATATCCGGTTTCTCTGCCTGCTGGCCGCACCCGAAGGCGTGGCCCGGATGAAGCAGGCGCATCCCGATGTCCCGATCATGACGGCGGCCCTTGACGAGCGGCTGAATGACATCGGGTATATCCTGCCGGGGCTAGGTGATGCGGGCGACCGCATGTTCGGCACCAAATAGGCTAAAGACTGTTTACTCACGAACAATAATCAGGCAATCTTGCTCCAGCTGTCTTGGGGGCAAAATGAGACTGACGCGTGTTCTGGCGATAGCTGCAATCGCCACCACTGTCGCGCACGGCGGAGCCGTGGCACAGAGTGATTCCGGTGCGAGAGTTCCGGCGGAGTTTCCGCCAGAAAGCTATACCGGGCGGCAATATGTGGACAGCCGCGGATGCGTTTTCATCCGCGCGGGAATCGACGGGCAGACCACGTGGGTGCCGCGCGTCACACGCGGGCGGAAGGTGATCTGCGGGTTCAAACCCTCGACGACAACCGCCACGGCGTCGGCCGCTCCGGCCGCGAGGCCACAAGCCGCGCAACAGCCCGAAGTCATCACGGTGCCGCAGCAGGCGACCGCCGCGGCGAAACCGGCACAGACGCCGAAACGCACGACCACGGCCGGTGCGAAAACGACCACTAAGAAAATTGTCACACGCAAAGTGCCGTCCACCCAACCGGCCGCCAGCTCGACCGCGTCCGCGGTTTCGCCCAAGGTGGTCAAGGTGACGCCCCAGGCGGCCGCGGCTCCGAAGCCCGCACCGAAGCGAGTCACGAAGACCGAGCGGGTAGTACGCAATCAGCCTGCATGTCAGGGCGCCAGCGCGGTGTCGCAACGCTACTTGCAGAAAAAGGGCAATCTTGCCGTACGCTGCGGGCCGCAAACCTCGCCCCACGCGAACGTCATTTCCGGCGGCTCCGGAAGCGGTACTGCAATCCGTGTGACAAGCACGGCGCCCGCGCAGGTGATCCATACCGCGAGGAGCCATAGCCCTCAGGCGGCCCCTGTCGTTCGCTCCCCCGTCGTTCACTCCCCTGTCGTTCACGCGCAGGCCGTCCGCGTGGCCCCGAAGCACGTCTACGAGCGCCAGATCAGCAGCACCCGCGGCGTATTTGTTCCCGAAGGATATCAGCCCGTCTGGGAGGATGACCGGCTGAACCCGCAACGGGCGCACCAGACATTTGCCGGCAAAGCGCAGATGGAGGTGGCCTGGACCAAGACCGTGCCGCGCCGCCTGATCGACCGCTGGACGGGGCGCGAGGTGACGCACAAGTATCCCGGGCTTCAGTACCCCTACACAAGTTTTGAACAGCAGCGGGCCGCCGGTGTCATCGTCGCCACCCGCGGCGAGATGGTGCCGGATCCGATCACCGTCGTGCGCAGCCGTGACGGTCGTGTACGGTCGGTCAAGCGCACGCGCAACGTGACCAGTGACGCGCCGCGCGCCGAGGCGGTCAAGCCGACGATCTCGACCCGGTCGGCAGCACCGAAGCCCGCGGCCAAGGCGGCCAGCCACCGTTACGTGCAGGTCGGTATCTTCAGCAAGCCGGGCCTCGCCAGGAGTGCCGCACAGCGCCTTGCCAATGCAGGCTTGCCCGCGCGGATGGGCAAGACCACCCACAACGGCCAGTCGTATACGTCGGTCGTAGTCGGGCCATTCGGCACGCAGTCACAGCTTCAATCGGGGATGCAGGCGGTACGCCGCGCGGGATACCCGAACGCCTATTACCGCAAGTAACGCATTCTGCGGCCTCACCCGCCGCAGATGCCCTGAAGCCGCAGCCAGTCCGCGTCGCTGAGGATCGGGGGGGGCACTTCGGTCGCGAAGGGATCGGCCTCGATCAGGCCTAGGGTGCTTTCTCCGGTGACATCGACGGCATAGGCATAGGGCGTGGATCGCACGGACCAGGCCCGAAAGCCGTTCAGCATGGTTTCGTCCGGCAGCGGCGCCTGCGCACGGGTCAGCAGGTGCTGAGCGTAGTCGGCCAGAACCTCTTCGGGCAGTTCGCCGGTGGTCAGAAGGCGGATACTGTCCCAGGTGCCGGCGAATTGCAGCAGGTCGTCAATCGGGTCGTACAGGCTGGCCCGCAGGCGCTGCGCGACGATATAGCCCGCAAGCACGTCCGGTTCTTCGTAATCCTCGACGAGGCTGCGCCCCAGGAGGATCGTCTTGCCGGGCAGGGCGACGGCCCCTTTCACGCCGTTGCGCATCACGTCGAGCGTGCCGGGATCATCCTCTGCGGGCAACCGCCTGGCCAGTTCCGCAAGAGCGCCACGGCCCTCGGGCCCGTTGCAGGGCGGGCCGGTGACCCGTTCGATGTGACGCCGCAGGGATTGGCCGATATCCTCGCGCTTCACGTCGGGCAGGACCCGTGTGGCGTGCTCTCGTACCGCACCAGGGAGCCACAGGGTCGCCAGCGCCCCGACGGCCGCGAGACTTCCCAGGAAGATCACTAGGCGAAGGCGCCCCGGATGCGGTCGCGCGCGTTCGACGGCCGCGCGGAGCTTCTCGATGGCGTCGATCACCTCGACGGCATCGTCACCCAGTTCGAGCACCTCGCCGGGGTCGCCGTCGGGATGATAGAGAGCGGGGCGCTTGCCTGGGTTCACCCGCGATATCGCGGCGAGCGACCAGTGGGTCAACGGTTGTTCCCGGCGATCCAGGATCGTGAGCGTCGCGTCACCCAACGACACGTACACATCGACGCGCTGCGAGTCCGGGGAGGCCCGCCAAATGCCGGAAGCCTCCAGCCGTTCATATTCGCTCAGCGCCGTCATGTCGCGTGGGCCTGCTCTGCCTCGTTAACGCGGTTGGTCGAGCATATCACGGCGATACGCAAGCGGGCAATTGCCGATGACACTGCGATCGAGGTGCGTTGCGCCCAACCGAAGCCGGCGGGGGCGCGAGGCCCGGTGCAAAGGCGGACGGTTCTATTTGAACGCCTTGCGCAGTTCGAATTTCTGGATCTTGCCGGTCGATGTCTTGGGCAATTCCTCGAACACGATCTTCTTGGGGCACTTGAAGCCCGCCAGCCGTTCGCGGCAGAAGGCGATCAGGTCGTCCTCGGTCACCGTGGCGCTTTCCTTGATCTCGACGAAGGCGCAGGGCACCTCGCCCCATTTCTCGTCGGGCATGGCCACCACCGCGCAGAGCAGCACGGCCGGATGCATCATAAGCGCGCCTTCGACCTCGACCGAGCTGATGTTCTCGCCGCCCGAGATGATGATGTCCTTGGCCCGGTCGGCGATCTTCAGGTAGCCGTCGTCATGCTGGTAGGCGATATCGCCGGAATGGAAGTATCCGCCGCGGAAGGAGTCCTCGGTGGCTTTGGGGTTCTTGAGATAGCCTTTCATCACCGCGTTGCCGCGGATCATGACCTCGCCCTGCGTCTCGCCATCCATCGGAACCTGTTCCATGGTCTCGGGATCGAGCGCGGTGATGTCGTCCATGAAGGGCATCAGGATCCCGGTGCGGGCCTTGATGGCATAGCGTTCGTCGTCGGGCAGGTCGTCCCACCGGCTGTGCCACATGCATTCGGTGACGTGGCCATAGGTTTCGGTCAGGCCGTAGACCTGCGTCACGTCAAAGCCCAGCGGCTCGATGGCACGTAGCGTGGCGGCGGGGGGCGGCGCGCCGGCGGTGAACACGCTGACCGCATGGTCGAACTCGCGCCGCTCGGCATCCTTGGCGTTGACGATCATGTTCAGCACGATGGGCGCGGCGCCGAAATGGGTGACACCTTCGTCCGCGATGGCGTTATAGATATTGGCCGCGGTGATGTCGCGGCAGCACACCACGGTGCCGCCGATCATCGGTATGGCCCAGGTGTGGTTCCAGTTGTTGCAGTGAAACAAAGGCACGATGGTCAGGTAACGCGCGTGGCGGGGCAGGGGCCACGTCACCGCGGTGCCCATGGTCAGAAGGTAGGCACCGCGATGGCTGTAGACCACGCCCTTGGGCCGCCCGGTGGTGCCGGAAGTATAGTTCAGCGCGAGGCTTTCCCATTCATCCTCGGGCATAGTCCACCGGAAGTCGGGATCGCCGGTTTCAAGGAAATCCTCGTAGAGCTGGTGATCGCCATAGGGTTTCACGCCGGCCTCATCATCAGGCACCTCGATGATCTTTGGCGCGGGTCCGTCCATCTTGTCGATCGCCTCGAGCGTGGTGGACAGGAATTGCGGATCGACCAGCACCACCTTCGCCTCGCCGTGATCGAGAATATAGGCGATGGTGTCGGCCTCGACCCGGGTGTTGATGGCGTTCAGCACGGCCCCGCAGGCCGGCACGCCGAAATGCGCCTCGGCATGGGCGGGGATGTTCGGCAGGATTGTCGCCACCACGTCGCCGGGTTCGACGCCGATCTTCTGCAGGGCGGAGGCAAGGCGGGTCACGCGCTCGTAGTACTGGGCGTAGGTCTTTCTGAAACTGCCGTAGACCAGCGCTTCGTGATCGGCGAACACATGGGACGCGCGCCGCAGATGCGACAGGGGTGTCAGCGGGACGTAGTTCGCGTGATGCTTTTCGAGGCCGGTCTCATCCTTCATCCAACCCATGTCAGGCTCCCTTGTGGCGCATACAGTCTGATCGGCAGGAGGTATCGCGTATTTCCATGCCGAACGCAAAGCCGTTTCGTGCACGGGGCAATCTTTCCAAGTCCTGCGCGATCGCCTAGCGTTGCGGCATGATCATCTCTCCCGGTCGGAACTATATCTTCGTGCATATCCCCAAGACGGGCGGCACGTCGCTGGCGCTGGCGCTGGAGGGGCGCACGATGCGGGATGACATCCTGATCGGCGACACCCCGAAAGCCAGAAAGCGGCGGAGACGGATCAAGGATGTGAAGAGCGCGGGCCGCTTGTGGAAACATTCCACCCTGGCGGATATCGACGGGCTGGTGACGCGCGACTTCGTGGCATCGGCTTTTTCATTTACGCTGGTGCGTAACCCTTGGGACAGGATGGTCAGCTATTACCACTGGCTGCGGGTGCAAGACTTCGATCACCGGGCGGTCGCCCGCGCCAAAGCCACCGATTTCAGCGGGTTTCTGAACGCGCCGGACATGCAGGCCTCGATCCGGGCCGCGGATTATGCAAGCTACATGCGTCTGGCAAATGGTGCGGAACGTGCGACGCTTTTCATCCGACTGGAGCATTTCGAGACCGATGCGGAGCCCTTGTGGCAGCATCTGGGATTCCGGCTTGCCTTGCCGCATGAAAATCGTTCGGCCCGATCCGCCGACTACCGCGAATACTATACCGAGGCCGATGCCGAACTGGTGAGCCGGATGTGCGCACGTGACATCGAAAGGTTCGGTTACCGATTTTGAACCGATTTCGTTTCAGATTTTAGCCTTGTTTTCGGAAACTGTTGCGAATGGCCTCGCGCCGGAAACAATGCCCTATTCGTGACACTTTTCCGACCAAGCAGCGTCCTGAGAATCACGCCACATGAATCTTGTCTGCTGACGCCGTCTGCCAACGGCACAAGAGGGGAAATGGTCAATGTTCGGATGGAATTCCACGGTCGGGACGCGCGAAAGCTATGGCAATGCGGATGCATCCGCCGTCAAATCAGGGCTGATTTCCGGCACGAAAGTGGCGACGGGCATGGGCTGGCGCCCCGTCGAGGCGATTGCCGAAGGCGACAAGGTGCTGACTTTCGATGGTGGGCTTCAGACGATCACGAAAGTAAGCCGCGTCCGTTTGTGGAGCGGGCAGGACAATTGCCCGCGCCAGTTCTGGCCGCTCGAGGTCCCGGCCGGTGCGTTGGGCAACCGCGAGGTGATGCATGTGCTGCCGGGGCAGAACATCATGGTGGAAAGCGACGCGGCAGAGAACCTTTACGGTGATCCCTTCACCCTGATGCCCGCCGAAGCGATCGAGGGGCTTTATGGCGTCGCCCGCACGCCGCCCGAGGGCGACGTGAACATCGTGGTTCTGCATTTCGCCGCCGATCAGGTGGTGTTCGCGGAAAACGGGGCGCTGCTTTTCTGCCCCGCCTTTGCCGACATGGTCGATGCGGCCTTCGCCGAAGAGGCCCGCCCGTTCTACTCCATCCTGTCGATGGACGAGGCGCGGTTCTTGGCCGTGCAGATCGAGGAAGAGATTGCCGCGGCCTGCTGTAACTCACCCAAGGACATCTGGGCGGCGGCCGCTCCGGCGTAGCGGCGCAGGTTATCCCACCGGAACAAGAAAACCCGCGCGGTTGCGTGGCCGCGCGGGTTGCGTTTTTGCTCGAAAGGTCGCGGTTATGCAGCCTCTGCCTGGGTGCCGAAGCGCCCGTAGAATGACTGGTTCTTGCCGGCCATCTCGCGCAGCAACTCGGGCGTGGTGAACCGCTCGCCGAACTTGGCGGTCAGCTCGTCACAGCGCTCGGCGGCGTAGGGCGTGCCGATGATATCGAGCCACGAGAACGGTCCGCCCGACCACGGTGCAAAGCCCCAGGCGAGGATTGCGCCCACGTCGCCTTCGCGGATGTCTTCCAACACGCCTTCCTCCAGCGCGCGGACGGCTTCCAGCACTTGCGCGAACATCAGGCGATGCTGCACTTCGGTCAGGTCGGGCTGGTCTTCGGCATGGGGGTATTTCTCCTCCAGCCCCGGCCAGTAGCCCTGACGCTTGCCCTTGTCGTCATAGTCGAAGAAGCCGGCGTTCGACTTGCGGCCCAGCCGGCCTTCTTCTTCCATCCAGAAGATCACCTCATCCACCGCAGCATCGGGGTACTCATCCCCCATGGCGGCCTTCGTGGCACGGGCGATCTTGGCGCCGAGGTCGATCGAGGTCTCGTCGACCAGTTGCAGCGGCCCAACCGGGAAGCCCAGCTGACGCGCGGCGTTGTCGATCAGCGCGGGCGTCACGCCTTCGGCCACCATGCGGATCCCCTCGTTGATGTAGGGGATGATGCAGCGGTTGCAGTAGAAGAACCGCGCGTCATTTACGACAATGGGCGTCTTGCGGATTTGCCGGACGTAATCCAGCGCCTTGGCGACGGCGCGCGGCCCGGTTTCCGCACCCTTGATGATCTCGACCAGCATCATCTTCTCGACGGGCGAGAAGAAGTGGATGCCGATGAACTGCTCGGGATTGTCCGACGCCTTGGCCAATTCGGTGATCGGCAGGGTCGAGGTGTTGGTGGCGAAGATGCAATCGTCGCCCACGACTTGCAGCACCTCTTTCGTGACCTCGGCCTTCACGCCCGGATCCTCGAACACGGCCTCGATGATCAGGTCGGCGCCTTTCAGCGCGGTGTAGTCGGTGGTCGCGGTGATGAGGTCCAGCGTCGCCGCCTTCTTCTCTTCGGTGGCCTTGCCGCGCTTGATGCCCTTGTCCATGTAATCGGCGGTGTAGGCCTTGCCCTTGTCGGCAGCCTCCTGTTTCTGGTCGATCAGCACGACCTCCATCCCCGCCATGGCCGAGACGAGCGCGATGCCCGCGCCCATCATGCCCGCGCCCATGACGCCCACCTTCTTGACCTTCTGGTCGGGCACGTCGGGGCGGTTGGCGCCTTTTTCCAGTGCTTCCTTGTTGATGAAGAGGCTGCGGATCATGGCCGACGAGGACGGGTTCATCAGGACGTTGGTGAACCAGCGCGCCTCGGTCTTGAGGGCGGTGTCGAAGGGCACCAGCGCGCCTTCATAGACAGCAGACAAGAGCGCCTTGGCCGCCGGGAAAGCGCCTTGGGTCTTGCCGTTGACCATGGCCGAGGCACCGACGAAGGTCATGAAGCCTGCCGGGTGATACGGCGCGCCGCCGGGCATCTTGTAGCCTTTCTCGTCCCACGGCTTGACGAAGCTGGGCTCGCTCAGGACCCATTCCTTGGCCTTTGCGATCAACTCGCCCGCGGGCACGACCTCGTCCACCACGCCGGCGGACTTGGCTTTTTGGGGATCGTTCAGCTTGCCTTCAAGCAGGAGCGGGGACGCGCCCATGGCGCCCAGCTTGCGCACGAGGCGGGTGGTGCCGCCCGCGCCGGGGAAGATGCCGACCATGATCTCGGGCAGGCCGATCTTGGCCTTCGGATTGTCGGCGGCAAAGATACGGTGACAGGCCAGCGGAATTTCCAGCCCGATGCCAAGCGCCGTGCCGGGCAGGGCAGCGGCGATGGGCTTGCCGCCCTTGTTCTTGTCGTCCATGCCGCCACGCTCGATCTTGCGCAGGATCGAGTGCATGTTCATTAGCCCGTCCATCAGGCCCTGTGCCGGGTTGTCGCCGGCCATTTCCTTCATCTTGGCGATGACGTTGAGGTCCATGCCCCCGGCAAAGGTGCCTTCCTTGCCGGAGGTGATGACGATGCCCTTGACCGCATCGTCGGCCAGCGCGTCGTCCACCAGGCTTTCCAGCAGCGGCCAGCCTTCCATGTTCATCACGTTCATGGACTTGCCTTGGGTGTCCCAGGTGATGATCGCGACGCCGTCGTCGCCTTTTTCCATCGTGAAATCAGTCATTTTTCGTCTCCCGTGTAGGGTTTGGTCCGGGCATCTGCCCGCGATATTCTGCTTGGCCGAGCGGCAAGGGGCTTTCCCTGTCACTCGAACCGTTTCTTTGACGCCGTGACCGGTGTGCCGTTGCGTGTGGTGAACCAGGTCGTGCCGTCGCGGTCATGTGCGACCAAATCGTGATCCGAATAGTGGCATTGGTCCTGGTCAGGTCGCGTGCCGATCTCCAACAAGACCGCCTCTTCGGTGCCGCGATTGACGAAGTGATGGGCATTCGCTGCTCCGCCGGGAAATCCGGCGGCCTCGCCGGGTCCGATTTCGGTCTCTCCGTCATCGTCGATCAGCGTCAGCGTCCCCGACAGAACATAGACCATTTCGTCCTCGACCTCGTGCCAGTGGCGCAGAGACGACCGGCAGCCCGGTGGCAGGGTTGTCAGGTTCAGACCAAACCCGGTGATCCCGACCGCGTCGCCAAGCCGGATGCGCGTGCGATCCGCAAACTCCTCTTGCAGGGGGGAGGGGTAATCCGCCCCCCGTGAAACCGGCGCCTTGCTGATATCGACCTTTGGCATCACACGCGCTCGATGATCGTGGCCGCGCCCATGCCCGACGCGATACAGAGCGTTGCGAGCCCGACTTCCTTGTCGGAGCGCTCCAGCTCGTCCAAGAGCGTGCCGATGATGATCGCGCCGGTGGCGCCCAGCGGGTGGCCCATGGCGATGGAGCCGCCGTTCACGTTGACAAGTTCGGGATCGACATCAAAGGCCTGCATGAAGCGCAGCACGACCGAGGCGAAGGCCTCGTTTACCTCGAACAGGTCGATGTCGCCGATGTTCATGCCACTATCCGCGAGGATCTTCTGCGTCGCGGGCACCGGGCCGGTCAACATGATGGTGGGATCGGTGCCGATCTTGCAGGTCTGGCGGATGCGGGCGCGGGGCTTCAGGTCCCATTTCTCGCCGAATTCTTTACTGCCGATCAGCACACCGGCCGAGCCGTCCACGATGCCCGAGCTGTTGCCGGCGTGGTGAATGTGGTTGATCTTCTCAAGGTGCGGGTATTTCAGCTTTGCCACGGCATCGAAGCCGGGCATCACCTCGCCCATCTGCTGGAAGCTGGCATTGAGCGCGCCAAGCGCCTGCATGTCGGTGCCGGGGCGCATGTATTCGTCGTGGTCGAGGATGGTCAGACCGTTCTGGTCCTTCACCTCGATGATGGATTTCTCGAAACGGTTGTCCTTCCATGCCGCCGCCGCGCGGTTCTGGCTTTCCACGGCCAGCGCATCGGCCTGGTCGCGGTTGAAACCGTACTCGGTGGCGATGATGTCCGCCGAGATACCCTGTGGGACGAAATAGCTGTCCATCGCCACGCTGGGATCCACGGCAATCGCCGCACCGTCGCTGCCCATGGCCACGCGGCCCATCATCTCGACGCCGCCGGCGATATAGGCCTCGCCCGCGCCGCCCTTGACCTGGTTCGCGGCCAGGTTCACGGCTTCCATGCCGGACGCGCAGAAGCGGTTGATGGCCAGGCCGGGGATGGATTCGTCGAGGTCGGAGGCCAGTACGGCGGTCCGTGCCAGGCAGCCGCCCTGTTCCATCACCTGCGTGACGTTGCCCCAGATCACGTCCTCGACGGCGTGACCCTCAAGGCCGTTACGCTCTTTCAGCGCGTTCAGTACGTGGGTGCTGAGGCGCACGGCGGTCACTTCGTGCAGCGCGCCGTCCTTGCGGCCCTTGCCGCGCGGCGTGCGGACCGCGTCATAGATATAGGCTTCGGTCATGTCCGGACTCCTTTGGTTGTCCTGTCGTGTCTGTTTTTGGCTTGTGTGCGCGCTGAGCCGGGCTCAGGCACGGTCCGCCGGAGAGCCCGGCATCAGGTCATAGGGGTGTTTCCAGCCGGGCAGGGCCTCGATGTTGGAAAGCCATCTGTCGATATTGGGCCATTCGGCGCGGGCAAAGCCGAAGGGCTCGGGATAGAAAAGGTAGGCGCAGCAGGAGATGTCGGCATTGGACGGCCCGTCACCGACGATCCAGTCGCGCCCCTCCAGCCGGTCGTTCAGCGTGGTGTAGGCAGCCTTGAGGCGCCCTTGGGTGAATTTGATGACCTCTGCCGGGCGCTTCTCCTCGGGCAGGAAGTTCATCAGGAAACGCGTCATCCCGGCCTGGCTGCTAAGCTTGTGATTGTCCCACAGCACCCAGCGCAGAACCTCGTATTCTTCCGCCTGATCCCGACCGCCGAACTTGCCGGTCTTGTCGGTGACATATTGCTGGATCACGCCCGACTGGGTCAGGCGGATATCGCCGTCGATCATGACCGGCGCTTCGCCCATCTCGTTGACGTCTTTTCGGTACGCATCTCCGCGGGTCTCACCGCCGAAGAAATCGACCTTCACAGGCTCCCAGTCGAGCCCGGAAAGTTCCAGTGCCAGCGCCGCCTTGTAGGCGTTGCCGCTTTCACCGAAGCAGTAAAGCTTGATCGTCATGTTCTCACTCCCAATGTCATCGTCGTGGCCGGTGCTTTGCGCGTCACAGCGACCGCGAGATCAGTTCTTTCATGATCTCGTTGGTGCCGCCGTAGATGCGTTGCACCCGTGCGTCGGCCCACATTTCTGCGATGTCGTACTCGGCCATGTAGCCGTAGCCGCCATGCAGTTGCACGCAGGCGTCCAGCACCTCGAATTGCGTGTCGGTCAGCCAATACTTGGCCATCGCGGCCTTCTCGACGCTCAGCTTTCCGTGCAGGTGTTCCTCGATACATTCATCCAGGAACGCGCGGCAGACCTTGGTCTTGGTCAGGCACTCGGTCAGGGTAAAACGGATGGTCTGGAACTTGTCGAAGATCGGTGCGCCGAACGCCTCGCGCTCCTTGGTGTAGGCGATGGTACGTGCAACGCCACCTTCCAGCGCGCCTTGTGCGCCGCAGGCGATGATCAGCCGTTCCTGGGGGAGCTGCTCCATCATTTGGTAAAAGCCGCGACCCTCTTCGCCGCCGAGAATGTTCTCGGGCGGGATCTCGACATTGTCGAAGAAAAGCTCGGAGGTGTCGCCGGCCTTCAGCCCATTCTTGTCGAGGTTGCGGCCGCGGCTGAAGCCCTCGGCCCCCTCGGTTTCGACCACCACGAGCGAGATGCCCTTGGCACCCTGCTTGGGATCGGTCTTGGCGGCGACGATGATCAGGTCGGCGTGCTGGCCGTTTGTGATGAAGGTCTTCTGGCCTGTCAAACGATAGGAATTGCCCTCGCGCAGGGCCTTGGTCTTCATGCCTTGCAGGTCCGAGCCTGCACCCGGTTCGGTCATGGCAAGCGCGCCGACCAAGTCGCCCGAGACCATCTTGGGCAGCCAGCGTTTCTTCTGTTTCTCGCTGCCATAGGCCAATAGGTAATGCGCCACGATGCCGGAGTGGATCGGGTTGCCCCAGCTTGCAAGATTTGCGCGGCTCTGCTCGATGCAGATCACCGCCTCATGGCCGAAATCGCCGCCAGCGCCGCCGTATTCCTCGGGGATCGAGGGGCAGAGCAGGCCCAGTTCGCCAGCCTGCTGCCAGATCTCGCGGTCCATGATGCCGGCCTTGCGCCAGCGCTCGAAATGCGGGCCCCATTCCTCGGTGATGAACTTGGCCGTCATCTCGGTGAGCATTTCGTGCTCGTCGGTCATCCATGCGGACATGAGGAGCCTCCCTAGCGTTTGCGGGCGTCGAGTTCGGAATTGAAGATGCGCAGACGGTGACCGAACGTGTCTTCGTCGATCACGCTGTCGAAATTCTCGAAGAGAAAGGACAAGGCCTCGCCTTCGTCGAGCCCCGCTTCCTGCGCGAATTTTCGCAAGCGGCGATAGCCGTCCTCGGTCATCGCGGCGTTGAAGCGGCGGGTCAGGCGAAAGCGTTTCGGCATGATGTCCTCCCAGTCATCGTGGCGGGCGTAGGGTGGGTTTGAAACCCACCCTAAGGGGTTCAGAATGCCTCGGATTCAAGCTCCATCACGGGCTCGGCGCCGGACTCGATGCGTGCAAGGTGCATCCCCGTCGCGGGCAGGCGGCGCTTCATGTAGAAGCGGCCCGTGGCGATCTTGGTTTTGTAGAAGGCCGTGTCGCCTTCGCCGGCCTCGATCGCCGCGTGCGCGGCCTTGGCCATCTGTGCCCACATCAGGCCCAGGCAGACATGGCCGAAGAGGTGCATGAAGTCATACGACCCCGACAGCGCCGCATTGGGGTTCTTCATGCCGTTCTGCATGAAGAACATTCCGGCCTGTTGCAGGTGCTTGGAGCTTTCCTTGAGCGGGTCGAGGAAGTCCTGCTTCAGCGCCGGGTGACCCTCGTTCTCCTTGATGAACGCCTTGACCATGTCGAAGAACGCCATGACGTGCTTGCCGCCATCCTGCGCCAGCTTGCGGCCGACGAGGTCGAGCGCCTGAACACCGTTGGCGCCTTCGTAGATCATGGCGATCCGGGCGTCGCGGGCGAACTGGGACATGCCCCATTCCTCGATATAGCCATGGCCGCCATAGATCTGCTGGGCGAGGATCGTCATGTCGAAGCCCTCGTCGGTCAGAAAGCCCTTGATGATCGGGGTCAGCAGGCTGACCATGCCCTCGGCGGCCTCGTCATTGCCGCGATGTGACTGGTCGATCATCTGGCTGCCCCACAGAAGGAACGCGCGGGCGCCTTCGACAAAGCTTTTCTGGTCAAGCAGCGCGCGGCGGATATCCGGGTGCACGATCAGCGGGTCGGCCGGGCCATCGGGGTTCTTGACGCCGGTCACGTCGCGGCCCTGAAGCCGGTCCTTGGCGTATTCCAGCGCGTTCTGGTAGGCCACGTCGGCCTGGGCGAGGCCCTGCATCCCGACACCGATGCGGGCCTCGTTCATCATGGTGAACATGGCGCGCATTCCCTTGTGTTCCTCGCCCAGCAGGTAGCCCGTCGCCTCGTCATAGTTCATGACGCAGGTCGAGTTGCCGTGAATGCCCATCTTTTCTTCGATCTTGCCGCAGGCGACGCCGTTGCGCTCACCCAAGCTGCCGTCTTCCTTGACGATGAACTTGGGCACGATGAAGAGGCTGACACCCTTGATGCCCTCGGGGCCGCCGGGGATCTTGGCCAGCACGAGGTGGATGATGTTGTCGGCCATGTCGTGTTCGCCTGACGAGATGAAGATTTTCTGGCCGGTGATCTTGTAGCTGCCGTCGCCCTGCGGTTCCGCCTTGGTGCGCATCAGGCCCAGATCGGTGCCGCAATGCGGCTCGGTCAGGTTCATCGTGCCGGTCCATTCGCACGACGCCATCTTGGGAAGGTAGGTGGCCTTTTGGTCTTCGGACCCGTGGGCCAGGATCGCCGAGGCGGCGCCATGGGTCAGGCCCTGGTACATGGTGAAGGCCTGGTTGGCGGCCGAGAACATCTCGCCCACCGCGGTGCCGAGGATATAGGGCATGTTCTGCCCGCCGAATTCCTCGGGCAGGTCGAGCGCGGTCCAGCCGCCCTCCCGCACCTGGTCGAAGGCCGCCTTGAAGCCGGTGGGCGTGCGGACCACGCCGTTCTCCAGCTTGCAGCCCTCGGTATCACCGACGACGTTCAAAGGTGCCAGAACCTCGGACGAGAGCTTGCCGGCCTCTTCCAGAACGGCGGCGGTGAAGTCGCGGTCCAGCTCGGCATAGCCGGGGGTGTCGGTGGTGCTGACCTTCAGGACATCGTGAAGGATGAATTGCATGTCCTTGGTGGGCGGGGTGTAGCTCGGCATGTGGTGGTCTCCCTACATCATCACAGTGTCGGGCCGGGAAGTCATTCCGCGGCTTTGGGGGTCTGGCGGAGCGAGGAGATCATCCTCTCGCCCCATTTCATCTGGTCGCGCAGGTCGTCGATGGCCGCGGTCAGCTCGTCGCGCTGACGCTCCAGTTCTTCCAGACGGTCCTTGGCGATTTCATATGTGCTCTCCAGCTGCGTCAGCTGCTGATCGCCCCGGTCATAAAGGTTCAGAAGCTGGCGTATTTCCTCGAGGCTGAAGCCGAAGCGTTTGCCGCGCAGGATCAGTTTCAGACGGGCGCGGTCGCTTTTCGTGAACAGTCGCTTCTGTCCTTCCCGACGGGGGAAGAGCAGTTCTTTCGCCTCGTAGAAACGCAAGGTTCGCGGCGTCACGTTGAACGCGTCGCACATCTCGCGAATTGTCATCGTTTCGTCGGTCATGTCGCTTTCCGTAAATCTCGTTGCGTGGCCGGAACATGTGAGGCGATGGCTATCGGTACAACACGTAGACTGGTTTACGTAACCAATACGTAACGTCACTTTGAGCTTTACGTAAGATCAGGCAAGGTCAACCTGCGGGGCGCGCAATTATTTTGCGGAAATGCAGAGGCTGGGCCGAGCGGCCCAAGGTCTAGCCGAGCGACTTCTCGGTCGAATCGCGAGCCTTTTTCAGCTCCGCGATGGACTGTTCCAGCTGTTCCTTCTGGCTGCGCAGCTCTTCCAGCTGACGGTCCGCGAGGTCGATCCAGGTGCGCAACTGCGCGTCGGTGCCCTTTTCCTCGTAGATTTCCAGCCACTGGCGGATGTCTTCCAGCGCGAAACCCCAGCGGCGGCCGCGCAGGATCAGGGTCATGCGGGCCACTTCCCGCGGGCCGTAATAGCGCGAACGCCCCTCGCGCGTGGGACTGAGCAACTCGATATATTCGTAGTACCGCAGCGTGCGCGGCGTCACATCGAACCTGGCGCACATCTCCTTGAATGACAGGCGTTGCTCTGGCATCGCTGGTCCTCCTTACGTCTACTTAAGAGACATAGGGCGGATCGCGCAACAGGCACCCTTGCGGCGCGTCCGCATTCGGGACCATAAAGAGGCCACCAAGTCGCAGGACCTTCAATGACCGAAAAGAACAAGATGGCCGCGGAATTCATGGGCGCCATTCCCCACGCCAAGGCGCTGGGTATGCGGATCACCCATGTCGGCGAAGGCGTGGCCGAGATGCAGATGGACTATGCCGACCACCTGGTGGGCGATCCGAAGACCGGCGTGATACACGGCGGTGCGGTGTCGGCACTGATGGATACCTGTTGCGGTGCTGCCGTGATGAGCCACCCGGACTCGCCCGGCGCCACGGCGACGATCGACCTGCGCATAGACTACATGCGCCCGGCCCGACCGGGGCAGGCGATCCGGGCCCGCGCGGAGTGCTATCACATCACCCGGTCGGTCGCCTTCGTGCGGGCGCAGACTCTGGACGACGATGCCGACCGGCCCGTCGCGCAGGCCACCGGCACCTTTACCGTGGCGGACAAGCCATGAGCCGCGGGCGCCCGGAACCCGTGCAGGTGGTCAAGCAGCGACGTGACGCGGCCCTGCGCGCGCTGGTCGATGGCGTGCCATACATCCGCTTCATGGGGATCGAGTTCGATCGTCGCGGCGACGAGCTGACGGGGGTCATGCCGTTCAACGAAAAGCTGATCGGCAATCCGCTGTTGCCGGCCTTGCACGGTGGCGCCACTTCGGCCTTTCTGGAAGTGACGTCGATCATCACGCTGAGCTGGGCCATGCTGTGGGACGAGATGGAGTCGGGCGAACTGTCCCTAGAGACGTTCGAGGCAGGATCCCTGCCGCGATTGCCCAAGACCATCGACTTCACCGTGGACTACCTGCGGTCGGGCCTGCCACGGGATGCCTATGCCCGCGCTGTGGTGACGCGGTCGGGCCGGCGCTATGCGTCCGTACGGGCCGAGGCGTGGCAGGACAATCGCGCCCGTGCCTTCGCGCAGGCCACGGGGCATTTCCTGATGCCGCGCCGCGATGGCTGAGACGCCGCTGGCGATCACGCATAGGCGTGTTCTCAAGATCGCCGTACCGATCGTGTTGTCCAACGCCACCGTGCCTATTCTGGGCGCGGTGGACACGGGCGTCGTGGGGCAGTTGGGCGAGGCTGTGCCGATCGGCGCGGTTGGTATCGGTGCGATCATCCTGACCGGGGTTTACTGGGTCTTCGGGTTCCTGCGGATGGGCACGACGGGTCTGACCAGCCAGGCGCACGGTGCGGGGCGCAGCGGCGAGGTGGCGGCCATGCTGACACGCGCGTTGATGATCGGGCTGGCAGCCGGCCTTTGCATCATCGCGCTGCAAGGTCCCATGTTCGCGGGTGCCTTCCTTGTGTCGCCGGCCAGCGCCGAAGTCGAGGCGCTGGCGCGGGACTATATGATTGTCCGGGTCTGGAGCGCACCGGCCCTGATCGGGCTCTACGGCGTCACGGGCTGGCTGATCGCGCTGGAACGCACGCGCGCCGTTCTGGCGCTTCAGGTCGTGATGAACGGAGTCAATATCCTTCTGGATCTATGGTTCGTGCTGGGGCTGGAGCTTGGCGTAACCGGGGTGGCCTGGGCGACGTTCATCGCCGAATGGTCAGGCCTGCTGCTTGGCCTGTGGCTGTGCCGCGATGCGTGGGCCGTGCCGGCTTGGCGCGACTGGGGGCGGGTCTTCGACCGCGTACGGCTGGCCCGGATGATGGCGGTGAACCGCGATATCCTGCTACGGTCACTGGTGCTGCAGGGCATTTTCATCTCCTTCCTGCTGATCGGAGGGGACTTGGGGGATGTCACGCTGGCCGCGAACCAGGTGTTGTTGCAATTCCTGAACATATCGTCGCACGCGCTGGACGGTTTCGCCTTCGCCGCCGAGGCGCTCGTGGGGCAGGCATACGGGCAAGGCAGCGTCGCGCGGCTGCGGCGGGGTGCGGTGCTGGCCAGCATCTGGGCTCTGACCATCGTTCTGCTGATCGCGGTCGCGTTTGCCGTCTGGGGTGGCGCGATCGTCGACCTGATGGCCAAGGCGCCGGAGGTGCAAGCCGAGGCAAGAACGTACCTGGTCTATGTCTGTATCGCGCCGGTGGTTGGGGTGGCGCCGTTCATGCTGGATGGTATCTTCATCGGCGCGACCCGGGCGGGAGACATGCGCAACATGATGGCGATAAGCCTTGCGATCTACGTCATGTCGGCCCTGTTGCTGGTACCTTGGCTGGGCAATCACGGGCTGTGGCTGGCGCTGTTGATCAGCTTCGTGGCGCGGGGTGTAACGCTGTGGATGCGGTATCCCGCGCTCGAAACGTCGGTCGCGCCGGGACCGCAGGCCAGGGCCGCCGCCGCGCGGTAGAAATTTGATCAAATAATATTTCACGTCTGGAAAACCTTTACGGTCGCGGCAATGGTTCGCGGACCAAACACCTCCAGGAGATACCGTCATGCCCCAACCGCCGATCCGCGTTGCCATCAACGGCTTTGGACGTATTGGCCGGACGTTGCTGCGGATCCTGCTGCGCGACGCCAGGGACTTCGAACTGGTCGCGATCAACGACATCGAGCCCTTGAGCACCTGCGCCTACCTCTTCCAGTTCGACAGCGTGTTCGGGCCATGGCCGGAAGAGGTGCGCACGGACGGTCAAGTCCTGGTCGTGGGCGGCCGGCGCATTCCCTTCCACGCCGAGCCGGACCTGCGACGTATCGATTTGCAGGGGGTCGATGTCGTGCTGGAATGCACAGGAATGGGCGGAAAACGCGCCGTGGCGGAACGCGGGCTGGACGCCGGCGCGCGCAAGGTCCTGGTCTCGGGCCCCTCTGCGGAGGCGGACGTAACGCTGGTCATGGGCGCCAATGACGAACACCTGGGCGATGAACGCATCGTTTCGAACGCGTCCTGCACGACCAACGCTCTGGCCCCGCTGGCGCGGCTGCTGGACGAGGCGTTCGGACTGGTAAGCGGTCAGATGACCACGGTACATTGCTATACCGGCAGCCAGCCCACGGTCGACAAACCCCGCGCCGCGCCCGAGCGGAGCCGCGCCGCGGCTCTGTCGATGGTGCCCACGACGACCAGTGCGCAGGACCAGACGGGGCTTGTCCTGCCGCATCTGAAAGGCCGGATCGAGGCGCGGGCCATCCGCGTGCCCACCGCCAGCGTGTCTTGCATCGACCTGACGGTCCAGACGCGCGAGGCGGTCACGTCGGACGGGGTGAACGACGTTCTGAAAGCGGCGGCGCAACCGGGCGGCGTATTCGGCTGGACGGAGCAGCCCTTGGTCAGTTCCGATCTGCGCGGGCGGGCGGAGTCGCTCGTGTTGGTCGGCCCGGAAACCAGCGTGTCGGCGGGCGGGTTGCTGCGGGTATTCGGCTGGTACGACAACGAATGGGGTTTTTCATGCCGGATGCTGGACATGGCCCGACGGATGGCGGCGCGGTGACGAGATTATTCGTACGAGTAATCTCGGGGCAGGCCGCGCGCGGTGTTGCGTGCCGACCATTCCGACGAAGGATCAGTCGTCGAGCGGGTCGATCAAGTCCGGCCCGCTGGCGCGGTTGGAATTGACCTTCTGGTCCACGCGGTAGAAGTCCAGCGCGTCATCCGGGGCCGCCGTCATCAAGGTCGCGGCGCCGTGGCCCGCTTCGCCGAGCCAGAGCGGCCAGTCCTTTTCGGCCAGGATCACCGGCATGCGGTGATGGATCTTCGACATCGGCCCATTGGCCCCGGTGGTGACGATGGCGCAGGTGGTCAGCGGCGCATCGCCCTTGTCCCAGGACTGATAGACCCCGGCGAAGGCCAGCGCCTCGCCCCGGGCCGGATGGATGAACCAGGGCAGGCGATTGCCGTCCGCGTCCTTGGTCCATTCATAAAAGCCGCTGGCCGGGATCAGGCAGCGCCGCTCGCGGGCCGCCGCGCGGAAGGCGGGCTTTTCCGCGATGGTCTCGGCGCGCGCGTTGATCAGCAGCGGGCCGTCATTGGGTGTCTTGTACCAGTGCGGGAGGAAGCCCCAGCGCATCGACCCGAGCTGCCGGTCGGTGCCGTCCGAGGTCACTACGTGCACATCGTTGGTCGGACAGACGTTGTAATTGGGAACCGCTGGCAAATCGTTAACGGGGCGCGCGGCAAAGAGCTGGGCCATGGCGTCCTGCGGCAGGGTGACGGCGAAACGTCCGCACATCGGCCTACCTCAGCACGTTCGAGTAGAGCAGCATGCCCCAGGGCAACAGCGCCTTTTCGACCTGGCTCCAGAGCCCGCCAAAGGTGATCGGGTCCAGGCCGGCATGCGCTGCGATATCCTGCAGTCTGCGGCGACCGTCGATGGCGGCAAGCAGGGCGGCGGCCTGTCGGGGCAGGGCGAGCTTGCCCTTGATCCCGTCGGTGTCGAGCGCGGGCGCCTGCCCTTGCGCCACGGCGCGCGCCAGTTGCGCGGGGTGCACGCCCTTCAGATGCGGTACCAGCGTGCGCGTCTTTCCCGAGGCCACCGGGCGGCGCCTATCGGTGGCATAACCCGTGTGAGTGCGGATCGTGCCGTTCAGCTTTTCGGCCACGGCCATCGCCGCGACCGGGTCCATCCCCGCAGGCACGGGTGCCAAACGCGCGAGGTCATAGAGGATCGGAACGGTGAAGCCCGCAAAGGACCAGCCTGTGCGGTCGAGCGTGTCGGCCAGCGATTGCACGTCATAGGCGCGGTCGGTGCTGTGCAGCAGCAGGTCGTAAAACCCCGCGTCGCCGTTCTTGTGATCGTTGAGATTGGGGTTCGACTTGAAGGGATGGCCCGCGGGCAAGCTTTCGACGACCTTTCTTGCAGCCTTCAGCCGGTCTTTCGGAGGGCTGTCGCTGTAAAGCGCGGCGAACGCCTCTTGCAGGGGGTAGACGCCAGAGCGGCCATAGGGGGCATAGACCATGAAGCCCATGCCGCCGCCGGGGGCGAGGGCCGCGCGCAGGGCGTTGAAGCCCGCATCGGGGTCGGGCAGATGGTGCAGCACGCCACAACAGTCGATGTAATCGAACGGGCCATGATCGCCCGCGTCCAGCAGGCTGCCGGTGACGAAGGTGAGGCTGTTCAGCCCGCGGGTCTTTGCCCGTGCCTCGGCCACCTTTCGCGAGGCGCTGGAGAGGTCGATATAGGTTGCCTCGAAAGGCTTGCCGTATTGCGTGAGCAGCGTCGTCAGCTGGATCAGCCCGTCGCCGGTGCCGCCACCGGCCACGAGGATGCGCAGCGGCTGCGACCAGTCCCGCTGACCGCCGAAGACGTAATGGTCGATCTCCTGCGGCAGCGAGGGCGAGCCGGTGATCAGGCGCTTTTTCTCGTCCCTCGGATCCCGCTCGGGATAGGGAAAGGCCTCGTACTGGTCGCGCACCTTGTTCATGGCGCCTTTTATGCCGCGTGCCGCCCGGATTGCAAAGCCGAACCGGCGCGCGTCACGTCACTGTCCGGTCTGTCGGATGCGGCCGTCCGTCATGGGCGAGACGGGAGAGTTCTGCGCGAAATACTCGGCCAGCACATCGGCCACGTCGGGGCCGAAATCATAGGCGTCGGCGGCGTCGCGCAGCATCGAATAGCCGTCGCCCCCGTTGCGGAGGTAATCGTTCGACACGGCGAGATAATCGCGTTCGGGATCAAGAGGTTCGCCGTCGACGGTTACCTCCGTGATGCGGCTGCCGACCTCGGCGGAGGGATCGAAGACGAAGGTCATCCCGGCCACTTGCGGAAAGCGTCCCGCACCCTCGCCCACCTGGCTGACGCCATTTTCCAGCGCCTCTTTCAGCGTGGCGCCGTCGATGCGGAAGGTCGAGAGCGTGTTCTGGAAGGGCAGCACGGTCAGCACCTCGCCCATCGTGACAGGACCCGCGTCGATCGATGCGCGCACGCCGCCCCCGTTCATCAGTGCGACCTGAACGCCCTGATCGGCCACGCGGGCCAGCATCGCCTCGGCCACGGCATTGCCCATGGCGCATTCGGCCACGCGGCAGGCGTCGCGGTCGCCGCTGATGGCGTCGGCGGCTTCTGCCACGACCTTGTTGCGGATCTCTTCCAGCGGCTTGGCGGCCTCCTGGATGCGCGAGACGATGTCGGCATCCTCGGCCACGGCGGCGTCCATGATCAGGGGATTGCCTATGGCGGAGATGACCTCGCCCGCGTCGTTGAAGACAACGTCCAAACGGCCCAGGAACTTGCCGTAGGCATAGGCCTGCACGATGGCGGTATCGCCCACCATCGTGGGGTAGGGACCTGCGGCGTCGGGGTCGTCATTGGCCAGGTATGTGTTGGAATGGCCGCCCACGATCACGTCGACGCCGGTGGTTTCGCGCGCCACGCGCTGATCGACGCCATAGCCGGAATGCGACAGCACGATGATCTTGTCGATGCCCTCTTCGGTCAGCCTGTCGACCTGGTGCTGCACGGCATCGACGGGATCGGTGAAGATGATGTTGGGGCCAGGGCTGGCCAGTTCGTCGGTGTCCTGCGGCGTGAGCCCGATCAGGCCGATCTTTTCGCCGCCGCGCTCGATGATGGTCGACTTCTGCAGGACATCCTTGAGCAGGCCCTCGCGGCTGACATCGGCGTTGGACATCAGCACGGGAAAGTCGACCGCGTCCATGAAACCGCGCAGCACCTCGGGTCCGTCGTCGAATTCGTGATTGCCCACGGTCATCGCGTCGTAGCCCAGGCGGTTCATCATCTCGGCGGCCAGCTTGCCCTTGTAATAGTTGTAGAAAAGCGTGCCCTGGAACTGGTCCCCGCCATCGAAGAGCACCGGGTTGGGCGCGTCGGCACGGGCCTGCTCGATCGCCGTGGCAAGCCGCGCGGAACCGCCGAAGCACTCGCCGGCCTCGTTGTCTTCTGGCGCGCAGGTGGAATTGTACTTGCTGATCGGCTCGAACCGGGCGTGAAAATCGTTGGTGTGCAAGATGTTGAGCGTATACTCGGCCTGTGCCGCGGTGGCGGTCAGAAGGCCGGACAGGGCAAGGGGAATGAAGCGCATCGGCAAGTCTCCTGGATGAATGCAGCCAGAGTGCGGCAGGGAGCGCAGGGCGTCAAAGCCAATCTGCTTGACCATGGCACGGCGGCGGGGCATCACCGAGGCATGCTAATTTACAAGATTTTTCGCGCAGACGAATGGGCCGCGTTGCGGTCCGACGGGGAAACCCGCGGGGCACAGGTGGACGTGGCCGATGGCTATATCCATTTCTCGACGCCCGCCCAGGCGCCCGAGACGGCGGCCAGGCATTTCAAGGGGGAAGACGACCTTGTGCTGGTGGCGGTCGAGACCGACCGGCTGGGCGATGACCTGACCTGGGAGATGTCCCGCGGAGGTGACAAGTTTCCCCATCTTTACAGGGTTTTGCGACTGGACGACGTGGTCTGGGCGCAACCTTTGCCGCTGGTCGACGGCGCGCATCAGTTTCCGGCGGGCGCGGTATGAGACTGGCCGACCGGATCGGTCTGGGGCTGATGCACCGGATGGATCCGGAACGCGCGCACGGACTGGCGCTGCAGGCGTTGCGGGCGGGGCTGGTGCCGTTGCCGGGACTGGTCACGTCGGCGCGGTTGCGCTGCGAGGTGGCGGGCCTGCGGCTGGCCAATCCGATCGGGCTGGCGGCCGGGTTCGACAAGAACGCGGTGGCCCTTTCGCCGCTGTCGCGGGCCGGATTCGGGTTCGTCGAGGCGGGGGCCGTGACGCCGAAGCCGCAGGCGGGCAACTCCAAGCCGAGGCTGTTCCGGCTGTCCGACGATCGCGCCGTCATCAACCGTTTCGGGTTCAACAACAAGGGGATGGAGGATGTCGTCGCACGGCTGGCGGCACGTCCGCGCGACGCTGTGCTGGGGTTGAACCTCGGGGCCAACAAGGACAGCGCCGACCGGGCCGAGGATTTTGCCCGCGTGCTGTCGCGGTGCGGCCCGCACCTGGATTTCGCCACCGTCAACGTATCGAGCCCCAACACCGAGAAGCTGCGCGATCTGCAAGGGGCCGAGGCCCTGTCGGCGCTGCTGAAAGGCGTGATGGAGGCGCGCGACTGGCTGGAGCGCCCGATCCCGGTGTTCCTGAAAATCGCGCCTGATCTCAGTGACTTGGAGCTGTCCGAGGTGGCCGATGTGGCGCAGGCGGGTGGTGTCGCCGCAATCATCGCCACCAATACGACGCTTGACCGAAGCGGGTTGCAAAGCCCGATGCGGGACGAGGCGGGCGGGCTGTCCGGGGCGCCCCTGTTCGAGCGGTCGACGAGGGTACTGGCGCGGCTGTCCGAACTGACCGACGGGCGGATGCCGTTGATCGGTGTGGGCGGGATCGGAAGTGCCGGGCAGGCGCTGGAGAAAATCCGAGCCGGGGCGAGTGCGGTCCAGCTGTATTCGGCGCTGGTCTACGAGGGGATTGGACTGGTCGAACGGATCGCGCTGGGACTTGACAAGCTTTTGGAAGATAAGGGTTATTCCAACATTTCAGATGCAGTTGGAACGGGACGGGACGCATGGCTTTGATCGAGATATGGCACAATCCACGCTGTTCGAAATCGCGGCAGACACTGGCCTTGTTGCAGGAGCGTGGCTGCGACCTGCGGGTGCGCCGCTATCTCGAGGATGCACCGGAAGTCGCGGAGTTGCGCGACGTGCTCGACCGTCTGGGCATTCGCGCCAAGGATCTGATCCGCAAGGGAGAATCCCGGTTCAAGGAGCTGGGCCTGACCCCGGACAGCCCGGAAGAGGTGTTGCTGGCCGCCATGGCCGCGCATCCGATCCTGATCGAGCGCCCGGTCGTTTTCGCGGGTGACAAGGCTGCAATCGGCCGGCCGCCGGCCGCGGTCCTGGAGATCCTCTGACGGTTTTTCGAATCACGGGTTAATGCCGTGGAAACCGGCGAAACCGGCACGTCGGTATCGCGTCGGTATCCGGGTGGTATCGCGACGGTGCGGTTTATCCGGATCCGCGGCATGAGCGAACCGCGCGGTGCGCAGCGCCGAGACCCTGTCCGCCGCGCATGAAAAAGGCGCCTGCCGTTCGGGGACGGCAGGCGCCTTGATCTGTCAGTCCGGCCCGGCATGCGTGCCGGGCGGGATCGTTGCTGCCCGATCAGAAGCGGAAGGTGCCGCGCAGCTGAACCGTGGTCGGCTCGACATCGGCGTTGGTGCCGTTGAAGTTGTCGAACTCGTGGTAGAGCAGTTCGCCGCCGAGCGAGAAGTTGTCGGTGACCATCGTCTCGTAGCCTGCGCCGACGAAATAGCCGTCATCGTCGCCGAGGTTGTCGGTGTACGCCTTGGCATAGCCGCCGGTGCCGTAGATCAGGCCGTTGCCCAGCTTGTAGCCGGCGCGCAGCTTGGCGCGGAAGATGTTCTCCAGGTCGACCTGCGGGTTCGGCGCGGTCGAGACTTCGGCATCGGTGAAGTCGTAGTCGATGCTGCTGCCGAGCACGAAGTCGCCGAAATCGTAGTCGTAGCCGACGAAGAGACCGCCGATGACGGTTTCGTCGCCGCCGGAGATGTTGGAATCGAGGTTGTTGTAGCCCAGTTGCACACCGCCGTAGAGGCCGGTCCAGTTGGGGGTCACGGCGGCCGGGGGCGGCGGCGGCGGTGCGACGACGTCGTCTTGTACCGGCGTCAGGTTGCCGGCGAATGCGGGCGCGGCGACAAGTGCGAAGGCGGCCGCGAAGAGAGGGGCAGTGCGTTTCATTGGTACTTATCCTTTCAGGACATATTACTTGCGATGTGGCGCGAACATCTGCGGGGGCGCCATTACGCCGGGCATATGGCGTCATGGGTCCAGACTGCAAGAGCGGGCGGTGAAAGACAGCCCCGGCGCCACCTCTTTTTAAGTGGCCGATGCGGAAGAGATACACCCTAAGCGAAAAGCCGCTTGTTTTTAGTCGCCCAGGGCGAGACTTGGAACAAAGCCGCGCGACCCGCGTTCAAAGGGGTTTTTCTTCGGCGCGGACAAAGCCGGCACGAAAAAGGCCCGGGCCGATCTGTGTCGGTCCGGGCCTTGCCTGTTCGGGGAACGCGCTGGCGCGCGTCTGCAGGTTTAGAAGCGGAACGTGCCGCGCACCTGGAGCGTCGTGGCTTCGACGTCGACCGCGGTGCTGTTGTAGTCGTCGAACTCGTGATAGAGCAGTTCGCCGCCCATCGAGAAGTTCTGCGTGATCATGTGCTCGTAGCCGGCACCGACGAAGTAGCCGTCGTCACTGCCGAGGGTGTCGGTATCGGCCTGGGCATACCCGCCGGTGGCATAGAGCAGGCCGTCGCCCAGCTTGTAGCCGCCGCGGGCCTTGGCGCGGAACACGTTTTCGACCGTGGCGGCATTGTTGGCCACGCCGATGTCGGCGAAGTCGTAGTCCAGGCCGCCACCGAGCACAAATGTGCCGAAGTCGTAATCGTAACCCGCGGTCACACCGCCGATCACGCCGTCATCGCTGCCACCAACGTTGGAGTCGACATCGCCATAGCCCAGCTGGGCACCACCGTAAAAGCCGGTCCAGTCGGGGCCGACATTGGTCGGGACCGGGGCCACCGGGGCGGGGGCCGCGACGGTGTTGTCTTCCAGCGGGGGCGTGGTGTTGCCTGCGAATGCGGGGGCGGCGCCAAGGGCAAGGGCGGTCGCGAGGATTGGTGTTGCTCGTTTCATCATGCTATCCTTTCAGCAAGTTCTGCTTCGTTCCGCAGCGCGTCTTAACGGCGCTGTGTCGGGCAGATATGGCCTTGACCGCCGACACCGCAAGGGGGGTGCCGGAGCACGTTCGATCACCTGCGCGTGAGTGGCGGCCAGGTGCCGGAAACGGGGCGTTTTTCGGGCGGAAAGCCGCTGAAAAACACCTTTTTATCAGGGTGTAGGCGCGGATATTCGCCGGTTTCAGGCGGCGTTGTTCGCACATGATCATGCGGTGTGCGCTGGTGCAGGGCGCGGGCCGGGCTGCGTCGGTCGGTTGCGGGGCGGAGGGCCGCGGTCAGAGCACGCCGATATCGGCCAGCGCAGCGCTGAGATCCGCCGGCAGCGCGTCTTCGTCCTGGCGGTTTTGCGGCAGGTCGGCGGGGGCGTCGGCGGGCGCGAGGTAGCGCCAGCCCTGGAACGGGCGCTTGCGGGCGGTGGTGGTGCGGATGATCTGAGGGTCCAGCACGATGCCGCAGCGGCGGATCCCGTCGGCGCGGGTCACCTCGTCAAGGCGCAGGATGCGCTGGCGGCACTGGATGAGGCCCTGGATGACCCAGTAGATCGAGCCGCCCTCGAGCAGCTCGGCCTCGCGCCGGGGCCACATGCGGGTGACGTGGCGCGGCAGGCCGTCGGGGCCGTGGGCCTGTTTGTTGGATTGCCATTCGATCAGGCTTTCGACGGTTTCCGAGCCGACCGAGAGCTTGACGAGATGTATTTTCGGATCTGCCACGACTGTCCCCATGTCCACCAGTTTCATATCCTATGGTCGGGGCGGGGGAATTCAAGCGGGTGCCACCTTGTGGTGTGCCGATGGCACGCAGGGTTGATTTGCGTTCGGGCCACGCAGGCCTTGGGGGCGGGGCCCCCAAACCCCCTTTTTATGGGGGACCAGTCCCCCATGCCCCCGGCCTGATATGGGGGACCAGTCCCCCATGCCCCCTGGGATATTTTCGGCCAGAGGAAAGGGCTGCAGGGTGGTAGAAGATGGTTCGGATGGATTGACCCGAGCGGCTACAACGACTAGTGTGTTACGTCTCGCTCGCCACTATCGCTGCCCAAAAACACTAGACAAAACAGGTCCTCGCATGACTCGATTCGCCGCTCCTATCGCCGAGGCCATCTGGGATATGAAGTACCGCCTGAAAGAGGCGGACGGGACGCCCATGGATGGCACGGTGGAGGACAGCTGGCGCCGGATCGCGCGGGCGGTGGCGCAGGCCGAGGACGACCCCGGGATCTGGGAAGAGCGGTTCTATCGCGCGCTGGAGGATTTCAGGTTCCTGCCCGCGGGGCGGATCACGGCGGGCGCTGGCACGGGCCGGGCGGTGACGCTGTTCAACTGTTTCGTGATGGGCACGATCCCCGACAGCATGAGCGGCATCTTCGAAGGTCTGCGCGAGGCGGCGCTGACCATGCAGCAGGGCGGCGGGATCGGGTACGACTTCTCGACCATCCGGCCGAAGGGCGCATTGGTCGAGGGTGTGGCGGCCGATGCCAGCGGGCCGCTGAGCTTCATGGATGTGTGGGACGCGATGTGCCGCACGATCATGAGTGCCGGCAGCCGGCGCGGGGCGATGATGGCGACGATGCGCTGCGATCACCCGGATGTCGAGGAGTTCATCGCGGTCAAGGGCGACGCGGCGCGGCTGCGGATGTTCAACCTGAGCGTTCTGGTGACCGATGATTTCATGGAGGCCGTGAAGGCGGACGGGCCGTGGGAACTGGTCTTTGGCGGCAAGGTCTACAAGACGGTGCAGGCGCGGGACCTGTGGAACCGGATCATGCGGGCGACCTACGATTTCGCCGAGCCGGGCGTGATCTTCATCGACCGGATCAACAAGGCCAACAACCTGCATTATGCCGAGACGATCGCGGCGACGAACCCCTGTGGCGAGCAGCCGTTGCCGCCCTATGGCGCGTGCCTTTTGGGGTCGATCAACCTGGCGCGGCTGGTGACGGAGCCGTTCCAGGCGGGCGCGGGCATCGGCGAGGACGCGCTGGCCGAGCTGGTGGGCACGGCGGTGCGGATGATGGACAACGTGGTGGACGTGTCGAAATTTCCGCTGCCCGAGCAGCGCGCCGAGGCGCAGGCCAAGCGGCGGATCGGGCTGGGGGTCACCGGGCTGGCCGACGCGCTGTTGATGTGCGGGCTGCGCTATGGCGATGACGAGGCGGCGGCGCAGTGCGAGGCGTGGATGAAGGCGATTGCGCGGGCGGCTTACCTGGCGTCGGTCGAGCTGGCCAAGGAGAAGGGGGCGTTTCCGCTGTTCGAGGCGGAGCCGTACCTGCAAAGCGGCATGATGCAGGCGATGGACGAGGACGTGCGCGCGGCGGTGGCCGAGCACGGCATCCGCAACGCGCTGTTGACCAGCGTGGCGCCTACCGGGACGATCAGCCTTTATGCTGGCAACGTGAGTTCAGGGATCGAGCCGGTCTTTGCCTATTCCTACACCCGCAAGGTGTTGCAGAAGGATGGCAGCCGCACAGAGGAAGAGGTGGTGGATTACGCCGTGCAGATGTGGCGCGAGACGAAAGGCGATGCGGAGCTGCCGGAGTATTTCGTCAATGCCCAGACGCTGGAGCCGCAGGCGCATGTGAAGATGCAGGCCGCCGCGCAGAAATGGGTCGACTCGAGCATTTCCAAGACGATCAACGTGCCCGCCGATATCGGGTTCGAGGCGTTCAAGGAAGTCTACATGCAGGCCTGGGACACCGGCTGCAAGGGGTGCACGACCTACCGGCCCAACGACATCACCGGCAGCGTGCTGAGCGTGGAGTCGGAGGACAAGGTGCCGATGCCCGTGGAGGGCGGCGAGGTGGTCTATATGTCCGAGCCGCTGGACCGGCCGACGGAGCTGGAGGGCGCGACCTACAAGCTGAAATGGCCCGACAGCAGTCATGCGATTTACGTCACCGTGAACGATATCGTGCTGGACGGGCGGCGGCGGCCCTTCGAGGTGTTCATCAACTCCAAGAACATGGAGCATTTCGCCTGGACCGTGGCGCTGACGCGGATGATCAGTGCGGTGTTCCGGCGGGGCGGCGACGTGAGTTTCGTGGTCGAGGAGCTGAAGGCGGTGTTCGATCCGCGCGGCGGCGCGTGGATGAACGGCAAGTACATCCCCTCGATGCTGGCCGCGATCGGCGGCGTGCTGGAGAACCACATGATCAATATCGGCTTTCTCGAAGGCGAGGGGCTGGGCCTGAAGGAAGACCCGACGGCCAACGTGGTGAACCTGGAGGCGCCGCGCGGCCCGGCCTGTCCGTCCTGCGGCAGCTATGACATGCGCAAGGTCGAAGGCTGCCTGACCTGTGCGTCCTGCGGTCATTCGAAATGCGCGTGAGGCGGGCAGAGGGACCGCGCTGTTCTGACTACCAATTAATGGCCACCGGCGGGCTTGAAATGTCCATTTTGCAAGCGAAAAAGGTCAATCGGGCGTAGGCGCTGGATTTTCCGGTATTAATGCGGTTTCTTGCGCGAGCGAGGGTTAGAGTCCGACCAGAGGGGTTTGGTAAGTGGAAACCCGCAACAGAAGCGTCACTGGGGATTGTTCTTGGGTTTGGTCAGGGCCGACAGCGCTCTTGGGCTTGCGCGCAGCAGTTATCTTTCTCCAGTTCACCGAGATGAGTGCGTCAGCCATTTTTTGAAGCTATTGGGTGAGGCGATAGGCAACACTGGAACGACGACCCACGAAATGGCGCGCATGAAAAAAAGGGCGGCTTTCGCCGCCCTTCTTCGAGAACCATTTGGTTTTTCATGCAGATCGCCAGCGCTGCAGTGCAACTTCGACTCGCGCATGCGCCAGAATGGCTTCGTGTTTCGAGTAATACCCGTCGCAGAACTGGTGACCGTAAGTGTCTTCGCAAGTATTTTCGATCATTCCGACCGATCCGCGTGTAGTGCCGGCCTACCCAGACGCGGACCCGAGAAAGGCTGTGCTTCTCGATGAGCCATAGAGTCATGTCGCAGATATCATGCTCCATCCCGAATTCGTCAGCATAGATGTTCAGGCGGCGCTTGCGCGCCACCTGAAGTACATTGCTTGCTCCGATTTCACTCGGCTCGAGGGAACCGCGCGAGGAGCTCGCTGACGCGCGCTCCGTGCCAGAGGGTCATGCCTGAGGCTGGTAAACCCCGTTCGCGACCGATCCGGTCGAGCGACGAGGGCGTCTGGTCTGCCAGGACGCTGTGAATGTCGCGCAGCGCGGCCTCGACGGCATCTGTATCCGGGATCGGCTGACCGAAGGCGGCATGCAGGTCACAGAGCGCCGCGAACCCAATCGGATCATCGAGCGTATCCAGCAGCTCGCAGAGGCTCGCGCCGTGGCGGCGGAGGTGTTGCTCCACAGAGTAAGCCGCGCCGAGACGCGCCTCGGCGATGTCGAGGGTGGTGGTGTTGAGGGTTGTGGTATTGAGCATGATGTTCTCCCTTCATGCAGTGGCGGAAACGGTGCTGGTGTGCCTGGTTCATCGGCGTCATGTTCCGTCGCAGGGAGAAGGTGGGCGTTGGCAGGTTCCTTTCGGTTGTTCTCAACTGCTGGTGTTCGGTGCTGGTGATGAGAACATTGGTCGTTCATCGGGATGACGAAGAAGAAATCTACTGGGCGCTGATTTTTTCTGCTGTCGCGCTGCATCGGCGAAGACTTTCCACGACGGTGGAAGGCTGGGTATCGGACCTTGTATTCATCCGAGGGCATGACGCCGACCGTGCAAACCGCGCATGGCCGGCGCCGCAGGTCAAGCGGCGTCCCGCGCCGGGAGGGCAAGCGCCAGCGCATCGCGCTCGTCGTCCAGTTCTCCGATCTCGACGAGGAGGTCATAGAGCCGGTCGGTGAGCAGGCAGAGCTCTTCCACCTCGATGCTCGCGGGATCGAGGAGGCTCCAGTGTGACAGGTCCGGTTCGAGCTCGTCGATGACGGGGTCGAGGGACAGGAGCCGGTGCAGATCGACGAGCCTGCGCCGCGTCGCCCGGTCAAGTCGCGACGCTTCGCGCAAGCCGGTCATCAAACGCAGGACGCGGGCCGTTCCGGCCTCGCCGTCGATTAGCCCCGCGGCGTTGCAAAGAGCCGATCCGTGCTTGTCGAAATGCGCCCGTGCGGCAGCAAGTTGCAGGTCTGCGGACAGGGTCTTCGTAGGTAAGTTGCGCAGCATGGTGGTCCTCCTCGGTTGCGCATCTGCCGTTCGTGGCAGCATCAAGCCCGTCCGCATGTTGTTTCTCCGAGATGATCCTCCTTTTTGCTGCCTCGGCTGAATGGTCGTTGTTTCGGTGTCTTGATATGGAGATTGGCCATTCGCCGGCGGCACGAAGCAAAAACTTCAGTTTTTTCGGCGCTCCCGGAAATCTCGCTTCCAGGGTCTTCAATCGGCCCCATGATGCCGATTGCCGATCTTCGCCGTTGGAGCAGGCGTCCCAAAGGATTTCTCTAATATCCACGGAAAATACAGTAGGCGGTCCAAACTTGAGGGCGACAGCCTCGTGGGACCTCTCGGACCTTCGCCGCGCTTACTCAATTCTTGTCGCACCTGCGAGGGTCACCAGCAGGAAGGGCGGAGAGCAACCATTCGCTGCGGAACCTGCCAACATCCGCTTCGGTTGGATCTGCTGCATCTTTCACCCAGTGTCTGTGCCTTCTGACCCGATGCCAAAGCAAAAGCCGACCCCGTTTAGACGGCGCGGTCAGGCCTTTGCTTCAATCGCCGCAGCCGCAGATTGGATCGCTTCAAGCGTCACGGCAAGGTCGTCCTCGGTCAGGGCGAGGCTTGGATATGTCTTGCCTGGAGATTTGAAGATCCCGTGGTGTCGCAACGCGTCGTTCCAGAGTTTTGCGCGGCCGGCGTCGGCTGCTTGCACGGCCCTGTAGTCCCGCGCATCCTGCGCAGTGAAGACAACTTCAAACAGCGTCGCATCGCCCACGATGCGATAGGGAATACCCGTTGGCTCAAGCGCGTCGCGGATCATGCCCCCGACCCTGTCACCAAGTTCGCGAAGCCGCGCATATTGTCCGTCGCGGCGCAGGATTTCGAGGCTTTTGAGCCCTGCCGCTGCCGCCACCGGGTTGCCCGAGAGCGTCCCGAGTTGCATGAGCCAGCCTTCCTCACCCACGGCGGCCTTGTCGAAATGCCCCATGATGTCGGCCCGCCCCACTGTCGCCGCGAGGGGGAAGCCGCCGCCGATCACCTTGCCCAAGGTACATAGGTCGGGCGTAACGAAGTAGTGTTCCTGTGCACCGCCGTAGGCAAAACGAAAGCCCGTTACGACCTCGTCAAAGATCAGGACGATGCCGTATCGGGTGCACTCCTCGCGCAACAATTCAAGAAAGCCCGGCGCGGGCGGGATGATGCGCTGCAGCGGCTCCACGATCAGACCGGCAATCTGCCCCTCATACTCGGCGAGAAGCGAGCGGATGTAGTCGAAATCGTTGAAAGGCGCGATCAGCATTTCGTCGGCCACACTTTGAGGGATGCCGGCGCTGTCGGGCACCGCTTGCGGAAAATTCTCACGCCGTGAGGGGGCAAGGCTCATCTGCGCCTCGGCTGACATGCCGTGGTAGCCGCCCTCGAATTTGACGATCTTGTCGCGCCCGGTGAAGGCGCGGGCGAGGCGCATTGCGTACATATCCGCCTCGCCGCCAGACGAGACATAGCGAAGTTGTTCGGCACAAGGGACGGCGCGGCAGATTTCCTCGGCCAGTTCGATGCCGAGCACGTTGTTGGCGAAGAATGTCTGGCCTTTGGGGAGTTGTTCGAACACCGCGTCCAACACCTCGGGGTGGCCATGGCCCAAAAGCATGGGGCCCGATCCGATGAGGTAATCGACGTACTCTTTGCCGTCCTCATCCCAGACCCGAGACCCGCGGCCTTCGCGGATCACGATCGAGGGGTCGAAATTGCCAAAGCCCCCGGCGGGAAGCACGGCGCGGGCGCGCTCGGCCCATTCGGCTTGGGTGTGCTGTTTGTTCATGTGTTCAATCCAGTATCAGGTCAGGCGTGCACAGAAGATCGCGATCTGGCGTGACGCCAAGGCCCGGGCCTTCGGGCGGGGTGATGCGCCCATTGGCCCGGACGGGGCCGTCGGGTGCAATGCGCGGACTGACATAGCCCGAGAGATCGCACACATTGAGCACCCGGGCGGGATTTGTGGCTGCAGCAAGGTGAAGTGCGGCGGCTGTGGCGATATCCGAGCCCCAAGTGCATTCGATGCACATCTTGGCGCCGAGATGCAGGCAGAGGTCGCGCGCCCTTCTCAGGGCCGAAAGCCCGCCAAATTTCGACAGCTTCAGCGCCACCGCATCCATGATGCCAAGGCTATGCGCCTGCAAAAGCGTGGCCGTATCATACGACAATTCATCCATTTTCATGGGTAGGCCCGTGGCGGCGCGCACCTGGGCGCATTCGGCGAACGTGGCGCAGGGCTGCTCCAGCATGACGTCAAGGTCGGCCACGGCCCGGCCGACTCGCGTGGCCCAGAGTGTCGTCGCGCCGCAGTTCCAGTCTCCATAGACCAGCGGGCCGGGGCCTACGGCCTCGCGGACCTTGGTCAAGCGTTCAACATCCGTTTGCCAATCGCCCGAGGCGCCCAGCTTGGCCTGAAACTGCGTGATGCCGCCGGTCTGCGCGTCGCGGGCGATACGCGCCATTTCATCAGGCGCGACGCAGGTGATCGAATGATAAAGCGGCAGGTCGGCCACTTGCCTGCCACCCAGAAGCGCATAAAGTGGCAACCCTGCGGCTTTACCGGTGATATCCCAAAGCGCGATATCCAGCGCGGACTTGGCATAGGCGTGGCCGGTGAGCCAGGTATCGGCGCGGGCCATCAGGGCCTCGGCCCCCAGAGGGTCACCGCCAAGGATGACGGGTGCCAGTTCGCTCAGGGCCGGGGCAACCCCGCGCGCATAGGCGGGCAGGTAATGGGGGATCGGGCAAACCTCGCCCCAGCCGGTCAGTCCGGTGTCAGTCTCGACCGCGATCACCACGGTTTCCACCGTGTCGCAGGTTTTGCCGTCGGCCATGTAATAGGTCGTGTGACTGGTCAGCGGCACATGCCATAGCGAGAGGCGCGCGATCTTCATTCGGCGGGCTCTGCTACGGCGTCGGTGCGCGGCAGGAGGCTCTGAGGGTCATAGGCCGGTTCACCCAGAACATGGGCGGAGCGGGGCGCTCCATGGATCACCACCTGCAATTCGGTGCCGGGACTGGCGGCGCGCGGTTTGACGTATGCGAAGGCGAGGATCTTGCCGACGGTGTGGCCATAAGCCACCGAAGCGGTAGACCCGACAACTTCCCCATTCAGCAGCACGGCTTCGCCGCCATGTCCGTCAATCTCGCCATCCGGCTCGATCTCGAGGTAGGCGCAGGTCCAGGGGTGCTGCCCGGCCTCGGCCTGAGCAGCGCTTTCTCGGGTGGCCTCAACCCCCAGGTACTCTTTGTCGAGCTTTGCAAAGCGCATGACATCGGCCTCGGGCAGGGTGACTTCGTTGGTCAATTCACCCGCGCCTTTGAAGCCCTTTTCCATCCGCAGGGCGTTCATCGCAAAGCTGCCATAGTCGGCGATGCCATGCGCCTCACCCGCCGCCCAAAGCGCGTCGTAAACGGCCAGAGCATGTTCGCGGGGGATGTGGAATTCCCACCCCAACTCACCGGCGTAGGACATGCGGAAGGCCCAGACCGGCGCACCGGCCACGATGATCTGTTGTGCCGTCAGCCAGCGGAACCCGGTATTCGACAGGTCGGCATCGGTGCATTGGGCCAAAACCGCACGGGAGGCCGGGCCGTTGAGAGCAAGAGCAGCCCAGTCGTTGGAGCGTAGGGTGACCCGCGAGTCTTCATCCGCGCGGTTCTGTTCGAGATGGTCCAGCAGGCGCTGCTCGAAAAACGCGGCGCAGACGAGATAGAAGCGGTCCTCGGCCAACCGGACCACCGTGGTTTCCAACTCGATCCGCCCCCGCCGGTTGAGCATGTGGGTCAACGCGATACCGCCCACCTTCTGTGGCAGGCGGTTCGCGACCAGGCGATCCAGCAGGGCTTCGGCACCCGGGCCGGTCACCTCGACCTTGGTGAAAGCGGAAATGTCCATGATGCCCACCGCCTCGCGCACGGCTTTACACTCGGCACCCACAACATCGTGTACCGCGTTGCGGCGGAAGGAGTAGTGATCTTCCTGCGCCACGCCATCGCGGGCAAACCAGCGGGGGCGTTCGTGTCCATAGACCTCTTCAAAGACCGCGCCCTTGTCCTTGAGGCGCTCATAGAGCGGGGAGGGTTTCACCGGCCGCCCCGCCAAACGGTTGAAATGTGGAAAGGGGATTTCGTGGCGCAGGCAGTAATCTTCCTTGGCTTTGATGACTTGCCAGTCCTTGGTGGCGTAGTTGCCGAAGCGGCGCGGGTCATAGTCGCGCATCGAGATATCGGCCGCGCCATGCACCATCCAGCGGGCCAATTCGCGCGTGAGCCCGGGACCCCATCCGATGCCGATCTGCGTTCCGCAGCAGCACCAGTAGTTGCGCACGCCGGGTGCGGGGCCGATCAGCGGGTTGCCGTCGGGCGGATGGCTGATGGCGCCGTGCACATCGCGGGTGATTCCCAGTTCGGCAAATATTGGCATCCGGTCCAGCGCGTTTTCCAGCCACGGCATGACCCGGTCGTAATCGGCCTCGAACAACTCATTCTCGGCGTCCCAGGGGCAATGATCCTCCCAAACGGTATTGGGGTTCTCCTTTTCATAAATCCCGATCAGGCCTTTCTTCTGCTCCATCCGGATATAGCCGGACACCAGCTTGTCATCGCGGATCACGGGTAATTCGCGGTCCAGTTGCTCGAATTCCGGTACAGTATCGGTCACGAAATAGTGGTGGGTCATGGAGGTCATGGGCAGTTGCAGGCCCGACCATTCGCCCATCTGGCGGGCATAGGTGCCGCCCGCGTTGACCACATGCTCGCAGCGAATCGTGCCTTTCTCGGTTTCAACCACCCAGTTGTCGCCCTGCCGGGTGATGTTGGTGGCGCGGCCGCGGCGGATGATACGCACGCCTTTCTGGCGCGCGCCGGCGGCCATGGCCATGGTCACGTTGGTCGGATCTACATGCCCGTCGTCGGGCGTGTGCAGCGCGCCAAGGACCCCATCGAGATTGTAGAACGGATGCAGTTCGGCCACGCGGTCGGGGCCGACAAGCTCGATGTTGAACCCCAGAGTGCGACCGACCGATAGGGTATGGCGCAGCCAGTCCATCTCGTCCTCGGTATAGGCCAGCCTGAAAGAGCCGCAGCCATGCCACGTGACAGGCTGCCCCGTCTCGGCCTCCAGGGCGCCGGAATAAAGGTCGATGTTGTAGTCCACGCATTTGCCGAGGCTGAAGCTCGATGTCGAATGCGTGATCTGTCCCGCCGCGTGCCATGTCGACCCGCTGGTCAGTTCCGCCTTTTCCAAAAGTACGGTGTCAGGCCCCCAGCCTTCGTGGCCCAGATGATAGGCCAGGCCAACGCCCATGACGCCACCCCCGACGATGACGACGCGGGCCTGTGTGGGGAAGTTGGATTCGGACATGGCGGTTTTCCTGTTCGCAGAGTCGCATTTTCTGTGGACAGATTAAAAGAACATTTGTACCATCGTCAATCATGAATGACACATATGTATCAAATACGATCCTTGATCGCCTTACGGCCGAATGGGACAAGCTGACTCCCGAGGCGCAGAAGGCTGCGCGCTACGTACTGGAAAACCCTGCAGATGTAGGCGTTTCCACCGTGCGCGAGATCGCCGTTGCGGCGAATGTCAAACCCAACACCTTTGTTCGCATGGCCCGGCAGGTCGGGTTCGAAGGCTACGAGGATTTTCGCGCGCCCTTCCGCGAGGCGATCCGGCGGGGCGGCGTCAGTTTTCCTGACCGCGCCCGCTGGCTTCAGGATATTCGCAAGTCCGGTGAGATTGGCGGGCTTTATGCCGATATGATCGGTGCCGCCGTGCGCAATATAGATGAGACCTTCGCGGGGATATCCGAAGAGGCGCTCAAGGCAGCCGCCGAAGCGATCTGGGCATCGCGCCAAGTCTTCACCCTTGGCGTGGGCGTTCACAATTCGAACGCGCGCAACTTCACCTATCTGGCGTCCACCGGCATGACCCAGTTCCACGCCATACCGCGCCCCGGCTCCACCCCGGTGGACGACCTGGCCTGGGCTGATGGCCGCGATGTGTTGATCGCGATGACGATGAAACCTTACCGTACCGAAGTCATCGACGCGGTGCGCATCGCCCGCGATCAGGGCGTCACCGTCATCGCCATCTCTGACAGCCCGGCCAGCCCGATTAGCCTTGCCGCCAACCACAGCTTCACCGTGGCGGTCGACACGCCGCAGTTCTTTCCGTCATCCGTGGCAACCGTTGCCCTGCTCGAAACCCTGCTCAGCTTCGTCATCTCCGTTGCCAGCGATGAGATCGTGGAACGGGTCGAGAAATTCCACCGTCGCCGGCACCAGCTCGGCCTCTATCAGGAGGAGCCCGAATGAACGCACCGCTCACACATTCGCTTGATGCGCGTTACTACACCGATCCAGCCATCTTCGAGGCGGAACGAAAGGGTGTTTTGGCCCGGACATGGCAGTTCGCCGGCCACGGCAGCCAACTGGAGCACCCCGGCGATTACTTCGCTTTCGAAATGGCGGGCGAAAGCCTGTTCTGTATCAAGGGACGCGACGGCGAGATCCGCACGTTCTACAATGTCTGTCAGCACCGGGCGCATCAGCTTGTCAATGGCGAAGGCTCCACCCGCGTCGTGGTCTGCCCCTACCACGCCTGGACTTACGAGCTGACCGGAGAACTGCGCGCGGCGCCGAACACCAAGTCCGTTCCAGGCTTCGACAAGTCCGCTGTCTGCCTGACCGAGGTGCGCACCGAACTTTTCCTGGGCTTCATCTTCGTCAATCTCGATCCTGACGCGGCCCCGATGGACGCGTGGTTCCCGGGGGTGCGCGAAGAGTTGATTCAATGGCTGCCGCACTGGGAAAGCCTGAAACCGCTTGAGTGGGTGGAAATCCCGGAAAACTGCAACTGGAAGGTCTCGGTCGAGAACTACTCCGAATGCTACCATTGCTCGCTCAACCATCCGACCTTCGCGACAGGGATCATCAAGCCCGAAACGTATGACATCCAGCCAGAAGGCTATTGCCTGAGACACACGACGGAATGTCAGAGCCTTGAGAACATGAGCTACGACATCGACCGCTCAAAGCCGCATTCCGAGGAATATTCAAGCTGGTTCCTATGGCCGATGTTCAGCTTTCAGGTTTATCCGGGCAACGTGCTGAACACCTACCACTGGCGCGCGATCGACCCTGATCATGTGGTTGTCTGGCGCGGCTGGTATACCGAAGGCGGCTGGGACAGCGAAGTGATCCGCCGGCTGGCGGTGCAGGACCGGGCCACAACCGTGGAAGAGGATATCCACCTCGTCGAGTCCGTGCAGCGCGGGCTTAAATCGCGTGGCTACATACCGGGTCCGCTGGTTGTCGATCCGGAATGTGGCGTGAACTCGGAGCACTCCGTGATGACGCTGCAAAAATGGATGCGCGAGGGAATCGAAAGCTAAGATGCGCGCGTATTGGAAAAACTACATCGACGGCGCGTGGTGTGATGGCGGCGCGGCGCGGATTGACGTGATCAACCCGGGCACCGGCGAGAACCTGGCGGAGCAGGCTTTGGCGGATGAGGCCGACGTGGACCGCGCCGTGCAGGCCGCCAAACGCGTGCATCAAACGGGGGTGCTGCGCGACATGCGTCCGCTTGAGCGGGGGCGCTTGGTGCAGGCCATGGGGCAGTACCTGCTGGATAACCTTGACGAGGTGGCCAATGTCCTGACCCAAGAACAAGGCAAGCCGCTGTGGGAGGCCGAGATCGAGGTACGCGGCGCGGCGCTTTACTTCGAGTATTACGGCAATCAGGCCTCAACGGTGGAAGGCAAGTCGATCCCGCTGGGCGCGGGCTATTACGATTTCACCGATTGCGAGCCTTATGGGGTATCGGCGCAGATCATCCCGTGGAACTATCCCGTCGAGATGACCGCGCGGTCGCTGTCGGCGGCTTTGGCCACGGGCAATACTTGCGTGATCAAGACCCCTGAACTGACGCCGCTGAGCAATTATATTTTCGCCCATGCGGCTGAGACGGTGGGCCTGCCCAAGGGGGCGGTGAATATCCTGTGCGGGTGGGGCCGTCAGGCGGGCGCGACCCTGTCAGGCCACCCGGATGTCAATCAGATCGTCTTCACCGGCTCGGTGCCCACGGGTGTCGCCATCGCCACGGCGGCGGCGCAGAACGTGGTGCCTTGCGTTCTGGAACTGGGCGGGAAATCGGCGGCCATCGTGCATGAGGACGCCGATCTGGAGGCGTTTGAGAATGACATCCGCTGGGGCATCTATTTCAACGCGGGCCAAGTGTGCAGCGCGATGAGCCGGGTGATCGTGCATGAATCGCGTCACGATGAACTGGTCGAGCGGGCAGTAAAAGTGGCCAAATCCCTGTCTGTCGGGCCGGGGATGGAACGGACCGAGGCGGGGGCCAACATGGGGGCCATGGTCAGCGAAGGGCAGCGCGACCGCGCCGCCGGGATGGTCTCGGACGCCGAAGCGCAGGGAGCCACGGTGGCCACGGGCGGGCGCAAAATGAACATTCCCGGCGCCTTCCTTGAACCCACTGTTATGGCGCATGTCACCCCCGAGATGACCATCGCGCAGGAGGAGGTCTTTGGCCCGGTCCTGTCGGTGCTCAAGTTCCGCGACGAGGCGCAGGCGATGGAGATCGCCAATGGTACTCAATATGGCCTTGTGGGCGGCGTCTTTACCACCGATCTGGACCGCGCCACCCGCGCGGCCCGGCAGATGCGGGCAGGGCAGGTTTTCGTCAACGAATGGTTCGCGGGCGGTGTGGAAACCCCCTTTGGCGGTTTCGGCAAATCCGGCTATGGCCGGGAAAAGGGGCGCGAGGCGCTGTGGAATTATGTGCAGACCAAGAACGTTGCCATCAAGTTGAAAGGCTAAAACATGAGCGCATTTGGCGAAGACCTATTCCTCAAGGGGCTTGAACAGCGCAAGGCCACGCTGGGGGCGGAATACGTAGAAAAGAACCTCGCAGCCGCCGATGAGTTCACCCGCCCCTTTCAGGAGGCGATGACGGCGTGGTGCTGGGGATTCGGCTGGGGCGATGATGTGATCGACGCCAAGACACGCTCGATGATGAACCTTGCCATGATCGGCGCGCTTGGCAAGATGCACGAATGGGAGATCCACTGCCGCGGCGCGATCAACAATGGCGTTACACAAGAGGAAATCCGCGCCATCATCCATGTGATCGGCATCTATTGCGGCGTCCCGCAGGCGCTCGAGTGCTTCCGGACAGCGCGCAAGGTGCTGGACGAGACCTGATCGCGCGCCTTTGCTTTCGGACGCGCCTTGGCAGAAGCCATTCTCGGAACAGGAATCTTGTATCAGTGCGGAGCCAGAAACGGCCAGTTCCCAATCATTTCATGACCGGGCTTGCTAAGCCAGACTTGGAAATAGGGGTAAAGCAGGCATTAACAATGAAAGGCGCGAATGGCGGGTTTGGGCCGTTCACAACACCCCCAAAATGGGCGGGAAGGCGACATTCGCTGCACCTGGAACTAACGTCTGCTTCCCGGCGCTGCAGATGTAGAAGGGTTTTAGGTTTCTCCGCACATGATCGCCAGCCGGATCGAAAAAGTTGGTCCGCGCAGCGACGTGCACGAACGAATGTAGACCACCGAGGGCAGCTTGCGTAGCGTGTGTTTCAGTGAAGGCCCTGAGCCCCATCTTTGAGAGGCTCTTCCTAAGGCCAAGTCATCATGCGATTCGGAGAGCCCTCTCTCCTGCAACTTCTCGTTTGATCTCCTCGATTAGCGTATCGATCGCCGGATTGCGTAGTTTCCGTGCACGGCGCGCGACATAAGTGACGTCAGGCGGCTCTACAAAGCAGTCCTTCAGGATTTCCATGTCCGGGGTTACGTGCCGCTCATTCAAGATGGCAACACCAAGACCGCTCCGCACACCGGAGACGATGCCGGCGGCACTGGCGCATTCCAGTGTGGTCGCAAATACTGTCCCGTCCTCCTGAGCAACGTCCATCGCCCACCGGCGGTAGAAGCAATTCTCATCGAATGAGAGAAACGGAACGGTGGTGTCTGAGCTGAGGTCGAAATCCGGTGACTTCACCCAGAAGAGGCGTTCCCGAAACAGTTCGATGTCATGTGCTCGGACCTCGTGCGTGAAGATCTGCATGATGGAAAAGTCGATCTCACCGGCCGCAAGAAGATCTTGTAGAACGAGGCTTTGAAGCACCCGCGTCCGCACAGAGACGCCGGGATGCAGACGCGAAAACCGGCCAAGGATGTGACTGAGGTCCGAACAAGTAGTGTCCTCGGTGAGGCCGAGACTGATTTGTCCTCGCACCGATGTCTTCGAGAGCGAGCGCAAAGCCTCGTCATGAATGGCAAGGATGCGTCGCGCGTAGCCCAAGAGGTCGCGCCCCGTATCCGTAAAAAGGGGCGCGCCGGGGCGCCTGCTGAGAAGGTCGCAATCAAGGCTGGTCTCGAGCCTTTTGATCTTATGGCTCACAGCTGATTGCGACAGTCCAAGGTGCGCCGCGGCGCGGGTCACCCCCCCGTGGTCCTCGATCGCGCTCAGGGCACGGAGCGCATCGATGTCCAGCCGTTGGACTAATTTGTCTGACATGAATGACATCGATGGCTACCTAACTTTCAGCGATCTGCTTCATGTTACCGTCTGGCTGTTCGGCCGGCAAGCTCGACGTCAGCCCCATCGGACCAAGCCGATCATCGCCGAAGAAGCGTAGAACACTTGCAGCAACAGGAAGGTCCAGCGTCCGTCGATGACCGCCCATGCAGCGAAGAGACCCGACGAGATCAGCAACAAAGTGAATCCCAGGGTCTCGGCTCCGACGTTCGATGCGATCAGCAAGGCATAGGCCATGGCCAGCACTGAGCCTGTGATCTCGAATAGCGTGGTTAGCCTGCGCCGGTCTCGCCTGTTAGTCGGCCTCTGCGAGATGTCGGTCATGGCTCAACCCTTCCTCTTGAGGAATTCAACCAGCAAGCCGGAGATCTTCTCGGGCTGGTCTTCCATCGCGAAATGGCCGCACTCTTCCAACACGTGCAGTTCTGAGTCTGGGATGGCCTCGTGTAGCTTTTGCGCCCAGGCGACCACCTGCCAGGCGTCATCCGCCCCCCAGATCAGCTGAACCGGGATATTGCCGAGTTCAGCGAGTCGGGGAGTCAGTTCGCCAGTATGCCTCGGGTCGTAATGCCGGACCTGATGGTGAAACAGGCTGCCTTGTCCGATCGGGTTGGAGATGAACTCCAGAAATGTCTCGAGCGATGTCTCGGAAAAGCGTTCCTTGTGCTGCACAGTCGACAACAACCAGTCCCGAAAATGCGCCCTGTGGTCGGCATCGGAGGCCTTGATCAACGCATCCAGACCGGCTTGCATCTGCTGATGCGTGCGTTTCGAGGGCCAGCTGTCGAAGCTGACCACATCGATCAGGCTAAGTGAGCGAACACGCCGTTGCGAGAAGATCGAAAACCGCTGGGCGACCGCGCCCCCGATGTCGTGGGCAACGATGTGGGCGTCATCCAGTCCCCAATGATCAAGCAGCCGATCCAAAATGGGAACCTGCCCCGTGACCGAGGTGTCGATTTCCGGGTCCCATGGGCGTTCCGAAAGGCCGTAGCCCAAGAGGTCGTAGACATGCACCTTGTGGCCAGCGGCGACCAGTGCCGGCAGGATATTCCGCCAGATATATGAAGAGGATGGGGTGCCGTGGATCAGCACGACCGGAGACCCTGCGCCGTGGATGCCATGCGCGATGCGGGTGTCATTGATGAGGACATGATCGTTGACGAGGTGGACCATGAAGAACGCTCCTGAACAAGTTGGCTCAAGAGGAGATACAACATATCATTGAATGCGCCTAATGAATGTTATTGCCGACCTGATCGAAAAAATTCATGGACCTTACACTTAGCGAAACGCAACGCCGCAGTGCGAACATACAGTGCAGCGTTCCGAATGCCATCTGCAGAAGCCCGTTGACGGCATTCAGCGCGGCCGTGCCAGCCCAGCGGGGTCCCCCGCCAGGCTGGCACCAATGTCGTATCAATCGAGTTGAGCGATCAGCAACTCGGCCACCTTGTCGGAGGACATCGGGTTCTGCCCGCTGATGAGGCGACCGTCCTGAACCGCCTTCGGTTCCATGTCAGGGCCCGGTTGGAAGTCCGCGCCAAGCTCGCGCAGACGAGTTTCGAGGAGGAAAGGGACGACGGCCTCGAGGCCGGTGCCCTTCTCTTCGCTGTCGGTGAATGCCGAGACCTTGCGCCCCTTCACGAGCGGTTCGCCATTGACCTCGACACCGACGAAGGCCGCCGGACCATGGCACACCGAGGCGAGCACCTTGCCTTTCTCCCAGGCGGCCGACAGGAATTGCGCGACCTCGTCGGAAGAGGCGAGGTCCCAGACAGCACCGTGGCCGCCGGGGATGAAGACTGCATCGAAATCGCCCGACCGCTGGTCGGAAAGCGATGCGGGCGCCTCGAGCAGCGCCATGGCGGCCGCGTCCTTCTTGAAACGGGCATCGGCGCCGTCGCCCTGCGGCTCCGAGTTCGGGTCCACGGGGATGGGTGCGCCGCCCAGCGTTGCGACGGTGATGTCGTGACCAGCATCCTTCAGCGCAAAATAGGGGGCGGCCAGTTCCTCGAGCCAGACGCCGGTCTTGTTGCCCGTCTCGCCGAGTTCGGCATGGGCGGTGGAGAGAATGAGGATCTTTGACATGTTTGTGTCTCCTTGTGTTCAGTGCTGAATGTCAGTCCCAATCGGGCGCGAGTGCGTCCGGCGAGACGATGCGCCCATCCGGGCGTGTGAGGGCGTCAATGCGCGCGATCTCTTCGGCCGTGAGGTTGATCTCGGCGGCGGCAAGGTTGCCGGCAAGGCGTGACGACTTTGCGGTTTTGGGAACAGCGACGCCGAGCGGTTTCGCGAGTAGCCAAGCCACCGAGATGGCCGCCGGTGTGGTGCCGTGCGCGGTTGCGATCTCTTTCAATGTCTTGTCTTCCATCACCGCCCCCTGGGCGAGCGGCGAATAGGCTTCGAACGGGATTTTGCGCGTGCCCATGTGCGCGAGCAGCCTGGACTGGTCCAGGAACGGGTGAAGCTCAATCTGGTTAGCGGCCAGCGGCGCTTCAAGGGTGGTCTCGCTCTCTTTCAGTTGCGCGATCGTGAAGTTCGACACGCCGCCAAAGCGAACCTTGCCCTCGGCGATGAGGGCGTCGAGCACGGGCAGAGTCTCCGACAGCGGCACCGTGCGCGCGGGCCAGTGAAGCAGGAGCAGGTCGATGTAATCCGTGCCGAGCGCGGCCAGCGAGCGCTCTGTGGCGGCGCGGAAATCACCGGCGGCGAAATGCTCGGGCAGGATCTTGGTGGTCACGAAGACCTGGTCACGGGGCACGTCCGCGGCGCGGATCCCGGCGCCTACCTCTTCTTCGTTGCCATAGGCCTGCGCGGTGTCGATATGCCGGTAGCCCTCGGCAAGCGCGGCGGCGACGATGTCGCGTGTCTCGCCTTCGGGCATCTTGAACGTGCCGAGACCAAGGTTCGGGATGGCGGCGGGGCCGACGGGTTTGATCGTCATTGTAGGGTGTCCTTTTCGATTTGGGTGGTCGGAACGGCGGTCAGGGCGGGATCGTTCCACGCCTCAAGGCACGTAATGTGCAGAACCTGTTTCATGAGGGTGCTCCTTTCATTTGCGATTTTTGGTACCGGACGCGGTCACTCGGCGGCGACCGGGTGGCTGCGCCTGGCCAGGCCGCCGGACAGCCGGACCAGCGCAATGCCGACGAGGACGACTACGGCGCCGATGAAGGGCGTCGCGGCAAGGCCGATCCCATCGACCACGAGGCCACCGGCCCAGGCCCCCACGGCGATGCCGAGGTTGAACGCACCGATATTGAGGCCCGAGGCCACGTCGACCGCGCCTGGGGCGACCTCCCGCGCGATGGCGACGGTGTAGCTCTGCAGCGGCGGCACGTTGGCGAAGGCAAAGCCACCCCAGACCGCCACGACGGCGATCGCTGCGACCGGCGAGGAGAGCGCCACACCAAGTGCTGCGAGAGACGCGGCGAGCCCCGCGAAGATGAGCGTCAGTGCCGGAACCGGGCCGGTCCGGTCGGCCAGCTTGCCGCCAAGGATGTTGCCCGCCGCCACGGAAGCCCCGTAGAGAAGGATCACGAGGCTAACCGCTCCGGCCGACAGGCGCGACACATCCGTCAGCATCGGCGCAAGATAGGTGAAGGCGATGAAGTTGCCGCCATAGCCCACCGCCGTGATCAGGTAGACAAGCAGCAGTCGCGGCGAGGTCAGAACCTGCATCTGCGCCTTAAGCGACGGGGGCGCACCGCGGCGCAGATTGTTGGGCACCAGCACGGCGCTCGCGATCAGGCCGATCAGGCCGAGGGCGACAACCCCGAGGAAGGTCGACTGCCACCCGAAGGTCTGGCCGATCCAGGTGCCGAAGGGCACCCCGGTGACAAGCGCGACCGTCAGGCCGAGAAAGACCGTGGCGATGGCCGAACTCTCCTTCTCGCGCTCCACCAGATCGGTCGCGATGGTCGAGGCAATGGCAAAGAAGACACCGTGGGCAAGCCCGGTGATGAAACGCGCCGCGATCAGGCTGCCATAGCCCGGGGCGACCGCGGCAAAGGCATTGCCGGCGATGAACAGGGTCAGCAGCGCAAGCAGAAGCGTCTTGCGCGGCAGCTTGCCGGCCAGTGCGGTCAGGACCGGGGCGCCGATTGTGACGCCAAGCGCGTAGAGGCTGACAAGCAGCCCGGCAGAGGGCAGCGAGACGCCGAGGTCTGCGGCGATGGTGGGGATGAGGCCGACGATAACGAACTCGGTCGTCCCGACGGCAAAGGCGCTGATGGTGAGCGCCCAGAGGGCAAGTGGCATGGGTCTGATCTCCGGATTGGGAATTTTGTCTCGACCGGAGAGATGGCAGGCCGTAGCCTTTGCGGGAATAGAAGATGGCGGAAAGGGTCATTGCGCCAAATGCACGAATTACCTCAGACCCGGGACCTCGTGGCCTTTGTCGCGATCGTCGAGGATAACGGCTTTGCCGAGGCGTCCCGGCGCTTGGGGGTCGCGCCCTCGACCCTCAGCCGGACGGTGAGTCGGCTGGAACAGCAGCTGGGCGTGACGCTTCTGCGCCGCACGACGCGGATGATCGAAATGACGCCCGAGGGGCGCGATTTCCTGGACACTGCGCGCGACATCCTCGCCCGGGCCGAGGCGCTTGCGGAGCTGGGCACCAGCGGGCGCACCCCGCGCGGGCCGTTGCGTGTCAACGCACCGGTGCCCTTTTTGCTGCACGCCATCGCGCCACGCTTGCCCGAGTTCCGCGCCCGCTATCCCGAGATCCGCTTGCGGTTCGACATGACCGACGATGTGATCGACCTGATCGGCGCCCATGCCGATGTCGCCATCCGGTTCGGGCCGCTGGAAGACAGTGACCTGCTGAAGCGGCCTTTGGGTCGAACTCCGTGGAAGCTTGTCGCGGCTCCGCACTATCTCGACGCGCAGGGATGGCCAGAGATGCCGGGTGATCTCGCGCGACTGGCGCAGGTGCGGTTCTCGGCGCCTGCCCATATCAACCTGCTGGAGTTCCGCGGCATGGACCGCCCCGTCGAGGTTCCCGCCGCTGTAGAGGCCTCGAACGGGGAAGCGGTCCGGCGGCTTGTGGTCGCCGGCTGCGGTATCGCACGATTCTCCGACTTCATGGTCGCCGAGGATCTGAAAGCGGGCCGGCTGGTCGAGCTTTTCCCCGGCGAGGTCACGGCCGAGCCGCTGGAGATGACCGCACTCTATCTCACGCGCGCATCGGGCTTGCGGCGGCTGGCCGTCTTTCTGGACTGGCTGAAAGAAATCGTGACGTAGCGCTGCGCGCGAGGGTCTCAGGGGCGCATGTCGGAACGACTGAACCTGACAAGCCCCGTTCATGTGCCGTGCGGGACAGCTACCCGAGCGCGGCCCGCAGCGCCTGCGCCAGGCGCTTGGCGGCCTCGATCGCGGCGTCGCCGCGCAAAGGCCAGGCCTGGGTCAGGCCCTCGATGATCACGAGCAGTTCGGTCTCGGCCACACCAAGACCGGTCGCCTCGGCCGCGCAGGACGCGACCTCGGCTTTGTGGCGTTCCAGAAGGGCGCGCAGGGGCAGGCTGTTCGGGTCGGCAGCCACGGCGGCATGAAACAGGCAGCCATGCGAGGTCTCGGTCGCCATCCAGGTGCCGACGCGGGCCAGAATGGCCTCCGTCGCTTCGTCCGGGCTCTCAGGCAGCCTGTCGAAGACATGCGAGAGGTAGCGCTGATGCCGGTTTTCCAGCGCCGCCAGCACCATGTCGGCCCGCGAGGGCGTGTACTTGTAGAGCGTGCGCAGGCTGACGCCGGCAGCGTCGCGCAAATCCTCGACCGAGGGCTCGGCAAAACCGCGGGCGGCAAAGGCCTGTTCCAGACCGGCAGATATCCTGCGCATCATCTCCGTCATGCTTGACGATGTAAAGCGATCCCTCTACCTACGCAAGTAGAGCGATCATTCTACACTGGAGCCTGCCAAGATGACCCTGCCCGCAATCATGAACGCCGTCCTGCTCACCGGGCATGGCGGTCTCGACAAGCTGGAATGGCGCGAGGATGTGCCAGTGCCGCAGCCCGGTGCCGGAGAGGTGCTGATCCGCACCGGCGCCTCCTCGGTGAACAATACCGACGTGAACACCCGCACCGGCTGGTATTCCAAGTCCGTGCGGGGCGACACGAACTCGGCCGCCACGGAAGGATATGGTGGCGCATCGGATGCCGACGGCGCATGGTCCGGAGCGCTGAGCTTTCCGCGCATCCAGGGCGCCGATTGCTGCGGCCGGATCGTTGCGGTCGGTGCGGGCGTGGAGGCTGCACGCATCGGCGAACGCGTGCTGGTTCGGCCGATGCATCGTCCCGATGGCGCAGAGCCCGATGCACTGGTGACCTTCGGCTCCGAACGCGACGGGGCCTTCGCGGAATACACCACGGTCGAGTCCCATCACGCCTTGAAGATCGACAGCCCGCTGTCGGATATCGAGCTTGCCGCCTTCCCCTGCGCCTTCTCGACCGCCGAAGGCATGATCCAGCGCGCGGATCTGGGCGCCGAACGCGTCCTGATCACGGGGGCCTCGGGCGGTGTCGGTTCGGCAGCGGTGCAGCTGGCCAAACGACGCGGCGCGCATGTCACCGCGCTCACCAGGCCGGCCAAGATGGAGGCGCTGCAGGCGCTTGGCGCTGATGTCACGCTGGACCGAACCGCACCCCTGCGTGAGGACGCCTTTGACGTGGTGCTGGACCTCGTCGGCGGGCCGCGCTGGCCCGCATTGCTGGACGCGCTGGTGCCGAAAGGCCGCTACGTGACCTCGGGCGCCATCGCCGGCCCGATCGTCGAGCTCGACCTGCGGACGCTATACCTGAAGGACCTGACGCTGCTCGGCAGCACCCGGCAGGACCCGCAGGTCTTCACCGACCTGGTGAGCTATATCGAGGCCGGCGAGATCCGCCCCGTCCTGGCCGAGCGTCACCCGCTTCGCGAGTTGCGCGCCGCACAGGAGGCCTTCCTCGATAAGTCCCACCTCGGCAAGATCGGGATCGAGATCTCCGGATGACGGCTGTCCCGGCCTGCCGCTTGCGAACTCGGGCCACACCCGTGTTCGTGGAGGGGCCTTGGGCGACGGCGCAGTTCTCTCCGACGGTGAGGGCAGCCACGGCACGTATGGCCGTCCGCCAGACCGGGGTAACCCGCGCTCTCGCGCCTCAAACGCGGCTCTCGTGACCCGCGCAGGGAGCGCTCTGGGCCTTTGTGTTATCCAGCGGACCTGTCTACGAATGACAGCCGTAGAGACAGGAAAGGCAACACCATGATCCCGACCGAGTTGGCCGCCTCGATGCGTGAATGGCGCCGCCACTTGCATCGACACCCGGAGTTCGGCTTCGAGGAACAGGAGACTGCCCGGTTCGTCGTCGAGCGTCTGCGCGCCTTCGGCATCGACGAGATTGAAACCGGCATCGGCGGAACCGGCATCATCGCGACGCTGCGCAAGGGCAATGGCGGACGCACGCTCGCCTTGCGGGCGGACATGGACTGTCTGCGGATGCAGGAGACGACGAACCTGCCATATGCCTCGTCCAAGCCGGGGCTGATGCATGCCTGCGGCCATGATGGCCACACCACGATCTTGCTGGGAACGGCCGCGGCCCTGGCCAGCGAGGGCGGGTTCGACGGGACGGTGCGTTTGGTCTTCCAGCCCGCCGAGGAATTGGGTCAGGGCATGAAGGCAATGATCCGGGACGGGCTGGGATCCCGGCTGGCTTTCGACGAGATCTATGGCCTGCACAATAAGCCGGGTCTGCCAGTGGGGTCGTTCGAGACGCGACCGGGCGCTTTCATGGGAGCCGAGGACGGGTTCAGCATCGTCGTGCGCGGACGCGGCGGACACGCCTCACGCCCTCACGATTGCCGCGACGCGATCGTCTGCGCCTGCGCGATCGTCGGCGCATTGCAGACGATCGTCTCGCGCACAATCGACCCCGCGAACCTCGCCGTGGTCTCGGTCACGGGCATCGAGGGCGACAACATCAAGAACGCCATCGCGAGCGAGGCGCGCATCGAGGGCGACTGCCGCCACTTCAGTGACGATGTGAGCCATCAGGTCGAGGCAGCCCTGCGCCAGGTCGCCCAAGGCGTGGCCGCCGCGCATGGCTGCGAGGTCGAGATCCAGTACGAGCGCGTGTTCGTGCCACTGGTCAATGATCCCGCCGCCACCGATCACGGCTTGAACGCCGCCGCGACCGTGTTCGGCGCCGAGCACGTGGACGGCGAGGCGCCGCGCATGGGCGCGTCCGAGGATTTCGCACAGGCCCTCAGGATCGCACCGGGCGCGTTCTTCAACATCGGAAACGGAGACAGCGCCCCACTCCACAGCCCCGAATTCGATTTTAACGACGCGGCGCTCGTCCCGGGCGTCGAATGGTTCCTGGAACTGGTACGAAACCGGCTGCCGGTCGAGCAAGACGGAGCATAGTTACCGACCAGCGCCTTTCCCTCCCGCCAGTAGCCGAAAGCGCATCACAGGTGACATTGTTTTACGAGATGCCTTCATCGCGTGTTGGTTGGATTCAGATCTTGAGAAAAAGGCCAATATAGCCTCTGCAATTTGCATGCAGAGGTCATATGAAACAGAAATCCTTCGAAAACCTGCTGAAACGACTGCATGGTCTCACGCCCGATCAGACGGAAGCTCTAATACGGTCAGTGCAGGACATGACTGCGCAGAATGCCGCCCTTGGGGTCATCGACCAAAAGGCAAGAGACGCCAGTTGCCCCCATTGCAGCGCCGCAGACAAACAGAAATGGGGGCGCACACGAACCGGAACACAGCGGTATCGTTGTTCCCAATGCCGCAAGACCTACAACGGGAGAACAGACAGTTCGATCGCCCGTATTCAAAGGCTCGATCTATTCTACCGGGTTGTCCAGGACATGTTTGCCTCACCAATCCCGGGCTCCGTGCGCCAACTGGCCAAAGAGTTAAGCATCAGTAATGACACTGTCTGGCGTTGGCGGCAGATCATCCAGCGCTCTCTGTCTCAGAGCATCGAACCTCTCAGTGGAATTGTAGAGTTGGACGAGACCTTTGTCCGTGAGAGCCGTAAAGGCAGCCGGGAATGGGTACTCCATCAGCGAGACCCGGCTCAATACCCCAAGCCGCCGCGCCTGCGTTGGTATGAATACAAGCTGACCGGAACGTTGATGAAACGCGGCCTCAGCAAGTGGAGGCTGCCAGTGCTGACGGCCATGGACCGGTCCGGGAACCGCTTTGCAGAGCGTCTTCCGGATCGTCGGGACCGGACGATCTACCAGTGTCTGTCTCCTATTATTCGCCGGGATGCCGCCCTCTGCTCGGACGGTTTGTCGGCCTATGCCAGGTTCGCTCAGGCCTCCGGGATCTCCCACTTTGTGCTGGGCTCCAAACCGGGCGCCCGCAAGATAGGGCAGAGCTTTCACATCCAAAATGTCAATGCACTGCATTCGCGCATGAAAGACTTCCTACGCCCGTTCAAGGGGCCTGCGAAGAAGTATCTGGATGGCTGCGTGGACTGGTATTTTGTGAGGAAACGTATCGAACCCCAACAGGCACTCGATGGCTTTGTGAAAAGGGCAAACGGGCTGCAGGTTTAGCCCATTTTCCCGACTGAGGGGCAAGTTTCGCAGCTTAGAACATCACCGAGATTTCTGAACTGCATGCAGTTGCAGGAGGTCCAAAGCAGCCAATTAACCAGAATGCGGCGAACACAGCTCTGAGCCCAAAGTCACCAACGCTGCGCCGAGTATAAATGTCGGCTCTCGGCGTCGATAGCGCAAAAGTAAGCCCCGTGTTGCATCTTGCTGCTTTTCCAGCAACGGTGTGTCCCAAAATGAAGTGAGTTGACTCATGCCAATCGAAACATGGACCATTTATCTTCTGACCGTCCTGGCTCTTATGAGCACACCGGGGCCAAGCCAACTGCTGATGCTGTCGAATAGCGGAGTTCATGGATTTCAGCGCTCTCTCGCAACCGCTGCGGGTGATCTTTCGGCAAATGCCCTTCAAATGCTGGCTGCAGGTTTGGGGCTTGCCGCGATCATAGCCGCTTCCGCGACGGCCCTCTCCGTCATTAAGTGGGCCGGAGTTGTATACCTGATCTGGCTTGGCATTCGGATGATCCGACGAGCTAAACCAGATGACACATCTCAACAAGCACGCCGAGAGAAATCTTCGCTCAAGGCGCTTTGGATTCAAGGTTTCATCACGTCTGCCGCCAACCCGAAAGCAGTCGTTTTCTTCGCCGCCCTCTTCCCGCAATTCATCGCAGCGGATGCTGCCTTCTGGTCGCAGTTTCTGATCCTTTCTGCGACTTATATTGTCATGGATGGACTGTTTCTCTCCGCATATGGCCTTGGGTCGAGCTGGATTGTCGCGCGGTTCAAAGGGGATGCGCGCGTCTGGGTGGAGCGCATCGGCGGTGGCTTCATGATAGGCGCTGCGGTGCTTCTCGGTCTAAAGTCAATTTCACGGCAATGATATTGACAGCGGGCACTCACACCGCTTCGTGCAACAGCGGGTTTGGCCGCAAGGCCGCCGCTCGTCCTGAGCGCTGCGAAGGTCTCATTCTTGCGCTTTAGATTCTAAAAAATCCAACAAGCTCTGCCGTTCAGCAGCCAAATCAAAATTGCCAACACGTTTTGACGACATTGCGTTGTTTTATCAGACTGGGGTGAGGACGATCGCCAGCCCTCGCGCCTGTTGACGAAGCGCGGGCGCGTTCCCGCATTGTGATCTGGGTTACATTTTGCGGAACGCGCGCGTCCAATCATGCGAGGGCGATCTGCGCCCCGAGAGATCCAGCGAAGTCGATACGAAGGCGACCCACACCGTTTGTGTGAGGCGCCTCAAGACCGCCCGCCGTTGGGTTCGCGCAGCTCCTGCGCAGCGCCGTCGCGCCCTTTGAACGTGTCCATGCTGCTGGCCACGCCGAAGATGCGGTTGAGGACGAAATCGAGCGCTCTTGTCGGCAAAAGGCCCCTCAAGAGCGGCAGAAGACGCACGATGCCCGGCATGTGGAGGAAGACCGCGTTGCGCTCCAACGCCCGAAGGATGCAGCGCGCGACATCTTCGGGCTGGAGGATCGGAATGACGCGCGAGCGCACCCCGTCGAACATGCCGGTGTGGATGTAATATGGCAGCACGGTTGTGACGCGGACGCCGGTGGCTGACCGCTCCAACTCTTGTCGGAGAGAATCCGACCAGCCCATGACCGCCCACTTGCTGGCGGCGTAGACGCTCATGTTCGGATTTGAAACGAGCGCCGCTGCCGAGGCAACATTGACTACGTGTCCCCGGCCATGCGCTACCATGCCGGGCAGTAGAGCGCGCGTCAGATGCATCAGCGCTCCCGTGTTGATCGCAATGGTTCGATCAATATCGGCGTGTCCATGTTCGAGGAAGGGCTTGCCCACCACGATCCCCGCGTTATTGATCAGCAGGTCAATCTCTGTTCCATCGGCCTCCAGCCTGGCGACGGCGGCGAGAACGGCCTCGGTGTCCGATACGTCTACGCGGTCGAAGGCGACGGCGCCTAAGGGGGCGAGACTGGCCCGCGCCGCCTCGATATTGGCTAAGCTTACATCCCAGACGATCAGGCGCGCCGCGCCGCGTTCCAGAAGCATCCGGCCCATCAAGAGCCCGATGCCCGAGGCGCCCCCGGTGATCAGTGCCGTGCGTCCCGTGATCTCCGTCATGACGATCTCCTCAGCGGCCGAAGGTTCGGATGGCAAACTCGGCGAACCGCCCGAAGGGGGGACGCAACAGAGCGAAGGCATCGACCGGCCCGGGGCGGAAGACGGAGCGCGCATGGCTTAGTCGCCGGAACCCGTCGCGTCCGTGGTAGGCGCCCATGCCGCTCGCCCCGACACCGCCGAAGGGAAGGTTCTCCTGCGCGATGTGCGCAATCGTGCCGTTGAGGGTCACACCGCCGGAGATGACGCGATCGAGGATGCGCCGTTGGGTTTTCCGATCCTTCGCGAAAGCATAAAGCGCAAGCGGCCGGTCGCGGCGGTTCACGATGGTCAGCGCGTCCTCCAGGTTGCGATAAGGAACGATGGGAAGCACGGGGCCGAAAATCTCCTCCGTCATCAGCACGCCCTGTTCGGGCGCCCCGATTACCACGGTCGGTGGCATCCTTCCTCCCCAGTTCCCTTGGGCGCTCAGGACACGCGCGCCAGCCTTCTCGGCCTCGGCGACGGCGTCTTCGAGCCGGCTGCGATGCCGCTCTGTGATGATGCTGGCATAGTCGCGCGCGGCAGATGCAGCGGGATAGCTCCCCTCTGCGGCTGCGAGCACCGCACGGGCGAGTGCCTCTTCCTGGCCGGCCGGCACGAGCGCGTAATCAGGCGCGATGCAAATCTGCCCGGCGTTCAGGAACTTGCCCTGCGCGATCGCCTGCGCTGCCGCGTGGAGGGAATAGCCCTCGGTCACGATAGCGGGCGATTTGCCCCCCAGTTCCAGCGTCACCGGCGTCAGGTTCTCGGCCGCCGCACGCATGACATGGCGTCCGACGGTGGTAGAGCCGGTGAACACCAGATGATCGAAGGGCAACGCGGTGAACGCGCGTGCCACATCCACATCGCCCATGATCACCGCGACTTCATCCGACTCGAAAGTCTTGCGGACGAGCTCTTCAAGCAGCTCGGAAAAACGAGGCGTCAGCTCCGACGGCTTGATCATCGCGCGGTTCCCTGCCGCGAGCGCATCCACCAGCGGACCGAGGCAGAGATAAAGAGGGAAGTTCCAGGGCGAAACGATGCCGACAACGCCCAGCGGCTCGTGCCGCACCCAGGCCCGCCCGCCGCGGAATGCGAGTGAGGGCGGGCGCCGCTCGTCCCGCATCCAGCGGGCAACATGAGACCGGGCATGCCGGATCGCACCCAGCAGTGGCACGATCTCCAGGATCTCGGTCTCATGCGCTGGTCGACCGCCAAAATCCGTGTCGATCGCGCGCGCGATCTCGGCCCGGTTCTTCTTTACCATATTGCGCAGCGCGTCCAAACGTCGCCGACGCACGGCAGCGTCCGGGATGCGTTCGGCCAATGCCGCATCGCGCATGAGGGCCAGGGTGTTCTCCATGAGTGTCGCTCCGCATCAAGTCGTGGCGGCGCACTCCATGAAAGGATGTCGCCAGCCGTACAAATTTGATAGATCTCTCAAGTTTTTGCAAGCCCCAAGCCGCCGACGCCACGCACGATCATTGCAGTCATCAGAGCGGCCGCTTCGGAACTGGATGGCCCCGGACGTTCATCCAGTTGCAGGATGGTCTCGAGACCCATCGCAAAAATCATCCGGGCAACGAGGTCGAGCTCCTGCGCCGACAGGGAACGGCCCGCCCCCCGTGCCACGTCACGCCGCAGGTCCTCGAGCATCTGCTCCATTGAGTCAAACTGGTGAAGCGAGGCACGCACATGGTGCTGGTTGCGTTCGATGAAGCCGCGTGCGCCTTCGATAGAAACAATATGCTCAAGTAACGCCTCGAAGGAGATGCGTAGCATGGTCTCCAGGTCGTCTGCTTTGGCCCGAGCGCGCGCCGTCAGGTCGCGAACCTGTTCGGTGAGGTCCTGAAGGAAGGCCTCGAACAGAGCCTCCTTGGAACCGAAATGGTTATAGAAGCTACCGGTCGAGACGCCGCTCTTCCGCACGATCCCGGCGATCGAGGCAGCGTCGAGCCCTTGTGTGGAAAAAGCATGCCAAGCGGCATGCCGAATTCGTTCACGCGCTTCCGAGGTGCGAGCCGCGCGTTTGGCGGATGGGGCATATTTGCGCGGTGCAGGTGACCGATGTATGGCGGCTCGCGTTTGTTCGGGCATTCGCGCCTTCCTGAACGTGGTGGCAGGTTCTTTCACATTAGCGTTCGGCGTGGATTTTCGCATCAGCCTTTGTCATCGAGAGAAGCGAAACCATCGAACTATCCTGCGCGGTGCGTCAGGACGACATATCAATTGACAAACCTACGGTTCGCGGCGCGAAGCTCAATGGATTATTTTTGGTCGTCTGCGTCGCTCAAGCAGGTTGGTGGAATATTGCCATTCGCCGCAGGCGGCGCGAGTGTCCGCTGTATGTTCGACTTGCGTCCGCAGATTCGGGGGAATCGCACAAACAACAATGTCCCAAAGACACGGCTACCGCTTGATCACATCGTGTAAAGCGATGAAGATCAGGGCCTTGATGCCGGCAAGGCTCACGGGATCAGCACCGTCGCGCCCAACGTCTTGCCGGATTCGATGGCTTCATGAGTTTTCACGGCGTCCTTAAGCGGGTATTCATAGTTGATATTGGCGTCGAGCAGCCCGTCGCCTATGGCCTTGAACAGGTCACCGGCGGTCCATTCCAGGTCGGATCTTTTGGCGACGTAGTGCATGATCGCCGGCCGCGTGATGAAAAGCGAACCACGCCGGCCGAGATCTTGGATGATGTCGACCGGGTCGGGCGGACCGGAGACATGACCATAGGCCGCGCAGACACCCATCGGCCGAAGGCTGTCGAGCGATTGCTGCAACGTGTCCTTGCCGATCGCCTCGTAGACCACCGCACAGCCCTCGCCGTCTGTCACCTCTCGTACCACGTCGACGAAGCTCTGTTCCGACCGGACGACCGGATAATGACAGCCCGCCGCGCGCGCCGCTTCGGCCTTTTCGGGGGTCGAGACGGTACCGACCACCGTCGCGTCGAGGGCCTTGGCCCACTGGCAAAGGATCAGGCCCATGCCCCCGGCGGCCGCATGAACGAGAATGGTGTCGCCCGGCTGCACCTTGTAGGTGCGGTGCAGCAGGTAATGGGCCGTCATCCCCTTCATCAGAAGGGCTGCGACCTCGCGCTCGTCCAGCCCATCGGGCAGGTGCAGAAGCTTGTCGGCGGGGTAGTTGCGAACCTCGGAATAACTGCCGAGCGGCGGGATGCCATAGGCGACACGATCACCAGACTGGAACTCCGTCACCCCGTCGCCCACGCCTTCTACGATGCCGACGCCCTCGAACCCGATCACGACGGGCGGCTCGGGCACCGGCCAGGGGTGCGAGATGCCGCCCCGGTGGTAGGTGTCGGCGTAATTCACGCCCACCGCGGTGTGCCGCAGGCGAACCTCTCCGGGGGCCGGGTCCGGCACGGGCCAGTCTTCCCATTGCATCGCGCTTGGCGGGCCCAGCTGGTGGATCACTTGTGCCTTGCTCATCGTCTCCTCCTGTCGATGGCCGTGGTTATCGGGGCGCGGGCGCGACCGGCCTCATGCCGTTTGCGCCGCGCCGAGTTGGTCCAATATCTGGCCATAGGCCGCCTCGCCCTGCGCGCCGACCACAACGTGCTGGCGCTGGAAGACCAAGGCGGGAACGCCTGTGATGCCGCGCGATGTCCAGAAGCGTTCCTTCTCCCTGACCACCGCCGCCCGGTCGCCGCGTTCCAGCACGGTGCGCGCCGCGTCGCGGTCGAGCCCGACGGAGGCGGCCACCTCGGCCAGCACATCCATGTCCGACACGTTGCGCCGCTCGGTAAAGAACGCCGCGAAAAGCGCCATCTTGACGTCATGCCCCTTGCCGTGATCACCGGCCCAGTCGATCAGCTGATGGGCACGGAAAGTGTTCCACATGCGCATGTCATCGGCGTAGTTGAACGTGAAGCCAAGCGCGGCGCCAAGCGCCGTCAGCCGGTCCCGTGCCTTGCGAGAGTCCTCTGCCGTCGTGCCGTACTTGGCGGCGAGGTGCTCGCGCAGGTTCTCGCCCTCTTCGGCCATGCCGGGGTTAAGCTCGAACGGGTGCCAGTAAGGCTCGAGCGGGGCTTGCCGCGCCTCGGCCGCGCTGGCCAGCTGACGATACCCGATCACGCACCAGGGGCAGACCACGTCCGAGACGATATCCACACGAATTGGCATTGTCCTACTCCTTGAAGCGGGCGGCATTGGCCGATGTCGCGGCCTCGACATCGCCCTCGCCAAAGGCCGAGGGCCGCGGTTTGGGCAGTTGCAGCGCGGCCTGGGTCTTGGGCCGTGCGTCGAGCCGGTCGAACCACGCCTGCAGGTTCGCCAACCCATCGACGTTCACCGTGGCCCAGAAATGGCTGCGCGCCCAGGGATATGTCGCCATATCGGCGATCGACAGATCATCGCCCACCAGCCAGTCGCGGCCCTGAAGACGCGTGTCGAGCACCTCGAGCAGTCGGCGGCTTTCGGTGACGTAGCGGTTGATGGCATAGGGCACCTCGTCACCGTTGGGCTTGGCGATGCGCTGGAAAAACATCGCCTGGCCCATCATCGGCCCGATATGGCCGACCTGGAAGAACAGCCATTGCAGGGTTTCCGACCGCTCGACCGGATCGGAGGACAGGAACCGTCCGTATTTTTCGGCGAGGTGCCACAGGATCGCCCCGGACTCGAAGGTCGCGCGGTCCTCGGCCCGGTCATAGATCGTCGGGATCTTGCCGTTGGGGTTCATCTTCACGTAGTCGGGCGCGTGCTGCTCCTTCTTCGAGAAGTCGACGTTCACCAGATCGTAGTCGACCTCGGCCTCATGCAGGAAGATCAGCGGCTTCCAGCCGTTCATCGTATTGGCGGTGTAGAGAACGATATCAGGCCGCGACATGGCCGACCTCCGCGAACAGGCTGTCGAGATAGGCGTCGAACCGGACGAGATCGGCATCGACCTGCGGGTTCTTCATCACGTCGAACGCGCCGAAACTGGGCTGGGGCGTCATGCCGAAGAACTTGGCGTTCAGGTGCACCGGCCGCAGAAGGTCATCCATCGACATGCCTTCGAAGAACGGTTGGGCGGGGTCGTCGAAAGCCTCGCTCGGCGCGTTGAACGTGGCCGAAATCATGTAGCGCGTGCCAGTCAGGGCGCCGCCCATGCCATAACTCGCTTTGGGCGCCTCGGCAGTGCGGCCATCGCCCGCGCAGAGGCGCCCGTCCATGCCCGCCGTATAGACCTCGTCCATGTATTTTTTGAACGTCCAAGGCACACCCATCCAGTTGATCGGAAATTGCAGGATCACGGTGTCGGCCCAGCGGTGGCTTTCGACCTCCGCCTCGACGTCGTAGCCGTCTGCGACGGTGGTCAGGCGCACGTCGTGGCCCTGCGCCTCCAGCCGGTCCTTCGCGCGCCCGGCCAGCGTGGCGTTCAGGCCGCCGGGGGCGAACCCATAAGGCTGTGCGCCGTTCAGGATGAGGATCTTGGTCATGTGGTCGGTCCTTTGTTCGTGTTCCGTTGCCGCTTGACTTGCAGCCATGTTGTGAAGAGGTTGGGAGCGCAAAGAACCAAAAGCAACCAGTATACTTTTGGTAACCTTTAATTGAGCACCTGAGGCACGCCATGGACGCGAGAGTGGAAGAGGACGAGAAAGGCCGCCGGCATGTCCGCGACGCCTGTGTCGAACCCTGCGCCATCGAACGCGGTATGCGGATCATCGGCGGAAAGTGGACCGGTTCGATCCTGTGGCACCTCAAGGACGGGCCGGTGCGCTTCAACGACCTGGCCCGCATGGTGGGCGGGGCTTCGAAGAAGATGATCACCGAACGGCTGCGGCAACTGGAGGCGCAGGGGCTGGTGCGGCGCGAGGTTCTCGATACCTCGCCGGTCTCGGTGCATTACGAGATCACGGAGTTCGGCATCTCGGCCCTTGGCTTTCTCGATGAGCTCCGCAAATGGAGCGAGGGCCTGCCGAAGGAGCTTTCCTCCGATGGCCAGTGACCTGCCACGACTGAAACCGGACCCGGTGCCCGAAATCCATCCCGTCCCGGAACACGAGGCCGGCGGCGCCCTGGGGGACGTCTACGCACGCACCAAACGTGGCCTCGGCGTCCCATGGATGGGTGTCGTCGCGATGGCATTCGCGCATTATCCGAAATTCTACGACAGCCTCTGGGCGGCGCTGGAACCCGTCGTCGGATCGGAGGCGTTTGCGTCGGCCTGCCAGTCTCTGCGGGACACCGCGGAAGCCGAAGCCGCAAAGCTGGACCCGCCCGGCATCCTGCCGCGTCTGGAACACATCGGCTATGGCCGCCGCGAACTGGATGAGATCCGCGCCTGCAACGAGGTCTTTTCCGACGGCAACATGCCCTATGTCCTGATGGCCACGGTGGCCCGGCTGCTTTTGGAGGGTCACGACTGGCCGGGGCAGGGCCCGCTCGAGCCACGGCAAACGCCCGTTTCGGCTGGCGACAGACCCGCCCTGATGGAAGCGCATCATGCCGATCCGTCGACGGCGGCGGTCTATGCGGATATCCGCGAGACGCTCGGCCTCCCCTTCGTGAACACCGATTACCGCGCCTTTGCCCGCTGGCCGAGCTACTTTGCCCCCGCGTGGACCGACCTGAAGCTGGCGGTGACCGGGCCGGGCTACTCCAATGCGGTACTGACCGTTCACCGGGCCGCGACCGACCTGGCCCTTGCCTTGCCCAACCCCACCGGCTTGACGCCCGGCGCGCTTCAGGCCGCTGCGCGCGAGGATGCAGTTCTGGCTGAGGTTCTCTCGGTCGTCCGATTGTTCCAGGGGCTCCTGCCGGGGCTGGCGGTGAATGTCGCCTTTCTCAGGGCGCAGCTCGCCCAGCAGGTCTCGCGCGTCTGATGGACAAGACGAACCGGTGACGGATCGGAGCATTGTTCGCCAACGGGTCTGGCCCGGACTGGAAGCGAACTCGGCAGAAAGACCGCTCGTGCGTCAGTATCAGATTGCCGGCGAGATAGGCTTGGCAGCATGATGCGGCTTGCCGGCTCAAAAGTTCGAGCCGCCTCACATCGAAGCAGGTTTCGGTCTTCAGCCCGCCAAAACTCACTGCAAGCTGAGCGCGCCAATTTGGCTGAAGGCCAGCCTCCTACCTACTGCAACTTCTTCAAACTGCAGACTGATCCACATCATACGTATTTGAAAGATTGTTTTTTGCAGTTTCGAAAGGGTTATCCACGAACGGCCAGCATTCGGAGCCAGGGCCAAGGTATCTGAATGTCGTGAAGTCAGGCGACGCGCCGCCGGGCGTCGCGGCCTGGATGACGCGTTTGGCTACGGCCCGGAACGGAGCATAGAAATGAAAGGTTGATTTCACCACCACCAGCTTTTTTGTGGCAAGCCGAATGCCCATCTGTTCGAACGCCTCGGGGTGATAAACCTGCGTGCGCAGATCATTGACCAGCAGGTCGACGCCGTTTGCGAGGCGCAGCCAGACAATTGTACCCAGCGGCTCCAGACCTTCGCCAAGGTGCTGACCAAGGCCTGACGCGACATGCACCACCTCGGCGTCTATATCGACTGGATCGCCCGAATCCGGCCCGACCTTGCCGCCGAGCCGAAGTGACAACCGTGCGCCACGACCCGCATCCTTGCAGATGCGCAGCACGACCGGATCCCAGTAGAACCCTGCCGCCACGTCCGAAAGTCCGCGCTTTAGAAGCTCACGCAGTACGAAGGTCGCGTCGCCGGGCGCGCCCGCGCCCGAATTGTCGCCCATGTCGGCCAGAACGATTGGTCCGTCAGTCGACGTCATCGCGCGGTCTAATGCCGTGTCGAGGTCCGGGTATGAAGCGTTGACAGCATCGCGCCGGGCAAAGAATGCCTTGCCGAAATTCTCGGCCGTCCGCGCAGCAAGCTCGGCATCATTATCCGTGATGACCAGAACACGGGTCCCGACATCGGCTACGTCAGCCCAGGGAAAGCCGTGGGCCAAAGAGACAGACAGAATGCCCGGCTGCGCTTCAAGAGCGTGCATTTCGCGTACGACCTCTTGCATCTCGCCTTCCTTGGTCAGGTAAAGGCCCAGCATTCGGCAATCGAACATGCTGCTGACGGGGCTGATTTCCTCGCGCGTCATCCGAAGCGCCAGATCGAAAAGCTCCCGCGCACGCGGGGCCGCGTCGTCGTGCGGATATTCCTTGAACGTCACGATCAAGTTCGCTGCCGAGAGCATCGCGTCGGTCAGGTGACAATGCAGATCGAGGCTGACGCCGATGATGGCATCAGGGCAAAGGTTGCGCACGGCCTGCAGGATGTCGCCCTCGCAATCCTCGACGTGTTGGGCAACCATCGCGCCATGCAGTTGCAGCAGGATCACGTCGGCCCCGCCGGCCTGCTCAAGATCCGACAGGATCTCGCCCCGTAGCGCATCATAGGTGGAGGCGACGGTCGGCCCGGCGGGCTCGGCAATCGCGGCGAGGCTTTCCGTCACCTCCCACCCCAGGGCTTCGGCGCGCCTGCGCCACAGGTGTAGCGCCTCGGTCATCAGGTTGGGCGGATCTTGCGTCGCCGTGCCGTGGCGCAGGTAAAACTCCTCGAAGCCGGACATGGCCGTCGGCATGGGCGAGAACGTGTTCGTCTCGGTCGATAGCGTCGCCATGAAGAGCTTCATCACCGGCCCCTGTTTCTGTCTTGTCTCATGTCTTGCGGCCCAACTTGTCAGGGCCGCACCGGCCGGGTTTGCTACCGGCCGGTCACTTTGTTCAAAACGTGGCCGATTTTCAGACCTTCCACCACCGCTCCATGAACTTCGCACCGTCGAGGTCTTGGTTCGAGGCGAATGTGTCGGGCGTTCCTACCGTGTCGCCGGTGGCAAACACGTATGAGGCGAACATCGGTATGGCGACGCCGCCCTTGTTGGCGACGATGTCCTGCATTTCGAAATACATCTCGCGGCGCTTGGCCTCATCAAGCTCGGCCCGGGCCTCGACCAGCAGAGCATCGAATCGCTCGTTGGACCACAAACTTTCGTTCCACGACACCCCGGACTTGAAGGCGAGAGAGAACATCAGATCCTCGACTGGACGACCGGCCCAGTAACTCGCGCACCAGGGAGCTTTCTTCCAGATGTCGCTCCAGTACCCGTCGTTGGGCTCGCGCGAGACCTCGACGTTGATGCCACATTCCTTGGCCGAGTTCTGGATCAGGAGAGCTGCGTCAATTGCCCCGGGGAAGGCAGCATCGGAGGCGGAAAGCCGGACATCCAGGCTGTCGAGACCGGCCTGTTTCAGGAAGTGCTTCGCCTTGTCGGGGTCATAGGTTTTCTGCTCCAGATCGGTATTGAAGAACCTTTGACCCGAGCCGATGGGGTGGTCATTGCCCACGCCGCCGTAGCCAAAGAGGATCTTTTCGACCAGTTCCTCGCGGTCGATGCCCCACTTTATCGCCTGGCGGACGTTGTTGTCGTCGAAGGGCGATGTGTTGGTCAACATCGGGAAGGAATAATGCTGGGTGCCCGCGACAGAGTGAAGGTTGATCCCCGGTTTCCTGGCGAAGAGTGTTGCTGTCTTCAGGTCGACCTTGTTGATGATATCCACGTCGCCAGAGACTGCGGCGGTCATTCGGGCGTTGGTGTCCAGCAGGGTCAGCAGGCGCCAGTTTTCGACGTGTCCGACGGCATCTGTCCAATGATTTTCGAAACGGGACAGGTCCGCCGAGACGCCCGGATCGAAATTGTCCAGACGGTACGCGCCGCAGCCGATTCCGGACTGCCAGTCGATCTCGCCGTCCGCAGACGGCAGGATCGGAAAGTGATAATCGCTGAGGGCTGCCGGAAAATCCGCGTTGCCGGCGTCGAGTTCGAAAATGACTGTATCTGACCCATCGGCGCGGATTTCCGTGACGTTGGCCACCAGAGGCGCTCCCGCGGACTCGGACTGCTCGCCACGATGGTAGTTTATGGAGGCGATGACATCTTCGACGGTAACCGGCTTGCCGTTATGGAATTCGACCCCTTGGCGGAGTTTGAACGTCCATGCCTTTGCATCCGGCGACGCCTCCCAGGATTCGGCGATGGAGGGTCGCACGGCACTGTTGGCATCGATCTCGGTCAGATAACCGTTTACACCGAGAGCCAGAGGGATAAGGAATCCTGCCTCGAGCCTACCTGGGTCCAGCGTGTCGGTCGTGGCCCCATGGCCGATGCCGACGGTCAGCATGCCACCCTTTTGCGGCGTGGCGGCGACGGCGCGGTCTGCGAGGCCGGTTGCGGCAGCCACACCAAGACCTGTGGCCAATGCACCGCGCATGAAGTCACGACGCCCCATCTGGCGCGAAATTAGGCGGGTCTCGAGTAGGCTGAGATACTGTTGCTTGTTCATGTCGGGGTCTCCCATTGCGTCCTCGTTTGCAAAGGGATCGGCCGAATCCTTTTGCAAAACAACTCAGCGGCCTTATGCTTTCTTGAGCGACCTTAAGCGACTTGCGGACGAAGTTTCATGACAGAGCATCTTGCCGAGAACCTGCGATATCTTTGTGCCGAGAAACCCTCGGTCGCTCAGGTCTGTCGCGAGATCGGGATCAATCACCAACAATTCAGCAAGTATCTGGCGGGGCGCGCAAGACCTTCGGCGCATAACCTGCGCAGGATCAGCACGTATTTTGGCCTGGACGATGCGCAGTTGTTGGGCCCCCATGACAGGCTGGTCGACGCGGTCACAAGGCGGCAGCGATCCCTTTCGGACAGGCGCAAGGATCCGTTCGCTGTGGCTTTTCCCGGCGACCTTCCCAAACTGCGTCCACTGTTGGGCACGTATCAAGTGCATTTCCTATCTCCGGCGGCTCCTGGCAGCATCGTGGTGAATACCGCGTTTCTTGATGAGCGCGATGGTCTCGTGCACACACGGCTTATCGAAACCATGCCGGACTCGGCCACCAGCGCCCGCCGCTGGACTCGGTGCGACGGCAAGGCGGCCTATCATAGTGGGCGGATATTCGTGATCGATTTCGAGGAAAAGAACGAAGGCGCGTTCACGATGTCGATCCTGATTCCGCCCCACCGGCACAACAAACAGTTGTTGTTCGGAAAGATGTCCTTCCTGGCGTCCTTGCCTCGCCGGACGCCCTTTGCCTCGGACGTTGTGTGGAAGCGCGTGAGCGACTACAGATCCACACGCGACGTACTGCGGTCCTGCGGGATCTACGAGGCGGATAGCCGCAAGATCGACCCGGCTATCAGGAAGTACCTGGCGACAGGGCGTGAAGAGACGTCCTTGTAACGCAAGTCGACCGCGCGCTCAAAGCTCAAGTAGCTTTGTTGGTCGAAGTCGTGGTTGGGTCACTGATGGCGCTGATCGCAACCCAAGTGAATGGCAACGCGGGAATATTTTACATGGAAATTTAGGCATCCTAAAAAAGCGTCTACCGGCTATCTTTCAAACCTGTTCCTCATATCAAACAACCAGGTACGCAAATGCGATGTGGCATCTGATACTTAATGCAGGTCGTCCATTTGGGACTGGGCATTCACTTCACTCTTCTCAAAAAACGCTTCAACCGCTCATCTCTCGGGTGACCCAGCACTTCCTCGGGCGGACCTTGCTCCACAATACGCCCCCCATCCATGAATATGACGCGATCCGCGATCTCGCGCGCGAACTGCATTTCGTGGGTTACAATCAGCATGGTCTGACGACGCTCGGCCACCCGTCGAATGAGGTCGAGGACTTCTCCCACCCATTCGGGGTCAAGCGCAGAGGTCGGCTCGTCAAACAGCATCAGAGACGCATCAAGTGCCATGGCGCGGCCGATCCCGACGCGTTGCTGTTGCCCGCCTGAAAGCGCTGCTGGGTAGCTGTCTGCCTTCTCGGCCAACCCTGTTTCGGCCAGCACCTCCATTGCGCGACGCTCGGCCTCGTCTCGGGGACGCTTCTGGACGGTTGTCAGCGCCTCCATGATATTCTGCTTGGCGGTTTTGTTGGCAAAGAGGGCATAGTTCTGGAACACGAATGCCGTGCAGCGCCGAAGGGCAAGGATATCGGCGCGCGATGCACGTGCCGTATCCACCGTGAGGCCGCCGATCGAGATGCTGCCGGATTGCGGCCGGTCGAGAAAGTTGACGCAGCGCAACAAGGTGGATTTGCCTGTGCCCGATGGTCCGATCACGACGACGCGCTCACCCTCCTCGATCGTCAGGTCGATGTTGTCCAGCACTGGTGTGCCATCGAATCGCTTGGTCAATCCCTCGATCTTGATCATCGCACGTATCCTTTGTTCAACCAGATCTCGAGCCGTTGCTGACCTTGATTCAGTATCTCAACGATGATCCAGTAGATGATTGCCACCACGAGGAAGGCTTCGAAATAGAGGAAGCTCCCGGCCGCCTCCTTCTGCGCTGCGCCCATCATCTCGGTCACGCCCAGAGTGAAGGCAAGCGAGGTGCCCTTGATCATGTCGATGAAGTAGTTGACCAGCGTCGGCGCGGCGATCCGTGTTGCTTGCGGAAGTACAATTCTGCGCATCATCTGGCCCTGAGTCATACCGATGGATTGCGCGGCCTCCCATTGGCTGCGGTCGACGCCTGCAATGGCTGCGCGGATGCTCTCTGCCATGTAGGCGGAGAAGTGGAGCGTCAGCCCCATGATCGCCGCGGTCACGCCATTGATCTGGGTCAGGAGGGACAACACCTGAGGCAGCCCGTAATAGAACAGGAAGAGTTGAACGAGCAGTGGTGTGCCGCGAAAAAAGCTGATGAAAAGCATCACCAGCCAGTCCAGAACCGGCACTTTAAATACCCGTTCAACCGCCAGAAGCGACCCGAGGATGAGCGCCAGCACCATTCCGGCCCCGGCCATGAACAGGGTGAGCGGTACGTAGCCCAGGATAACGGGCACCAGCCCGAGCATGTAGTCGAGGTCAAGTGCCCGCATGGTTCAGTTCACTCCGCCGATTTCGTGATATCGCTGTCGAACCACTTGTGCGAGATCTCGGTCAGCGTGCCGTCTTCCTGCAAACTGGTCAGCGCGGCATCGACACGGTCGCGCATGGCCTGTCCCGCCTCGTCACTGCGAAAGGGGAGCGCATTGCGGATCTCGGAAAATGGCGCGCCCGCCAGTTCCAGCGGGAGAGGGCTCTCCGCGATCACTTGCGCCGAGGAAACGCGGTCCATCACAAAGGCATCGACGCGCCCGAGCGCCGTATCCTGCTCTATATTGGACTCATACGTCCGTATGTCGATTTCATCGGCGTTCGGCAGATCGTGCAGCAATTGCTCGAAGTTCGAGCCGAGGTTGACGGCAACGGTCTTTCCAGAAAGGTCCTCGACGCTTTCGATCTCCGAGTTGCCTTCACGCGTCACGACCTGGGCGCCATCAATCACGTAGGGCTGCGTGAAGATGAACTTGGCCTCTCGCTCGGGCGTGATCGTGATCTGGTTTGCGATCGTGTCGATCCGCTCAGCTTCAAGCGCTCCGATGAGGCCCGAAAAGGACATCGTCTCGAACTCGATCTCGAGCCCGGCTTCTTCTCCGACGGCATTCATCACATCGACTTCGAACCCTTGCAATTCGTCCTGGCGCACGAAGGTGAAGGGGAAGTATCCGCCGGACATGCCAACGCGCAGCGTTTCGGTGTCTTGCGCCAAGACCGGCGCACCAGCGATGGCGGCTGCGACGGAGATGGCGGGGAGGATCTGTTTCAGCATTTTCTGGCTCCTTGTGGCCGTTTGAAGGGCATACGTGCCCATGCAATTGTCGACCCACAACCAACATGGTGGAAAAAGGATGCTGTCCACGTGATAAATACCACCGGCGCACTTTGGTTCCCTGGAAGATCTTAGGTAGGGTGTAATGTTCCATACCCTTCGGAAAACCCAGAACGGAACAAGTGCTGCATACCTGAATTTCACGTACCACTTAATTGAGCGTGAGCTGGTCCAGCGTACCTCGGCATTGGCAATGACCACTAAGCCCGGCCCTCGCGCTGTTCATCTGGTTCACGCGAAGCATTGATCTCGTAGGCGCCGGCGGAATAGGTGAGTTCATAGCTGTGGCTGTAGAGCTCAAAGACGATGCCGAATGGGTCTTCGACGTAAACCATCCGGTAGGGCTTCATCCCGGGGAAGTACTCGCGTATCGGCATACGCTGCCGTCCGCCGGCTTCAACAATCCGTTGGGCCAAACCTTCGACGTCCGGGTCCTGTACCGCGAAGTGGAACGTGCCGTGGCGCTTGTGTTCGAGCTTGTCCCCGGGCGCATAGCTGCCGGGGAACTCGAATATCTCGATCCCGAACCGTCGGCGGTCGACAGATGCGCGATCCTCAGCGAGCCCCATCCACGGCCGAACACGTCCGTGCACATGATGCCGATGGCGCTCTCGTCCTCTACGGCCTCAGAGGGTTCCATCACGACGTAGAACCCGAGTACTTCGGAGTAGAATTTCACGGCCGCGTCAAGGTCCGGAACGGACAGGCCGATGTGGGAAAAGGTGCGTGGTGTCTGGGGCATCTCATATCTCCATTGGTGTTGTGTTGACGCCGATATGGGCCGCCTGCACTTTTTTGTGAAATTATCAATCAACATAGAAATCAGAATGAATCTTTATCTCCCAATGCTCAACTCCACTTGGCTCGAAACCTTTACCACGCTTTGCGAAACCGGGCACTTCACCCAGGCCGCGGCGCGTCTGAACATGACCCAACCGGGCGTGAGTCAGCATCTCAGGAAACTCGAGCAGCAGGTCGGACAGGGGCTCATCAGTCGGCAGGGCAAGAGCTTCACGCTCACCCCGGCGGGCGAAGCGGTCTTCGATCTCGGTCTGTCGCGCCGCGCTGAGGAGAAGCATCTGCGCGACGCCATCGAGGCAGATTACCCGGACACTGGGCCGGTTCACATCGCATGTTCCGGCAGCTTCGCGATGCTACTTTACCCTATCCTGCTGCCTTGGATGCGCGGCGCACCCAACCTGAGCGTCCATCTCACGGCCGCGCCGCAGGCCGAGATTCTGGCAGGGCTTCTGGAAGGACGCTTCGACCTGGGCGTGCTCTGGGCGGACCCCAATCACGCGCGACTTGAAGGCAAACGTATTGGACGCGAGGAGCTGTGTCTCGTCCTGCCGGCGGACGCAGCCGACACGCCTGTGTCTTTCGCCGACCTCGAGGCTCGCGGTTTCATCGCGCATCCCGACGGATATGGCTATGCCGACGACTTGCTGAGGCTGAATTTCCCGGACGACTACCCTGGCGCCGACCGACTGAGCGTGCGCGGTTCAGTGAACCAAATCGGTCAGATCCCTGCGGCCGTGGCAAACGGGATCGGGTACACACTCCTTCCTCGAAGCGGCTTGGAGGCTTTCAGCGAAAAAGAGAACCTCTCCATCGCCCAGCTTCCCAAGCGACGCTGGCACGATCTCTGGCTCGTCGAGCGCTGCGGCCGTCGCTTGTCGGCGCGAGCGCGATACGCGCAAGACATGATCGAGGAGGCGGCCGCACAGCTCCAATGAAAAGCAATACAGGCCTGTGGAAGCGCGATGACGGGTGTTCACACAAACGCTTGTGTCGATGCTCACGGCCCAGAGCGGCCATCCATGCACGTAGTAGCGAACGGCGGCTTCGAGCCCAAACCTCCCAAATGCTGCAGATGTACACGAACGGCTGCTATAGCCTTCGGAGCACTAAGTCGCTCGACCGGAAAAAACGACACTGGGCATAGGCAATTTGTAAATTCTCCCTGAAAGATACGGCGCTGTCACCTCGTCGACTTCCATTTGAATTGCCTTCTGAACATCCTGTTCCTGACGCTCCAAAATGAGTGGCACGCGAACACCGAACTTCATGAAGAAGTCAAAAAAGCTTGGACCCGGAGCGTGCAGAACATTCTCAACGATTTCGGATTTGATATTCGTGAAACCCACGCTTCTCATCATCTCAGAAACATTTGCTTCATCGGAGAGGATGTACGCGTTTGGTGCAGGGTCGGCACGCGACATGTCTGCATGTCGTCCCAAGACTTCGAACAAAAGCCTGTAGCATTCTGAACGGTCTGGCCCGAGCCATTGGCTGAACACAAACCTCCCATCCGGCTTGAGAACACGCCTTGCCTCAGACATGGCCTTCTTGGGGTCGGTAACGTGAAACAGAACTATGTTGCTTAGGACTGCGTCGAACGTTTCGTCCCGCGCAGGCAAATCCTCGACATCGGCCACGGCGAAATTGATGTCTGGGAACCGGTCTTTCGCTTGCTCGACCATTCCTTCCGAGAAGTCGATGCCTTCAACGTCTGCACCAAGAAGTTTTGCACTCGCTGCGACAAAGCCAGGTCCGCAGCCGGCGTCCAATACTTTTGCGCCTGGGAACAGCCTGGCGTGATCCAAAAGCTTCGGGATAGTCTGAAGTGTCGCGCGTGCTGTCGCGTCGCAGTAAACATGCGCGCGTTTTGACCACCCCTCGCGTTCGCCTTCCCTAAATGCAGAATAATCCATGAATTCTCCCTTGTTGCGAGGGACGCCAACACATTCCTTCGATAGTTGGCAACACCAAAACGGACCTTGGACATATCAGTGTTAGAATCCGCTCCGTCTCGCACAGCCGTCGCTCACGCGGGCCGCGGCGAAGGTTCGCGGAGAGCCCTTGAGGTATGCCAGGGCTCAATCGGCGACCACCGCGTCAACCTCGATCTCAACAAGCCATTCGGGATTCACGAAACGATTGATTGCCATGATTGTGTCAACGGGTCGCGCATCGAGACAGAAGAGCTTTCGCGCTTCTATAGCTTCTTTCCAGTTATCAATGTCAGTTAGGATGACCCGCGTCCTTACGATGTCTTGCAAACCGGAACCCGCATCTTCAAGTGCCGTCTTAATGATCTCAAAGCACTGTTTAGTTTGCTTAAAGACATTGCCGACGCCCACCGTATGACCATCTGCGCCGACTGGCGCTGTGCCACCGACCGCGATGAAGTTTCCCACTCGCACCGCGCGGCTGAACCCGACGATTTTCTCCATCGGGTTGCCGTTGGATATTAGTTCTCTCTGACGCGCCATAAGGTCTCCTCCCCTGAGTCTTTAGGAGGAAATTTACCAGATTGCTGCTTCCAAGTATTCATCGATGAAAGCCGGTCGATTTCCGCTTTGTCCCGCTGAGCGGCCATCTGTGCAAAACGCAGTGAACGACTATTTCCCGCCCATTTTTCGAGAGAGGCCAACGATCTCTGATAACAACCAAGTGCCCGGCAGCTTTGGTTTTGGTCAAGAACGATGAAGGCAAATCTCTCGTCCCTTCGCCTTCTCCGAGTGCAAAACAATCTCTGCTGCGGCGAAAATCGCTATGTTCTTGACCGGCTTACGGCCCTTGCAATCTACGCAGCATGTGTGTTGGGCCTCAACCGAAAAGTGTGCTCATGTGCTCTGGGGCACTATATGTCGACCTGCTGCAGCAATCGCTAAATAACTCAAAACTCCAATTCCTGTGTCTTGAAAGAGGTGAGGTTGCGTCTGAAGCTCCAAGGGAGTTTGCGCAGAGAAATCGCTCCGCATCCATTTTCGTTCTGATCCAGATGGCACTTATTCGGGGCGCTCGTGTCATTCCGGAAAACGGTGAGCGTCAATGTAGCTGTCGCCAACTACCCTGTCCTCGGCCATTGCCCGGGTATTGTGACCTGTGTCGGCATCACAAAAATATCCGAACCAAGGTTCCGCGTGTTCTGGCGGTAGCGCCCGTCGGACGGCACTAAGTCATCAATTCGGAGGCATGCATCTAAAAGGTGGCCAGCAACGGAGCAAGTCGGGTCTCTGATAAAGTTTTGGCAAGCGCTGGCTCCACAGAAACGCAGGAATCATCCGAACCCTTCCAGGTCGCTCCGCGACATTTACACAACCACCATCGACACGCGAGACTTACTGTTTCCCTGCAAAGCGAATCGTCGAGGGGCCACGGCCGGGGTTTCGAACCATCGCTATGAAAACTTGTTTCTGAAGGCGCGTGGCGAGAATGCCACACTTGGTATCCCGGGTTGGAGCCGTTTTCAGGGGAGCTACAGACTCGAAGAAAAAATTACTTCCGAGGGCGTTTCCAAGAATTCATCTTCGGATCAAAATATTCTATTTTGTATCAGTAGCTTGCATGAATTCGGAAAACTGCCTGGGTTCATTCTTCATTGGACGATAACGAATCTGGAAAACTTTTTTTGGCCAAAATCAGCTGTTGTCGGATGGGCCGCGGTGGGTAGTTTCTCGGCCTCAAGCGAAGGCTGAACGGTAGATCACACTGACCGGGACGCGAATTTCTCTTCGTGAAACAGGCAGTCAGCCAACCTTTCAGTCGAGCAAGCCGGAGCCCGGCAGGCGGCGCGAGGTCAAAACAATGAGGAGACAATCCATTAGAGTTCCCGAAACAGGATAGACCAAGAGACACCGCAGGCGGACACATCATGAAGCCTGCACCGGGAGCCAGCTGAAAAGTCGGGCTCCAGAAACGAAACCAGAAATCAGTATCGCAGCCGTTTGGCAGCGTCGGAGCGCATTCCGGCGAACGATACCGTCATGTCAATTAGGAGAAAGATCATGATGTACATGGTAGATGGCGGGCTTGTGATGCCCGAACGACTGAAGACGACCCGAAACATGGCAAAAGGCCGTCGCGAGCACTTCACCGGCCAATTCACCTTCGGGTCCGATGAAGGCCGGACCATGGACGTCGAGAGCAACACGGAACTCAACGTTGCTCTTGTGACCATTGCTCGACCCGATGTTGTCGATCTTGAGCACCAAGTCCCGTTCCAATGGGTAAAGCCTGACGGCAAACCCGCGACCCATCACTTCGATTTCCGTGTCGTGATGGTAGATGGCAAGCGCCGAGCGATCATGGTCAAGTCTGAGTATCGCCGCCGGCAGACCAAGGTGCAGGACGAGTTGGCTCAGATCGCGGCCCAGGTCACGCCGGACTTCGCCGACGAAGTGGTCGTCATGTCTGAACGTGACCTGGATCCGATCGAGCTTTTTAACGCCGAGATCATGCACGAGATGCGCCGGCCCGACCCCGAGGCCGACGCAAGCGCCCGCAGTGTTGTCGGTGAGATTGTCGCCTCGGTCCAAATCATGGACCTGGTCGAGGCAGTCGGCCTCGGCGCACGCGGCTTCCGGGCGTTAGTTCGCCTGATCCGCTCTCATGAACTCCAACTCATCGACAAGGTGCGTATCGCTCACGAGGCCTACGTGCGCAGGAGAATCCAGAAATGATTGCGACCAAACCCAGCCCAGTTCAGCCCAAATTTTCGTTTTCCGAGTACGATGGCATCATCATCGGGGGGCAGCCTTATCGCTTTTTCGAAGCACGCGAGGATGGTCACATCTTCGTCTCTACGACAGGCAATGGGCTCCCTCAGGTCATGACCAACGCCGAGATCAGCCGTTACCTTTCGGTCGGCAATTTCGAGTACACGCCGAACCAATATCAACCTGAGCACCTTCGTCAGCGAATTCTGCCTGATGGAGCGCTCCTTTCCCTCAAAGACGCGAAGGCAAAGCGGAAGGCTGCGATGCGCCTGGCGACGGTTCAAGCCTTCCGGGAACTGTTGGATGACGAAACCAAGAACGTCGTTCGGAACGCGGCATCCGTTCAACCTTTCCTGCGAGAAATCAAGCTGCGTGCCGGGGAAATACTGGCGGAAGGTCAACCTGAAGACGGTAGCGATAGTCTATTTGTGCCGAAAAAGCTCGGCGCGAAGACTGTTCTCGATTGGGAACGGAAAGAGCGGCGCTTCGGTCTGGCAGGTCTATACGACAGGATCTCTGAGCGCGGCAATCGGGACCGTCGAATGTCTGCTGACGAACTCATGGTCATGGGTAAGGTCGTGGGCAAGTATCTCAACGACCAGCGTCCGTCGCAGGGCCTCATCTTCGAGGAGGTCAAAACCGCATTCCTCGCAGAGAACGAACGGCGCCGGGCCGCATACGAGCCGGAAATCGTCTGCCCGTCCCGTGAAACCGTGCGGCAGGCTATCCGGAAGCTCAATCCCTTCGACATGACCCTGACCCGGTATGGTCGTGAAGCGGCGAACCGGCAGTTCGCCCCGGTCGGCATGGGGCTCGATATCACGCGCCCGATGCAGCGTGTCGAATTTGATGAGTGGCCCGTCGATGCCATCACCCTCATGTCGGAAGGTGGCCTGTTCCATCATCTGACCGAGGAGGAAAAGAAAGCACTCGGTCTCGACAAGAAAAAAGCGCGCTGGTGGATCACTGTGGCTATCTGCTGCGCGACTCGCTGTATCGTGGGAATGGTCATTTCTCGACAGCCGAACTCACAGAGCGCGCTTCGGGTCATCGAGATGATGATGCGCGACAAAGGGGTATGGGGAGACGCTTGCGGCGGCCTCACGCCATGGAACCAGTTTGGTTGGCCTTCGGTCATCGTGACCGACTGTGCGAGCTACAACCTCTCAAGCCTGATCCAGGCGAGGATTTCGGATCTGGGGATTACCTTTGGGTATTCACCGGCGGGAAATCCGAGAATGAAAGCGCGTATCGAGCGAGCCTTTGGAACTTTCGCCACTCAACTGATGCCGCGCCTAAGCGGCCGTACTTTCAGCAACAGCGTCGAGCGGGGCGAATACGATTCTGTGAGCCGCGCGGCATTGAACCCAGAAGAGTTTTGTTCGGTTCTCGTTCGCTATGTTGTTGACGTCTACCATCGCACGCCGCACAGCGGGCTGAATGGTGAGACGCCGCTGGGCTGTTGGAACCGGCTCGTCGAAAAATTTGGCGTTCAGCCGCCTCCAGACCTCGGACGCCGTCGCCTGATTTTCGGCAGTGAACGGGAACGGACCGTGACGCGGCAGGGGATCACCATCCTGGGGATCCGTTATCACTCAGAAGTCCTGGCCCGGTTCATGACGAGGGCGCACGAGCGCAAGGTGTCGGTTCGGTGGTATTCCGAAGATATCGGCGCCATCTGGGCCGAATTGAACGGACGCTGGTTCGAGATCCCCGCCGTGTTCGATCGATATCACGGCGTCTCTGCTCAGGAATGGCTTCACGCCGCTGAAGAGCTCCGGGCTCAAAACACCCGCGACGCCGAGGTGGACTTCGCGGTCGTCCGCCAAGCGCTCGACTACATCAAGGAAACCAATAGCGCTGCCATGACCCGTGTCGGGCTCATCGTGGAAGACTGGTCCGAGAAGCGTATCGACTACGAGGAAGATCGCCTGTTCATTGGATTCAACACTTCGGAAACCGAGCAAGAAAACCCCTATAGCGGGGAGCGGAATGAATGGGGAACGCGCCTTCCCACGGCTGTCTCATCTCCCTCGGACGACACTGCCGATGAGAACCACGCCAGTGCAAAAGATTCTGCTTCCGGCAATTTCGGCCCGATCCAATTTTCCGATCATCAGCCTGACGATGATGCCGATGCGGCTGATGTCGGCAACGATTGGACCCTGGAGGACGAATGACCATGAGTGCATCAGATCTCAACATCAACTTGAAACTCGCAGCCGTGGATCGGCTGCGAGACAAGTATCTCTCAACCCCGCGGGACGCTCAGTTCCGGAGCTACCTGGACCGGCTGCTGCAGCGCGATGAGCAGGGTAACCTGCTCCCGAAGCCCCGCCTTTTCAACAAGGCCGGCGACACACGCGGCATCGCGGTCGTGGAGCCCGCCGGCGGAGGAAAGACCTCGCTGGTCCTTCATGGCCTCAAGACCCATCCGGCGCTGCAGCCGCGCGATGCGGTGCATCAGCCGTGGATCGGCGTCCGGGTGCCCAGCCCGGCCACGGCCAAAAGCCTCGCGATCGAGATCCTCAACGCAAGTGGCTATCCTTCCGTTTCCCGATCGCTCACCGAGGACGACATCATGAACAAGGCGCGGAAGCATTTCAAAGTGCGTGGTACCGCCATCCTCTGGATTGACGAGGCGCACGACATGTTTGGCGCTGGCAGCAAATTTAAGGCCGACGTGTTCCAGAAGACCTTCCGTAATCTCATGCAGGGGGAAGGCGCGGTCAGCGTCGTAATGAGTGGCATCGAAAGCCTCTGGCAGATCGCGTCATGTGATGAGCAGGTCTCTCGCCGCTATTGGCGGCTGCCCCTGGCGGATGTTTCTCCGCATTCCGACCGCAAGGCCCTGAACAAGGTCATTGCCAGTTTCTGCAAAACTGTTGGCCTACGTCCGCCTTCGGACGAGGACTTGGTGGACCGGCTCGTACATGCCAGCCGCAACCGTTTCGGTCGCTGCATCGAGAACATCCTCGCAGCACTTGAGTCGGCGGCCCTGGACGGTGCCAATGAATTGACCATCAACCATTTCGCCGAGAGCTGGGGCATGCAGGAAGGCTGCAGCATGGGCCAGAACGTCTTTCTCGCTCGCCATTGGGCCAAAATTGATCTGGGCGAAAAGCAATTGTTTGAGCAGGGCGTGCGCTGATGCTGGCCCCTCATTTTCCTTTCGATGCCCAAGAGAGTCCGCTGTCTTATGCCGCACGTTTGGCTATGCTACATACCGAGGATCCCGTGGTCTCGCTCCTTCGCGATTTCGAAATCCGGCCTGAAAAAATGGCGATCAACGATGAGACGGCGCTCCGCCGTCTGGCCGATATCGCCGGGGTTGCCGTTGGAGATCTGCGCGCCAACGCGGCTATCCCCGTCGGGACACGGACCTACGATCTCCGGGGTGAGTTGGTTACAGCGGAGTTCCTCGCCAACCCGTACACGGTCTTCTGCCCGGCGTGCCTGGCGGAGGACGATCAAGCCGGCTTGCGCCGTGGACGCTGGGTTTGGACGCTTTCCGTCGTTCGCACATGTCCGCAGCACGAAATCCCGCTCCTGCGTCAGGCACCTCTTGCCTGGGATGACAAATTTCATGAACTTGATCGCCTGGTGCCCGAACGCGGCGATGAACTTCAGGCGATGATAGAAAGGGCAGGGCAACGATCGGTCTCGCCTCTTCAGGATTATGTAGTGCGCCGCCTCGATGGGAATGCTGGACCGAAATGGTTGGACGCACAGACACTTGATCAGGCGACCCGTTCAACGGAACTCTTGGGCGTGCTGCTCGCCCACGGGCCGGCCCAAAAACTCCCGGATCTGACGTCGGACCACTGGGATCACGCGGGGCGCGTTGGCTTCGAATTCACGTCGCGTGGCGAGGTAGGCATTCGGGAAGCGCTCATGGCGCAATTCCGTAAGTTTGACGATGCGACTGGCACACCAGGGGCACGAAAGATCTTCGGGTGTTTCTACAACGCCATGGCGCATTCAAAGTCGCTCAAGGACCCAGGTGATATAGCAAGGATCTTCCGAGAGGTGATCACGGAAAACATTGCACTTCCGGCCGGATACAAGGTGCTCGGCGTCGAGCTCACTGAGCGTCGCCTTCACACGGTCGCGTCCTTGGCCAGAGAGCAGGACCTTGACCCGCGCACACTCAGCCACGTTTTGGTGGCCGCAGGAGTGATCCCTGAGAAGCCACCCGCACATTACCCGATCCCAGTTGGTCAGGGCAGGGAAGTTGCAAGCGGCGTCAAACGCACCGTCAACGTGATTTCACTGTGTAAAGAAGTGAATTGCACCCGACCAATCGTCGATCAGCTTTTTGCTGAAAGATTAATCACACCCATTTTTTATGGGAGGCCGGGCGCGAAGGGGCGTACCCAGAAAGCCGTGGACCGCGAGGAGATTGCCATGCTGGTTGGCAAACTGCATGCGGTATCGGCCACACGAGATACCGAGACGGATGATCTGGTGCCGGTTTCGAAAGCCGCGGAGAAGGCCAAGGTGTCGGCAGTCACCGTTTTGCATATGATCTTGGGCGGTTTTCTCGATCGCACCGTACGCTTGGCTGGTCAGAACGGGATTGGTGCGCTTCGGGTCGATCCTCTTGAGGTCAAACGGCATGCTGGATTCTGCACACCTGGCCTATCGCCGTCAGAGGCATTCGGGGCGTTGAAGATCCCGAGGGGCATTGGCTGGTGCTTGGTGGACCGATACCCAAAAGAGGTGAGCCTCGCCATCAATTGGGTCGTATGCCCTCCGGGTGGTCATAGGATACCGCGGTTCGATCCTGCAATTGTGACTGATTTCAAATCCCAGTTTACACATACAGCGAGGATCGCGCAAAAGTATGACCTGCAGATCGGGGAGGTCATTGGTCGGTTGAAACGGTCGGGCGTTCGCCCCGTGGTGACCAAGTCCGAGATCGGCTTGGACTACTATCGTGTCGACGGTTTGGAAACCAGATTATTCGCTTAACATAACGGGCCTTACCGGCCCGTTATCGTGTCGATTTTTGAAGGCCGCCCGCAGGGGCGGTCTTTTTTTGTCTGATGCGTTCGGGTATGAATACGCCCCGATGTCGAGTTCCGGCAGCAAATAATCGGCCGCAGCGACCTTCGAAATTAGGCGTCTTATGCTTGTCGAAAATGGACGTCATAAGCTTGGAGAATGGACGAGTCCGTGGCCGCCATCTGATGTGGGTCTAATGAAATCAGTAGCTTAGGATTCGGCGGTGGCCAAGTAATGCTTGCTGCGACACGCGCGCCCCGGCGTGAGGACCGCGCCCGCGCGCTGCTTGCTTTCCGATTTTTGAGCCGGAGCCGCGGGAGGCCGGGACCCGGTCTAGACACCCATGGCCGCAAGCACCCGGTCGGGCAGGGCGGGGAAGTCGTAGACGCGATGGCCGGTGGCGTGTGCGATGGCGTTGAGGACGGCGGCGCCGGCGCCGGAGATGCCCAGCTCGCCGATGCCCTTGGTCTGGATCGGGTTGGCCCAGTCGTCGCGTTCGTCCAGGAACACGACCTGCATGTCGCCGGGCACGTCGGCATGGGCCGGAACGTGGTAGTTGGCAAGATCGCGGGTCACGACATGGCCGTCGCGCGGGTCGGACTGCATGTCTTCGGTCAGGGCCGAGCCGATGCCCCAGATCATGCCGCCCAGGGCCTGGCTGCGGGCGGTTTTCTCGTTGAGGATGCGGCCCATGGCGATGACGCCCAGCATGCGCCGCACGCGGACCTCGCCGGTCCATTCGTTGACCGCAACTTCGGCGTAATGGGCACCGAAACCGGCGGAGAAATGGCTTTCGGCGGTCTTGCCGCTTTCGATGGTCGCCTCGGCCAGGATCTCGTCGGTGACGAGGTCCGACAGGGCGGCGTCCTGGTTGTCGCCGCGCGCGCGGCCGTCCTGCAGCGTCAGGGCGTCCTCGGCGCAGCCCAGGCGCTGGGCGATCTGCGCGCGCAGCTTTTTGGCCGCGAGGAAGGTGGCCGAGCCGGCGGAGCTGGCGCCGAAGGAGCCGCCCGAGCCTGCGGCACCGGGCAGGTCGGAATCGCCCAGGCGCACGTCGACCTGCGCGGGCGGAAGGCCCAGCATTTCGGCGGTGATCTGCGCCAGGATCGCGTAGGTGCCGGTGCCGATATCGGTCATGTCGGTTTCGACGATGGCCCGGTCGCCGGTCAGGCGGACGCGGGCGGAGGACTGGATCAGCATGTTGAGCCGGGCCGCCGACGCCAGGCCCATGCCGATCAGCCAGTCGCCTTCGCGGCGCGTGCCGGGCGCCCAGCGATCCGACCAGCCGAAGCGTTCGGCGCCGTCGGTCAGGCAGTCGGCCAGACGCGTGGCGCTGTAGGGCAGGTCGTTCATCGGGTGCGTCTGCGGCAGGTTGTCCAGCCGCAAGGTCAGCGGGTCGACGCCCAGGGTGTCGGCCAGTTCGTCTATCGCGGCCTCAAAGGCGAGCATCCCCACGGCCTCGCCGGGGGCGCGGACCGAGCCTGCGGGCGTGGCGGCGATGCGGGCGACGGTCTGGGTGAAGCTGAGACCCTTTGCGGCGTAGAGGAACTGCGAGGCCTGGCTTGTCGGCTCGGCGAAGCCTTCGTCGTCGAGGTTCGAGACGCGGTCATCGTGCGAGATCGCGGTGATCCGGCCGTCCGAGGTGGCGCCGAGGCGCAGGTGCTGTTCGGTTTCCGAGCGGCGCAGCACGGCGTCGAAGACGGTCTGGCGGGGCATGACGACGCGCACCGGGCGGCCCAGCTTCTGCGCCGCGACGGCGGCCGCGACGGCCTCGGGGCCGATGCCGAGCTTGGAGCCGAAGCCGCCGCCCACATAGGGCGACAGGATGCGGACCTGCGACGGGTCGATGCCCAGGGAATCCGCCA